>NZ_LDJO01000015.1 GCF_001431595.1 Stenotrophomonas acidaminiphila
CCGCTTCGTGCGCATCCACCGCAGCTACATGGTCCACCTGGCGCAAGTGGTGTCGATCGAACCGCTGGACAGCGGCGATGCGCGCGTGCACCTGCGCGACGGCACGGTGCTGCCGTGCAGCCGCCGCTACCGCGCCGCGCTGCGCGCGCGCGGCGGCATGGAGTAGGCCGGGCCGGGTTCCGGGCGGCGATGACGACGCGGGCCGGCGGTCGCCCGTCGGCCCGCGCGGACCTGCCGCCGGTGGCTTACCTGCGGCGGACCAGCAGCCGATAGGCGCCTGCCGCATACGGGTCGAAGCTGTGCGCCATCAGTACGTACCGGCCGGCGTCCAGCTCGATCTCCAGCTGCGGATCCAGGCTGGTGTCGCTGTCGTCCTGCGAGGCGACTTCCTCGCCGTCGCGCATCAGGGTGATCATGCCGTCCAGGCCGTTGCTGCCGGTCATGCTGATGACGTAGTGGCCCTTGCGCGGGACCTCGAGCGTGTACAGGCTGCGCGAGCCGGCGATCAGCTGGCCGCTGGTCTCGCGGCCGGGAACGAGCACCGGGCGGGTCGGGCCGTCCGGCGCCGGCGCGGTGCTGGTGGCCAGCTGGAAGATGCCGCCGCGGCCGTTCACCGAGCGCACCGAGACGTTGTACTCGCCCGGGTCCAGCACCTGCGACAGGCGCGCGTTGACCGCGCCGCCGCCATCATCGTCGGTGAGCGTGAAGTCGGCGCCCTGCAGGGTCAGGAACGGATCGATGTCGCCGCTGCTGGCATCGAACTGCACGCGGCGGCGCTCCGGCAGGGAAAACACGAAGCTGCGGGTCTGGTCGGCGCCGACGAAGCTGCTGGCCAGGCCTTCCAGCGGCAGCGCGCTGCCGTCCTCGAACACCAGGCCTTCCGGGAAATCGGCCCGTTCCACGCCCAGGTAGAACGCGCCACCGTTGCGCGAGAAGGCGTTGGCGGTGAGCGTGTAGCGTCCCGGCTGCAGCGGCGCCACCAGCCGCGAGTCGGTGCCGTTGCCGCCATCGTCGTCTTCCAGCGTCACGCCGTTGCCGCTGAGTTCCAGCCGGGTATCGAACGCGTCCGACTCCAGCGAGACGGTGTACAGGCCGGGCGCGTCGACCTGCAGCGTGTAGGTCTGGCGCTCGCCGACCAGCCAGTCGGTGATGCGCTGGCCGGCCGCCAGCGGCTTGCCGTCATAGGCGACGATCGGCGTGGCGGTGAGGTGGAACGGGCCGAAGGCGCGGGCATCGGCGCCGCTGACCGCGATCAGGTACGGGCCGGCCTTGTCGGCGCGCACGCTGAGCTGGGCGCCTTCGCCGCAGCCGCATTCGGTGCGGCCGACCAGCATGTCGCGGTGGAACACCGCCAGCGTGCCGTTGAGCGGGCCGTCCAGCTTCAGCGATACCGCCTGGCCGGCCGCCAGTTGCAGGCTGAACAGCTGGCTGCGGCTGCCATCGCTGTAGTTGAGCGCGGTGGCGGAGGTGATTTCGCCCGCGGCTTCGCCGTTGCTGGGGAGCGGGCGGATGGTGGGGGCGGCATGCACGGGGGCGTTCAGGCCGGCGGCGATGGCGAGGGTCAGCAATCCAGCTGCGAGTCGCTTCACGTTGGTTTTCCTTGGTCTGTTGCAGGGGGACGGCCACGGCCGGATGCGGCGTGCGCGAACCGACGGTACGTGTGGCCGGTGGGAAGCGTCCCGGTGGCAGGCGGGGCCCGCCACCGGGGGGCATGCTTCAGTTCGCTGCCGCCGCCTCGGTTGCCGCCTCGGCGGCATCCTTGCGGTTGCTGTTGGCCGGCGTGGCGGGTTCATCCCCCAGGTCGGTGGTTTCCAGCTCGAACACGCCCTGCTGGCTGCCGAAGCTGGAGACAGTCACGGTATAGCGGCCCGGACCCAGCTGCAGCACCAGCCGCGCGTTGGTGCCGTTGCCGCCGTCATCGTCCTCGGCATCGATGCCGGGACCGCTGATGCGCAGCACCGAATCGAAGTTGTCGGCGATGGCATCGAACTGCAGGTGGCGCGCCGCGTCCAGGTCGAGCACGAAGCTGCGGCGCCCGCGCGAATCGACCATGCCCTGCGCGGTCCGGCCGATCACCAGCGCACTGCCGTCGCGGATGATCAGGTCCTTGTCGACCGGGGTCAGCGCGACCTTGAGCTTGAACGCGCCGGTGCTGCCGTTCAGCGACGAGGTACCGATGGTGTAGTCGCCCGGCTCCAGGTAGGCACGGATGCGGGCATTGAGGTTGCCGCCGCCGTCGTCGTCCTCGATGTCGATGCCGTGGCCGCGCAGGTGCAGGTACGCATCCAGCGCCCCCGATTCCATGGCGATGGTGTAGATGCCGGCCTTGTCGACCTTGAGGGTGTAGTCCTGCTTGTCGCCCATGAGCCAGTCGATGGCTTCGTTGCCCGCGCCCAGCGGCTTGCCATCGTAGGGAGTGACCTGGCTGCTCTTGAGCTTGAACGGGCCGAACGCGTCCGCGCCGGCGCTGTTCACCGCCACCAGGTAGGTACCATCCTTCGGTGCCTTGAACGCCAGGCTGACCTCGCTGGTGCCGGCCTCGCCCTCGTAGCCGCGCGACGACGCGCTGGCCAGCAGGCTCTGGCCGTCGAACACCGACAGCTGGCCATCGAGCGCGCCGCCCAGCTCCAGTGCCACGGCCTGGCCGCTCTTCAGGGTCACCCTGTAGCCCTGGTGGCGGCTGCCGTCGTTGTAGTTCAGGCGGCTGGAGGAGGTGATTTCACCGGAGACGCTGTCGCCGACGGCCAGGCTGGGGGCAGTGTCGCCATCGCCGCCGCCACCGCTGCCGAGCTTCTGGCAGGCGGCCAGGGCCAGGGTGAGGGAAAGGGCTGCGAACAGGCGGGTGGGGCGTGTATTCAAGCGAGAGTCCTTGATCGGTTGAAAGGGCCGCGCCGCGACGCGGCTGGCCGGGATTCTACCGGCAAGCGCGGGGCTTCCCCATCCATCCGCCCCCGCGTGCGGCATCGCCGACGGCGCCGGTGCGCGATGCTAGAATTGCCGGCTTGTCTGCACCTGCATGGACCGACCATGATCGAACTGAATCCGATCCGCCAGCGAATCACCGATCTGACCGATCGCGTGGTCTCGCTCAGGGGGTATCTTTGACTACGACGCCAAGAAAGAGCGTCTTGAGGAAGTAACCCGGGAGCTGGAAAGCCCCGACGTCTGGAACAACGCCGAATACGCGCAGAACCTGGGCCGCGAACGCGCCAGCCTGGAGAAGACCGTGCTCGGCATCGCCCGCGTGCTCGACGGCATGGCCGAGTGCGGCGAACTGCTGGACCTGGCCGAGAGCGAGCAGGACGAGGACACCGCGTTGGCGGTGGTCGCGGACCTGGACACGTACCAGGCGCAGATCGAGAAGCTGGAGTTCCAGCGCATGTTCTCCGGCCAGATGGATTCGGCCAACGCCTTCGTCGACATCCAGGCCGGCGCCGGCGGCACCGAGGCCCAGGACTGGGCCGAGATCCTGCTGCGCATGTACCTGCGCTGGGCCGAGAGCCGCGGCTGGAAGACCGAACTGCTGGAAGTCTCCGGCGGCGAAGTGGCCGGCATCAAGTCGGCGACGTTCCGCGTGGAGGGCGATTTCGCCTACGGCTGGCTGAAGACCGAGATCGGCGTGCACCGCCTGGTGCGCAAGAGCCCGTTCGACTCGGACAACCGTCGTCACACCAGCTTCACCTCGGTGTTCGTGTCGCCGGAAGTGGATGACAACATCGACATCCAGATCAACCCGGCCGACCTGAAGACCGACGTGTACCGCTCCTCGGGCGCCGGTGGCCAGCACGTCAACAAGACCGAGTCGGCCGTGCGCATCACCCACGTCCCCAGCGGCGTGGTGGTCGCCTGCCAGACCGAGCGCAGCCAGCACGCCAACCGCGACCGTGCGATGAAGATGCTGGCCGCCAAGCTGTACGAGCTGGAGATCCAGAAGCGCAACGCCGAGAAGGACGCGGTGGAGGCCACCAAGTCCGACATCGGCTGGGGCAGCCAGATCCGCAACTACGTGCTGGACCAGAGCCGCATCAAGGACCTGCGCACCGGCATCGAGCGCAGCGACACCCAGAAGGTGCTCGACGGCGACCTGGACGAGTTCGTCGAGGCCAGCCTCAAGTCCGGCCTGGAAGCCGGCTCCAAGCGCATCGACGCGTAACCCGCGCGGCCGCGATGGCGGCCGCGCATTCGCCTTGCCGCCCGTCCATCGGCATGATGGACGGGCCTGTTTCCTCCCCCGCAACCATCAAGCCAACGCCATGAACGACCAGACCCCCGCGCCGCAGCCCCCCGTCGACGAGAACAGCCTCATCGCCGAGCGCCGCGCGAAACTCACGGCGTTGCGCGGGCAGGGGATCGCCTACCCGAACGACTTCCGCCGCGAACACTTCGCCGGCGCGCTGCAGGCCGAGTTCGCCGATGCCGGCACCTGGACCGCCGAGGCGCTGGAAGCCTCCGGCCGTACCGTGAAGATGGCCGGCCGGCTGATGGCCAAGCGGATCATGGGCAAGGCCAGCTTCGCCCAGATCCAGGACGAATCCGGCCGCATCCAGCTGTTCCTGCAGGCCACCGCGCTGGACGAGTCCTATGCCGCGTTCAAGGGCTGGGACGTGGGCGACATCATCGCGGTCGAGGGCGGCCTGACCCGCACTAAGACCGGCGAACTGTCGGTCAAGGCGACTGCGCTGCGGCTGCTGACCAAGTCGCTGCGCCCGCTGCCGGACAAGTGGCATGGCCTGGCCGACGTCGAGCAGCGCTACCGCCAGCGCTACGTGGACCTGATCGTGACCCCCGAGTCGCGCGAGGTGTTCATCAAGCGCTCCAGGATCATCCGCGCCATGCGCGCCTGGCTGGACGCACGCGACTTCCTCGAAGTCGAGACGCCGATGATGCATTACATCCCCGGTGGCGCCACCGCCAAGCCGTTCACCACCCACCACAACGCGCTGGACCTGGATCTGTACCTGCGCGTGGCCCCGGAGCTGTACCTCAAGCGCCTGGTGGTCGGCGGCCTGGAGCGGGTGTACGAGATCAACCGCAACTTCCGCAACGAGGGCGTGAGCACCCGCCACAACCCGGAATTCACCATGATGGAGCTGTACGAGGCCTACGCCACGTACAACGAAGTGATGGACCTCACCGAGGGCGTGATCCGCGACGTGGCCCGGCAGGTGCTGGGTACCACCACGGTGGAATGGGACGGCGCGAGCATCGACCTGGCCCCGGCCTTCCGCCGCTGGCGCATGGACGAGGCGGTCCGCCACCACAATCCGGAAATCAGCGTCGCCGACTGCACCGACCGCGACGCCCTGCTGCGCCATTGCGAGCGGCTGAAGATCAAAGTCAAGCCGTCCTGGGGCTGGGGCAAGCTGCTGCTGGAAATTTTCGAAGCCACGGTCGAGTCCACCCTGGTGCAGCCGACCTTCATCACAGACCACCCGGTCGAGGTGTCGCCGCTGGCCCGTGCCAGCGACAGCGAGCCGGGCTATACCGACCGCTTCGAACTGTTCATCAACGGCAAGGAGATCGCCAACGGCTTCTCCGAACTGAACGACCCCGAGGACCAGGCCGCGCGTTTCCAGGCGCAGGTGGAGGCCAAGCAGGGCGGCGACGACGAGGCCATGCACTACGACTCGGACTACATCCGCGCCCTGGAATACGGCATGGCCCCGACCGGCGGCCTGGGCATCGGCATCGACCGGCTGGTGATGATGCTGACCGGCCGCGCCTCGATCCGCGACGTGCTGCTGTTCCCCTACATGCGTCCCGAGAACTGAGCGCGGGCATGTCCGCCCGCTGCCGTGCGCCGGCGTCCGGGCACCCCCGGGGCGCCGGCGTATTGCAGGGCCGGCGCATGCAGTTGATGATGCGATGTCCGCCGGACCGCGCCCGCAGGGGCCGGTGAGGAGGCGCGGCGTGCCGGGAGCCTGACTTCCCGGCAACAGCGGTTTCATCGGACAGACAGTCACATGCGCTTGGAAATCGTCATCGTCGACGACCAGACATCGGCCCGCAGCATGGTGCGGCATGTGCTGGAAGACATCTCGCCGGAACTGGGCGTGTACGACTTCGCCGATCCGCTGGAGGCGCTGGTCTGGTGCCAGTCGCACGATACCGACCTGCTGCTGCTCGACTACCGCATGCCGAACATGGACGGGCTGGAGTTCGCCCAGCGCTTCCGGCGCCTGCCCGGCAACCGCGACGTGCCCATCGTGCTGATCACCGTGGTCGGCGACGAGCCGCTGCGGCAGAGCGCGCTGGAGGCCGGGGTCATCGATTTCCTGGTCAAGCCGATCCGCCCGCGCGAACTGCGTGCGCGCTGCAACAACCTGCTGCAGCTGCGGCGCCACAGCCAGAGCGTGCGCCAGCGGGCGTTGTCGCTGGAACAACGGCTGCTGGCCAGCATGCACGAGGTCGAGGAGCGCGAGCGCGAGACCCTGTCGCGGCTGGCGCGGGCCATCGAGTACCGTGACGCCGGCACCAGCGCCTTCCTCGAGCGCATGGCCCACGTCGCCGGGCTTATCGCCGACGAGCTGGGGCTGCCCAGCGAAGACGTGCGCACCATCGAGATGGCCGCGCCGCTGCACGACATGGGCAAGATCGCCATTCCCGATTCCATCCTGCTCAAGTCCGGCAAGCTGGACGAGGACGAGCTGGCGATCATGCGCCGCCATCCGCGCATCGGCCACGAGCTGCTCAGCGGCAGCAACAACCGCTTCATCCAGGTCGGCGCGACCATCGCCCTGCGTCATCACGAGCGCTACGACGGCAGCGGCTATCCTGATGGCCTGGAGGGCGAGGACATCCCGCTGGAAGCACGCATCGTGGCGGTGGCAGACGTGTTCGACGCACTGCTGTCGCCGCGCCCCTACAAGGAAGCCTGGTCGATGGACGCCACACTGGCCTACCTCTACGCCCAGCGCGGGCGCCTGTTCTGCCCGCGCTGCGTCGATGCCCTGCTGCAGGCGCGCGAGCGCTTGGAGCAGGTCTGCGCACGCTACTCGGCCGCGTTCCCGAGACCGGAAGCCTGACATGACGAGCGCGTTCGCCTGGCTCCGGCAGCGCCTGCGGCAACGCGGGGACAGCGAGCACGCGCAGGCGCTGGTGCGCATCGTGATGATCGCGCTGATCCTGTGCTACGTGCTGTTGTCGGCCAACCGCTGGAGCCTGCCACCGGGACAGCTGCAGCTGGTGATCACCCTGATCCTGATCGCGCAGGGGCTGTCGCTGGTGCTCATGGGCTGGCTGCTGTGGAAGCCCGGGCGCTCGGACCTGCGCCGCATCCTCGGCATGGTCGACGACTACGCGCTGATGTGCACGGCGATGAGCACCATCGGCGAGCCGATGGCCTGCATCTACGTGGTGGTGATGTGGGTGACCGTCGGCAACGGCATGCGGTTCGGCAACCGCTACCTGATGCTGGCCGTGGTGATGGCGACAACCAGTTTCGGCATCACCCTGGCGTTGAGCGACTACTGGCAGCGCAACCTGGCGCTGGGCATCGGCCTGCTGGTCGGGCTTGCGGCCATTCCGCTGTACTTCTCCAGCCTGCTGCGGCAGTTGACCCGGGCCATGGCCGAGGCGCGCCGCGCCAGCGACGCCAAGAGCCGCTTCCTGGCCAACATGAGCCATGAGTTCCGCACCCCGCTCAATGGCCTGTCCGGCATGACCGAGCTGCTCGCCACCACCCGCCTGGACGAGGAACAGCGCGAGTGCCTGGGGACGATCCAGGCATCGGCCCGGACCCTGCTGGCGCTGGTGGAGGAGGTGCTCGACATCTCCGCGATCGAGGCCGGCAAGCTGCGCATCAACGCCCGCGACTTCTCGCTGGCCGAGCTGGTGCATTCGATCGGCCTGATCCTGGCGCCGCAGGCGCGCGCCAAGCGCCTGGACTACCGGGTGTTCGTCGAATCCGGGGTGCCCGACGGGCTGCATGGCGACGTTGGCCACCTGCGCCAGATACTGCTCAACCTGGCCGGCAACGCGGTCAAGTTCACCGACCATGGCCAGGTGGAAATCCGGGTATCGGTGAGCCAGTCGGGCGAGGGGGTGCCGCTGCGGCTGCGCTTCGAGATCCTCGATACCGGCATCGGCGTGCCGCCTTCGCTGCGGCCGCGGCTGTTCGACGCCTTCGAGCAGGCCGACGTGTCCATGGCCCGGCGCCATGAGGGAACCGGGCTGGGTACGGCCATCGCCAAGGGCCTGGCCCAGGCCATGGGCGGCGAAATCGGCTACCGCGAGAACCTGCCGGCCGGCAGCTGCTTCTGGGTGGAGCTGCCGCTGGGCCGCGCCCTGGCGCCGGTCGCGGCCGATGCCGGCCCGGCCGCGGGCGCGGAACCGGTGGCCGCCGAGGACCCGGGCAACGTCATCGCCTTCACCGATCCGTTCCGTCGCCACCGCGCGCGCGTGCGCAGCCTGGACATCCTGGTCGCCGACGACCACGAGGCCAACCGCATGGTGCTGCAGCGGCTGCTGCAGAAGGCCGGCCACCGCGTCACCTGCGTGCACGGCGCCGAGGAGGCGCTCGATGCCATGGCCGCGCGCGAGTTCGACGTGGCCATCACCGACCTGCACATGCCGGGCATGAGCGGCCTGGACCTGCTCAGGCAACTGCGGGTGATGCAGGCCGGCGGCGGCCCGCGCACGCCGGTGGTGATCCTCAGCGCCGATGTCACGCCCGAGGCCATCCAGCGCTGCAACCAGGCCGGTGCGCACGCGTTCATGGCCAAGCCGGTGGTGGCGGCCAGGCTGCTGGAAACCATCGCCGACATCGCCAGCGGCGCGGCGGCGGGTACCCGCGACATGGCCGCGGTGATCCCCACCTTCGCCGATGGCGACGCCGTGCTCGATACCGGTGTGCTCGACGAGCTGAGTGCACTGGGCATGGGCAAGGGCTTCGAACGCGAGTTCGTGCGCCAGTGCCTGGAAGACCTGGAAAGCGGCATCGGCGCCTTGCCCGGCGACGCGCAGGGCGAGGACTGGGCGCGTCTGCGCGAGCACGCACACGCGATCAAGGGCGTGGCCGCCAACCTGGGATTGTTGAAAGTCGCCCGGCAGGGGGGAGAATTGATGCGCATGGCCGACTGGCAACTCAAGGGCGAGTGGAAACCGCTGCACGCGCGCATCGGTGCCGCGCTGCTGGAGGGACGCCAGGCGCTGGATGCGCGCGCCCAGGGGCGCGCGCAATCGCACGACGACGTGACCGGCTGAGTTCCATCGCCGTCCCGCTGCCGTTCAACTCCGCACCTGGCCGCTGCGGCGGGTCTGCGCCTTGACCAGCCGGTCCATGGTGCGCAGCGACTTCTCGTCCAGCGCCAGCGCCGCATCCACCCAGACCCGGGTGATGTCCATCAGCTCCTGGTAGTCGACCCGGTTGGAGATGCCGCGTACCGCGTTCATCGCCAGGTACGACTGCGGGATGCGCTGCTGCTGGCGGATCAGGTCGTTGACCGCCTGTTCGCCCTGGCCGCGCGGTACCAGGATGTCGACCACGCCCATGGCGTGCATTTCCTCGGCGCTGTACACCCGCCCCTCCAGAATGATGCGCTCGGCCAGCTGCGGCGACACGCGACGGCTCAGGAAGTTGTAGGCGCCCATGCCCGGGAACAGGCCGAACAGCACTTCCGGCAGGCCCATCCCGACGCCTTCCTCGGCGACGATGGTGTGGCAGGACAGGGCCATTTCCAGGCCGCCGCCGAGCGCGTCGCCCTGCAGCAGGGCGATGGTGCGGAAGCTGCCGTCCAGGCCGGCATGGAAGCGGTACACGCCATCGACGCAACTGCGCGCGTAGCGCAGCAGGCCGTCGCCGTCGCGCGCGCGGATCAGTGCGGAGAACACGTCCAGGTCGCCGCCGAGGTTGAACGCGTCGGCCGCCGACGCCAGGACCAGGTGGCGCAGGCGCTCGGGCCTGGCCTGCGGGTCGCCGGTGATGCCGTCCAGGTAGGCGTGCATCTCGGTCATCAGCGGCTTGCGGAAGCAGGGGCGCACGCCGGGGCCGGCGTCGGCGTGCATGTGCAGCCAATGCACGTCGCCGGCGGCGTCGGCGTGCACGCGGATGGTGGAGTAGGGCGGGGCGTAGGAGGTGGCGGGGGTGCCGACAGGCAACAGTTCGATCGCGTTCATGGGCTGGGTCCTTGCAGGAGGCCCGCAGAATCGGAAGCGTGGGCGGCGGGCCGGACGCTGGCACTCCGCGATCCTACACGCGGCAGGGTCCAGCGAATGCGCAAAGGCCCCGCCGGAGCCGGCGGGGCCTTCGTGGGAACGGCTGCAGCGGCGGGCTTCAGCCGGCCGGCGGCGCGTCGCGCAGTTCGCGGCGCAGGATCTTGCCGACGTTGGTCTTGGGCAGCTCCTTGCGGAACTCGACGATGCGCGGATGCTTGTAGCCGGTCAGGTTGGCGCGGGCGAACTCCTTGACCTGCTCCTCGGTCAGGTTGGGGTCCTTCTTGACGATGACCACCTTGACCACTTCGCCGGATTTCTCGTTCGGCACGCCGACCGCGGCCACTTCCAGGACCCCGGGCATCATCGCGATCACGTCCTCGACCTCGTTCGGGTACACGTTGAAGCCGGACACCAGGATCATGTCCTTCTTGCGGTCGACGATGTAGAAGAAGCCCTTCTCGTCCATGCGCGCCATGTCACCGGTATGCAGCCAGCCGCCGGCATCCATCGCCTTGGCGGTCTCGTCCGGGCGGTGCCAGTAGCCCTTCATCACCTGCGGGCCGCGGATGCACAGCTCGCCGACTTCCCCGGCGGCCAGCATGTTGCCGTCGTCGTCCTTCACGCAGGCGTCGGTGGAGGAGATGGGCAGGCCGATGGCGCCGTTGTATTCGGCCAGGTCCAGCGGGTTGATGCAGGCCGCCGGCGAGGTTTCGGTCAGGCCATAGGCCTCCACCAGGGTGGTACCGGTGATCTTCTTCCAGCGCTCGGCCACCGCCCGCTGCACTGCCATGCCGCCGCCCAGGGTGACCTTGAGCGAGGAGAAATCCACGTCCTCGAAGCCCGGCGTGTTGAGCAGGCCGTTGAACAGCGTGTTCACGCCGGTGATGGCGGTGAAGCGGTTGTTGCGCAGTTCCTTGACGAAGCCCTTCATGTCGCGCGGATTGGTGATCAGGTGGTTCAGGCCGCCCAGTTTCATGAAGACCAGGCCGTTGGCCGTCAGCGCGAAGATGTGGTACAGCGGCAGCGCGGTGATGATCACCTCCTCGCCGGGCTTGACCCCCGAGGCGGAGATCCATGCCGAGGCCTGCTGCATGTTCGCCACCAGGTTGCGGTGGGTCAGCATGGCGCCCTTGGCCACCCCGGTGGTGCCGCCGGTGTACTGCAGGAAGGCGATGTCGTCGTGGTCGATCTCCACCGGCGGCATGGCATGGCGCGCGCCCAGGCGCAGCGCCTCGCCGAAGCGGATCGTGCCCTTGATCCGGTAATCCGGCACCATCTTCTTGACGTACTTGAGTACGAAATTGACGATCGCCCCCTTGGGGAAGCCGAGCATGTCACCCAGCCCCGTGGTGATCACCTGCTTGACCGGGGTCTCGGCGATCACCTGCTGCACGGTGTCGCCGAAGTTGTCCACCACCACGAGCGCCGAGGCGCCGCAGTCGACCAGTTGGTGCTTCAGTTCGCGGGGGGTATAGAGCGGGTTGACGTTCACCACGGTCAGGCCGGCACGCAGGATGCCGAAGATGGCGATCGGGTACTGCAGGCAGTTGGGCATCATCACCGCCACGCGGTCGCCCTTCTTCAGCTGCAGCTCGCCCAGCAGGTAGGCGGCGAACCGGGTCACCAGGGCGTCGGTCTGCCCGTAGGTCAGCACCTTGCCGAAATTGGAGTAGGCGGGACGATCGCGGAACTTGGCCACGGAAGCATCGAATACCGCGGCGACGGAGCGGAACTCATCGACGTCGATCTCGGCAGGCACGCCAGCGGGATAACTCTGCAGCCAGGGACGTTCCAGATTCATTTTCCCCTCCAGGAAATGGTTGTGGTCTAGTTGGCATGGCGGCCGTGCGCCATGCTGGCCGTTACCGCAGCATACCGTCCAGAATGGAAAAGGCGAAGGGAGCAATGATCCGAACGGTCTTCAATTGCGTGCGTATTGCATTGATCGTGCTGGCCGTTGGCGCCTGCGCGCGGCAGGCCCCGGAGCAGCGCCTGCGCGACACGGTGGCGCGGATGCAGGCAGCGGTGGAGCAGGGCAAGCCGCGGGATTTCATGGCGGGCGTGGCTGCCGACTTCATCGGCAACGACAGCCTGGACCATGACGGCCTCGAGCGGCTGCTGCGCGGGCAGTTGTTGCTCAATGCCAGGGTGGGGGCACGCACCGGGCCGCTGCAGGTGACGATGGGACAGGGCGGTACCGCGACGGTGCGCTTCAGCGTGTTGCTCACCGGCGGTGACGGCCGTTTCCTGCCCGAGCGCGGGCAGTTGCAGCAGGTCAGCAGCCACTGGCGGGACAGGGACGGGCAGTGGCAGCTCTACAGCGCGACCTGGTCGCCGGCCGGGGAGTAGCGCCGCCGCGGGAGAGGCGCGGGCCCGGTGGCCGGACGCCATCGCGCATCCGCTGGACGGGCGATCCGCTGCCGCACCGAGGCATGGCGGTGCCGGCACGGCACACCGGGGCGATGCTCAACAATCGCGGCGCGACGCGATGCCGGCGACGCGATTTCCTCCTTGGACAGCTACCTGAATGGCGCCCCGGCCGCGGGTGGCTTCGTCATGCGCCAATCGCGCCGGGCTGTTTATCCTGCCTGCGCAATCCACGCTGGCATGGCCGGCCCTAGACGGAGATTCCCCCGATGAGCACCCGCACCGTTATCCGCAACCTTTCCATCGGCCTGGCAAGCGCCGCCGTGCTGTCTGCCTGCGCCACCGGCGGCTCCTATGTGCAGAGTGATCCGTACGGCAATCCCACCCAGCAGCAGAACCGCACCGGCAAGGGTGCGCTGATCGGTACCGCCATCGGCGTGGCCGCCGGCCTGCTCAGCGGCGACAACGCCACCGAGCGCCGCCAGCGCGCCATGGTCGGCGCCGGCATCGGCGCGCTGTCAGGCGCGGCCATCGGCAACTACCAGGACCGCCAGGAGCGCGCCCTGCGCGAGCGCACCGCCAACACCGGCATCGACGTGCAGCGCCAGGGCGACAACATCACCCTGAACCTGCCCGACGGCATCACTTTCGACTTCAACAAGACCACGCTCAAGCCGCAGTTCTACGGCGCCCTCAACGGCGTGGCCGCGACCCTGGCCGAATACAACCAGACCATGATCGAAGTGGTCGGCCATACCGACAGCATCGGCACCGACGCGGTCAACAACCGCATCTCCAAGGAGCGCGCCGACGCCGTGGCCGCCTATCTCGCCGCGCAGGGCGTGCAGCGCGAGCGCATCGAGACCCTGGGTGCCGGCAAGAACTACCCGATCGCCAGCAACGATACCGATGCCGGCCGCGCGCAGAACCGCCGTGTCGAGATCCGCGTCATTCCGCTGCGTTCGTGACCGTCCTGTAGCCCCACCCCGGAAGAGCCGCGCATGCGGCTCTTTCCTTTTTCGCCATGGGCATTAGCCCTCAGCCCAGGTCGTCGGCGATCACCACGCTGTTGCGGCCGTTGCCCTTGGCCAGGTACAGCGCCGCGTCGGCGCGCGAGAACCAGTCCTGCCAGTACTGTTCACCGGCGTACATGGCCGCGCCCAGCGAGATGGTGATGCCGCCGCCGGGACCGTGCAGCGACTGCTGGACCGATTCGCGCACCCGTTCGGTGAAGCTGGCCAGCGTCTCGCGGCTGCCGGCTTCGGCCAGGATCACGAACTCCTCGCCGCCGAAGCGGAAGACCTTGTCCTGTTCGCGCAGCTCCAGCCGCAGGATCGCCGCCAGCTCGACCAGCGCATTGTCGCCGGCGGTATGCCCGTAATGGTCGTTGACGTCCTTGAAGTGGTCGATGTCCAGGATCACCAGTGCGCTCCGGAAGCGCCCGTTGCGGGCGCTGCCGATCTGCTGCATCAGGGTTCTTTCCAGCGCGCGGCGGTTGGGCAGGCCGGTCAGTTCGTCCAGCGAGGCCAGCAGCTCGAGCTGGGTGCGGTCGCCCTGCAGGCGCCGCGATAGGCGGAAGCCGAAGCCCATGATCAGTGCGATCACCAGCAGCGCCTGGGTATCGAGCGCCGGCGTGCGCAGCACGCCGGGGATGGCCAGCAGGCCTGCCAGCAGCAGCAGGTTCGCCGGCGTTGCGATGCGGTTGTGGACCAGGAAGAAATTGGCCATCAGCGCCAGCAGCGACCAGGGCAGGGCGCGGTGGCCCATTTCACCGGCGGCCAACAGGCAGCCGGCCACGTTCACCAGGCACAGCAGCAGGCCGGCGCTGGACAGGTGCGTGGCGCGCCTGTGTGCCAGCCAGGTGGCGACCGCGGCCGGTGCCGCGCAGGCCAGTGCCGCCAGCGACTGCAGCGGCAGCCGCTGCCACGCCAGCCAGGCGGCGAACACCATCAGTGCCAGCGTGGCGACCGGGGCGATGGTGCGCAGCGGTGCGCTGTGCAGCTCGCGCGGCAGCGAAGGGGGCGTCGGAGGTCCGGCGGCAGGTCTCATGGCGTTGGCAACATAGCAAGTAAGAGGGCGTCGTTCTTTCACCCGGTGCGCATCTTCAGCATGCATTAGGCAGGCCGTCCGCCACGCGGCCCCATGGCGGTCGCGGCAGGTCCGCATCCGGCCATACCCCTTGCTTCCGGCCCATCCGTCGGCCGCCCGCGCGGTGCTAGATTCGGTTGCCACCGGCCTGCGGCCGGCGTCTTTCCAGCGCATGAGGGAAACCATGAGCATCCGTTGCAGCGTCTGGTCCGCGGCACTGGCCGCGACCGCCACCACCTTGCTGCTCAGCATGCCTGCGCATGCCGAATACGCCAAGCCACCGGCCGAACTGTTGAAGGTATTGACGGCGCCGCCACCGCCGATGCCCAGCGTCGACCCCACCGGCAAGCGCCTGCTGCTGACCACCAGCCAGACCTATCCGTCGATCAGCCGGGTCGCACGGCCCTACCTGAAACTGGCCGGCCTGCGCCTGGAACCGGGCAACCGCAGCCGCCACGATACCCCGGGCGGCTACGGCATACCTGCCTGCGTCGCCGACTTCACCCTGGTGGACATCGCCAGTGGCGGGCAGGTCCGCGTGCCGCTGCCCGCCGATGCCTGTGCCGGCGGTGCGCTGTGGTCGCCGGACGGCCGGCGCTTCGCCTTCCAGAACGTGGTCGCCGATTCGGTGCAGCTGTGGGTCGGCGATGCCGCCAGCGGCCAGGTCCGGCAGATCCCCGGCGCACGCCTGAACCCCATGTTCGGCAGTACCGTGCAATGGCTGGACGGCGGCAACCGCCTGCTGGTCAAGCTGGTGCCGGCCAACCAGGGCCCGGTGCCGGCCGGTGACGATGTCTATGGCCCGGACGTGCAGGAATCGCTCGGCGCCAAGGGCGAGAGCAGCACCTATGAAACCCGCGACACCCTGGCCAGCGCCCACGACGAGCGCCTGTTCGCCTACTACGGCCAGTCGCAGCTGGCGGTGGTCGATGCCGGCTCCGGTGCGGTCCGTCCGGTGGGCGCGCCGCAGTTGTACAACGGTGTCAACGGCGCACCCGATGGCGTGCACGTGCTCACCCAGACGCTCAGGCCGCCGTTCTCGCACGCGGTCACCTACCAGCGTTTCGCCTACGACGTGGACGTGCTGGACCTGGCCACCGGCAGGCATGCGCGCATCGCCTCGCTGCCGCTGGCCGAGCGGGTGCCGGTGCACGGCGTGCCCGAAGGCCCGCGCGATTTCGACTGGCGCGCCACCGACCCGGCCACCCTGGTGTGGGCCGAGGCGCTGGACAAGGGCGACTGGAACGTCAGCGTGCCGCAGCGCGACCGGCTGATGCTGCAATCGGCGCCGTTCACCGACCCGCCGCGCGAGATCGCCCGCACCACCCAGCGCTTTGCCGGCTTCGACTGGACCGTGCAGCCGCGGCGCAGCTTCCTCAATGAGTACGACGAGAACCGCCACTGGCGGCAGACCCGCATCGTCGACATTGATGACCCGAAGCAGGAAGCACGCCTGCTGTGGGACCTGTCCAGCGATGAGCTGTATGGCGATCCCGGGAGCTTCGTCTACCAGCGCCTGGCCAATGGCGCGGTGGTGGTGCGCGAGGAAGACGGCAAGGTGTTCCTGCGCGGGCAGGGCAGTTCGCCGCAGGGCGACCGCCCGTTCCTCGACCGCCTGGACCTGGCCACGCTCAGGAGCGAGCGCCTGTTCCGCAGCGCGGCCGATGCCTATGACCAGTTCCTGGGATTCACCGCCGAACCGGGCCGCTACCTCACCTGGCACCAGTCGGTGATCGACCCGCCCAATGCCTGGCTGCGCGAGCTGGGCGCGCGCGACGCCGCGGCGCGGGACGGCGAGGCGCAGTACGCCGCCGAAGGCCGCCAGCTGACCCGTGTCGCCGACCCCACTCCGGAGGTGCGGCAGATCCAGAAGCGGCTGGTCACCTACAAGCGCGCCGACGGCATCGACCTGTCCTTCACCCTGTACACCCCGCCAGGCTACAAGGAAGGCCAGCGCCTGCCGGCCATCCTCTATGCCTATCCGGCCGACTTCGCCAACAGCGCACAGGCCGGGCAGGTGTCCGGATCGCAGCAGACCTTCACCCGCCTGGCGCCGTACCGGCTGATGCTGCTGGCCGGCTACGCGATCATCGACAATGCCTCGTTCCCCATTGTCGGTGACCCGAAGACGGCTTACGACACTTACCTGGAACAGCTCACCGCCGATGCCAGGGCCGCGGTGGACAAGGCCGTCGAGCTGGGCGTGGTGGACCGCAACCGCATCGGCGTCACCGGCCACAGCCACGGCGGCCTGATGACCGCCAACCTGATCGCCCGCACCGACCTGTTCAAGGCCGGCGTGGCCACCAGCGGCTCGTACAACAAGACCTTCACCCCGTTCGGCTTCCAGAACGAGCGCCGCTCGGTATGGCAGGCGCAGGACGTGTACCTGAAGGCCTCGCCGTACTTCCATGCCGACAGGATCAAGCTGCCGCTGCTGCTGGTGCACGGCGAGGACGATGCCAACCCCGGCACCGAACCGTTCCAGTCGCGCAAGCTCTACCAGGCGATCCGCGGCAATGGCGGCACCACCCGGCTGGTGATGCTGCCGCACGAACCGCACTGGTACACCGCGCTGGAATCCAATTCGCAGCTGGTGGCCGAAATGCTGGCCTGGTTCGACCGCTACGTGAAGAACGCACCGGCGCAGGCGGCATCCACCCGGTGATCATGTCGCGCTGATCGTGCAGTACGGGATGCCCGCGCATGCGGGCTTCTTTATTGCGCGCGGGGAGCGGCGCCAGCCGCACGCAGCCTGGCCCCTGAAGCGCCACGTCCGCGGCTCCACCCGTCCCACGCGCGTATCGGCGTGCGGACGGCGCGGACCGTACCCATAAGCTGCCGCGGGGCACCGCGCTGCCAGCGCAGGGCGTCGTCCTGGCGGGGTGGTCCGCATAAAGCGCGGGCTCCTTCGTCAGCCATCCCGGGCGACCTGTCGGTTTGCACGCGCAGTGGCGTAGACCCTTGCCGCCTGGCCGGGAGCGCAGCCGTCGCGGTTGCGTCGATGGGGCCGTCATGCCGGGTAGCGGAACCCCTTGTCATGGTCATTGATGACGCGCCAAGCGCAGCGTGGATCCCGGCGTTTGATCCCGATCAGTTCGATTTGGCCACAAGCGGTCATACTCATCTCGTCCATTGAAAATGACTGGGGTTCGTCATGCGGCTGGGGTCGCGTTCACTGATCATTCCCGTGGTGATGGCCGGCTTCATCCTGCCGGCATTGGCGGTTCCCCGCGGCACCTGGCCGACAACGGCCATGCTCAGTCTGGGCTCGGGCGTCACCGCGGTCTCGCTGATGGCGCTGGCCGCGGTGCTCGGCGCACGCTGGAAGGCCGTCGAGTCGCTGTTCGATGGCCTGGACCGCGTCTACGAGACGCACAAGTGGCTGGGTGTGTGGGCGCTCGTGTTCGCCTCGATACACCTGGTCTTCAAGGCTGGTGTGCAGGAGTGGGAGGTGGCGCCGATCCTGGCCCTGCCCGGGCCTGTGACGCGCCTCGTCCGCCAGCTCAGCTTCGTGGCGATAATGCTGATCGTGCTGCTGGCACTGAACCGCAAGATCCCTTATCGCAGCTGGCGCTGGTGGCACAGGTTGTCGGGGCCGCTGTTCCTGATCGTGATCGCGCACTGGCTCAGCTTCAAGTCGCCCATCGTGCTGGGCAGCCCGGCCGGCGTGTGGCTGGCACTGCTGTCGCTGCTCGGCGTGGCGGCGGCGTTCTACAAGCTGCTGTTGTATCCGCTGTGGTCGCGGCATGCGCGCTACCGGCTGGATGCCGTGTCCTCGACCGGCAACGCGGTCTATCTGCAGCTGCGGCCGGAGGGGAAGGCGATTCCGTTCCAGCCCGGCCAGTTCGCC
Source organism: Stenotrophomonas acidaminiphila (assembly GCF_001431595.1). Lineage (GTDB taxonomy): Bacteria > Pseudomonadota > Gammaproteobacteria > Xanthomonadales > Xanthomonadaceae > Stenotrophomonas > Stenotrophomonas acidaminiphila. Next base: position 18,464 of record NZ_LDJO01000015.1, read on the forward strand.
TTCCTGTCGTTCGAGCAGGACGGCCTGCGTGAGCCGCACCCCTTCACCATTGCCAGCGCGGGACGCACCGATGGAGGCATCGCCTTCATGGTACGTGCCCTGGGCGACTACACCGAGCGGTTGGTGCGCGAGGCAAGGCCAGGCTTGCTGGCGGAGGTATATGCACCGTTCGGCCGTTTCCTGCGGGAGCCGGGTGATGGCCCGGAAATCTGGATTGCCGGCGGCGTCGGCGTGACACCGTTCATTTCCTGGCTGCAGGATGCCGATGCGGTCGGGCTGGAGCGGGTGACCTTCTTCCACTTCTACACGCCGGGACGTGAGCTTCCGGAGGTGCTGGATCTACAGGGGCTGGCTGCGCGTCGCGGGGTCGAGCTGGTCGAGATCGCCAGCGGCCCGGGCGATGCCGGGTTCCGCGAACGCTTCGCCCAGTCGGTCGAGGGACGCGGCACATCGGCGCCGACGATCCATTTCTGTGGTCCCGCCGGACTGCTCAGGCAGGTACGCCAGTTGATGCGCGAAACCGGCGTGGCGGAAGAACGCCTGCACCGTGAGCTGTTCGAGTTCCGTTGATGCCGCATGCAGCCCGGACAGGACATGCGTGTGGATGGCTTGACGGCAACGAGGTGTTGGTTCTCCGAACGGAGCGCCGATGAGCGCAATGACGGAACAACTGATCCCGTGCTGGGCCGTCCTGCGCAGGCAGGTGTTGGTCTGCGGGGAACATCCCGCGAAGGATGAAAGTGGTTGCGGGCGGTCGTCCGTCCGCCTGGATGCCGGCCGCGATCGAACGTCGTGTCGCGGGACCCAACAATCCGCAAGGGATGCGATGTGCGCGTTGGACATCGCGTCCTGGCAGACATGCTGACGACAACCTCTGCCGGTGTACTGCAGGCACCTGGAGCAGCGGGAGCGATCGATGCCGAATACCGGTCTTTCATCACCCGCAATCGCCTCAGACAGGTTCGTGATGGCGTGTCGGGAATCTGCGCATTGCACGGTGAATTGCCGGATTGGAAGCATGATTCCAGCATGTTTTCGCATCTTCACAGTCCATCCACGTGTGCCAACATCAGCTGAAGCCGTGGTCATTGCTTCTGCGAAAAGGCCGCTATATTCCAAGCTCCCCGACCAAGCAGGAGTGGAATGTTCATGACCCGACAACATCTCAAGAGCGCCGGCATGCTGGGTGTCGCACTCGTCGCAACGCTCGGCCTTGGCGCCTGCGCGACCTACAAGAACGAGTTCGCCAACATCAACAGCCGCCTCGACCAGCTCGACGCGAAGGTGCAGGGCGCGGCGCAGAGCGCTGAATCTGCAAACCAGTCCGCACAGCGCGCCAACCAGCGCCTGGACCAGATCGAAGGCCGCGTCCAGCAGCTCGAATCCGCACCGCGCCGCGCGGCACGCGGTTGATGGTTCCCGCACCCTTCGCGGTGCGTCCATGAAGCGGAATCCGGTGGCCGTCACCGGCCACCGGATTCCTTGTCGCCAGGCAGTTGCCATACCCATGGAGTCCCCCATACGCATGTACAGACACCCTGCAATCCGTGCCGTCCATGGCGGCGTGCTGGCGATGGCGCTGACATGCGCCGGCAGTGGCGTCGCCCAAGCCCACGAGGATGCAGGTGCGCAACCGGCGGCCGCCGTCGATCAGCTGCCGCAGGGACAGGAAGTGTCCGAGACAGTGATCGAACTGGCCGGCTGGGTGGTCGCCAGCCGCGACACCGAGGGATACCCCTTCGCGATCATGGACAAGGCCGCGGCGCAGATCCTGGTGTTCGGCGGCGATGGCCGCCTGCGTGGCGCGGCGCCTGCACTGTTCGGCTCGGCAGTCGGCGACCACATCGCCCCGGGCATTGCCGGCCTGGCACTCCGCGAGATTCCCGGCCGCGACCGCACGACCCCCGCCGGTCGCTTCGTGGGTGGCTACGGCCCCTCGCTCGATGCCGGGCGCGTGTTGTGGGTGGACTACGATTCGGCGGTGTCGATCCATCCGACCGCAACCGGTGTTCCCGCCGAGCGGCGCCCGGAACGGCTGGCCTCGCCGACGCCGGACGACAACCGCGTCACCCATGGCTGCATCAATGTCTCACCGGAGTTCTACGAGCAGGTCGTGCGCCAGGCGTTCGAGCGAGGCGGCGTTTTCTACATCCTGCCGGACAAGGAATCGCTGGCCAAAACGTTCCCGGAGTTCGCGCACAGCCGCACGGCGGCACAGCGCGGCGGCGGCGGAAAGGACGCGGGACGCGCCAGCCATTGAGGCGCGCCTGGCTTGCCCGGACGGGCGGGCGGCGCCACTGCCGCGCGGTGGGAAGTTGGAGATGCCTCGGCCGCACGCCACGCACACCCTCCACGCACCGGCGCTCTGCACGCCGGCGCCATCAGGCTATGGCTTCGAAGGCCGGGTGATAGCTCACTTCGGCGACCGGTATTTTTCCGCCCAGCGGCAACGCCTGGAAATACTCCGCGGGGACACCGGGCAATACCAGTTGTGGGCATGCCCTGAATCCGAAGCGCGCGTAATAGCGCGGATCGCCCAGCAGCACGCAGCCGGCGGCGTGCCGGGCCTTGAGCCGTTCGATGGCCTCGACCACCAGTGCCGAGCCGATTGCATGGCCTTGCCGGTCCGGACGTACCGAGATCGGGCCCAGCCCGTACCAGCCGCGGTCGCCGGAGGACAAGGCCACCGGCGACAGTGCGACATGGCCGACGAGCGCATCGCCTTCCAGCGCCACCAGTGAAACGCTCAGCTGCCCGGCCTGGCGCAGTGCACCGACGATGAACTGTTCGGTGTGGCTGGCATGCGGCGCGTTGGCGAACGCCGCCTCGGTGACGCGGGCGATGGCGTCCACGTCGCCCGGAGTTTCATCGCGGATGCTCGGATTCATGGGAGGTTCCGGTGAACGAGTCGCCCTGGCCGCCGTTCCGGTTGCGCTGGGCGTTGCAGGCATGCGCGCAGGTACCGTCGGCGAGGGCTTTGTGTTGCGGCAGGGTGCCGTGGAGGTGGCTGCCTGTCCACACCGGGCTGGCGCTCAGCGTGGCGCGGCTGCCGACAATGCCCACGCCGCCGCCAGCCAGGCGACGCCCATCGCCATGAGCCACATGCCGATACCGGCAGCCGAGGATTGGCCTGCGAGCCAGTCCTGCCAGCCGATGCGGAGCAGGGGCGTACGTGCAAGCGCCAGCCCGGCAGCGCTTGCGCCCGCGGACAGCCCCAGCCACAGCGGCCAGCGCAGGCTGCGGCGCGGCGGCAACTGCCGCATCACCCGGTCGCTGAAACCACCGTCCGCAACCGGGCCTTCGAATTCACGGCGCAGGAGCGTGTCCAGGTCGCGCTGTCGTGGATCACTCATGGGTGTGTTTCCTCACTGTCGTCATCGCGCCACGCCGCCAGGCACGCCTTGAGTTTGGCCTTGCCGCGCAGGGCATGGGTCTTGACCGTGCCCAGTGGCATGGCCAGCACATAGGCGGCCTGGTCATGGCTCAGGCCCATCTGCACGCAGTGCAGCAGGACGGCCTGCTCGGCGGCGGACAGGCGACCCATGCAGCGCTGCAGGTCCAGCTGCAGGTCGATGCCATGTGCCGGTGCCGGCAGCAGGTCCAGGCTTTCCGGTTCCGTGCGCTCGCGCTGTGCGGGCTGGCGGCGCGACTGCAGGAAGCAGGTGTAGGCGATGCGGTACAGCCATGTCGAGAACTGCGCATCGCCGCGGAACTGCACCAGCTTGCGCCAGGCCAGGAGAAAGGTCTCCTGGGCCAGGTCGTCGGCCAGGCCGTGGTCGCCATGCAGCAGGCGCCGCAACTGCGCGCGCACCATGCCCTGGTGCCGCCGCACCAGGTGCTCGAATGCCTGCCGGTCGCCGTGCCGGGCGCGTGCGGCCAGGGCCTGGTCGACGCGCGCGGCCGCGGCATCGTCAGCCACGCATGCCGTCCCGGCGGTCCAGGTAGGCACTGGCCAGATACCCCAGGCCGGTGGCCAGGGGCAGCAGGCCGATACCCCACAGCCGGCTGACCGCCAGGCCGCTGTCGAACCCGCCGGGCAGGGCCAGGAACATCGCCATCAGCCCGAGACCGCCACCGACCAGGACCAGCCCGTGGCGTCGCTGGACGTCGGCCGCCGGCGGCTCCAGCAGTTGTGCGCCCAGGTCCACGCCCTTGTCGGCCAGTGCCAGCAGGGCGGTGTAGCGGGCCTGGGCCTGCAGGTAACGGTAGCGCAGCACGATCAGCACGATCAGCACCGGCGCAAGCATGACGACAACGGGAATGAGCAGAAAATCCATGGCTATGGCTCCGTGCAACGTTCGGGAGTGGGGGAAGGACGGGAACGACGGGAACGCGTGGTGCGGGGGTCAGGGCCCGGGTGCGCTGGCGGCGAGCAGGTCCGCGATGCGCTCGGCCAGCATCCAGTTCTGGCTCTCCCCCTGGTTGCTGGTCAATGCCACGGTCGCCCCGGTCTCCCAGACCATGGCCAGGTTGGCGGTGGTGCCCTCGATGCCGCCGGCGTGCCCGCGGATGTGCCGGCCGTGCGACAGCCGCTGGCCGAACCCGGCGGCATAGCCGCCGGGGCCCGCGGGCACCGGATCGGCGAACATCCGTTCCAGGGTGGCCGGCGTGACCAGTTTGCCGGTACGCAGCGCCTGTGCGAACCGCAGCAGATCGGCGTTGCTGGAGTAACCCCCGCCGGCCGGGCCGCCCTTGTAGCCCAGCTTGAGCCAGGCCGCTTTCCAGGTGCTGGAGAAAAGCCCGTCGCGGTAGTAGCCGACCGCCAGCCGCGGCACCACCTGGTCGAGCGTGTCGAAGCCGCTGTCGTGCATCTGCGCAGGGGCGAAGACGTGGCGCTGCAGGTAGTGGTCATAGGGCTCGGCAGAGGCTTTTTCGACGATGCGGCCGAGCAGCATGTAGCCGGCGTTGCTGTAGTTCCATTGCGTACCGGGTTCGGCGACGCGCGGTTGCCGGGCGATCAGGTCCAGGTAGTCGCCCGGATCGACGAAGCGCTGCGAGTCGGCGAAGTACTCCGGTACCAGGAAGTCCCCGAGCCCGGCGGTATGGTGCAGCAGTTGCCACAGGGTGATCCTGCGCGCACTGGCCTGGTCGGGATACTCGGGCAGGTGCTGCGCCAGGGTGTCGTCCCACGACAGCTTGCCGGCCTCCACCAGCTGCGCGATGGCCACGGCGGTGAACATCTTGTTGATCGAGCCGATATGGAAGCGGGTGCGGTGATCGGCCGGAACGCCGAAGTTGCGTTCGGCAAGGCCGCGGCATTCGTCGAACACCACGCTTCCGGCCTGCTGCACGGTCAGGCAGCCGGAGAAGTCCTCGTGCTGCGCGAGGCGGTCGAGCGCGCCCTGCAGCAGGCGGGTCAGCACGGGCCCGGTGGCACCGCCTTGCGCCGGCCAGCCGGCATACAGTTGCGGATCGTCCATCGGCAATGCCATCGCCTCGGACAGCCGTCCCGGGTTGCCGGGATCACCGGTCAACCACAGCAATGCCGGCCGACCGTCGCGGCGCGCCTTGACGGCGACGCCAAGCACGCCGGGATGTCGCTTGTCGGTGCGTACATCGAACACCTCCAGTCCGCCACCGTCGCGCGCGGCGGAGACCAGCCCGGCCACGAACGCGGCCTTGTCCTGGTTGCCGATGGTGTCGGACAGGATGCCCGGCAGCCATTGCTCCAGCTGTGCCGGCGTGGCGCTGTCCACCTGCTGGAGCAGTTGCCGGGCGACGCGGCCCGTGGCGGTGTCCGGCAGCGCCGGGGTGGCATCCGCGGCGGCCAGGGCGGGGCCGGCGAGCGCCAGCAGGGCCGCGGCGCGGCAACCGGCGACGAGTCGGCGGCCGATCGGGCCCGCACGGCGGGAAGGGGGGCGGTGGGTGTGCATGCGTCCTCGCTGTCATGCCGCCATCGGGCGGGTTCATGGCTTGGATGCAGCAAGTGCGCGGTTTGGATTCAGCCGCTTTGCGGATGCGACGGGAAGCGTGGCCGGTGCGCGGCCGGTCCCGGCCCCACGCCCGGACTGCCGGCGGCCTGCCACTGGTGCGCCCCGCCAGCGGAGCGCGCCAGTGGCGGGGGGATCAGCCGAGGATGCCCGGCAGGTCCAGTCCCTTTTCCTTCGCGCAGTCGATGGCGATGTCGTAGCCGGCATCGGCGTGGCGCATGACGCCGGTACCCGGGTCGTTCCACAGTACGCGGGCGATGCGCCGGTCGGCGGCCTCGCTGCCGTCGCAGACGATGACCACGCCTGAGTGCTGGCTGTAGCCCATGCCGACGCCGCCGCCGTGGTGCAGGCTGACCCAGGTGGCGCCGCCGGCGACGTTGAGCATGGCGTTGAGCAGCGGCCAGTCGGATACGGCATCGCTGCCGTCCTTCATCGCCTCGGTCTCGCGGTTGGGCGAGGCGACGCTGCCGCTGTCCAGGTGGTCGCGGCCGATCACCACCGGTGCCTTCAGTTCGCCGTTGCGCACCATTTCGTTGAAGGCCAGGCCGAGCTTGTGGCGCAGGCCCAGGCCGACCCAGCAGATGCGCGCGGGCAGGCCCTGGAAGCTGATGCGCTCGCGCGCCATGTCCAGCCAGCGGTGCAGGTGCGGGTCGTCGGCGATGATTTCCTTGACCTTGGCGTCGGTCCTGTAGATGTCCTCGGGGTCGCCGCTCAGCGCCACCCAGCGGAACGGGCCGACGCCGCGGCAGAACAGCGGGCGCACGTAGGCCGGCACGAAGCCGGGGAAGTCGAAGGCGTTCTTCAGGCCTTCGTCGAAGGCCATCTGGCGGATGTTGTTGCCGTAGTCGACGGTCGGGATACCGGCCGCATGGAACGCCAGCATGGCCTCCACGTGCACGCGCATGGCCGCCTTGGCGGCGTCGCGCACCTTCTCCGGGTTGGCCTTCTGTTCGGCCAGCCACTGTTCCACCGTCCAGCCGATCGGCAGGTAGCCGTGCACCGGGTCGTGGGCGCTGGTCTGGTCGGTGACGCAGTCCGGGCGCACGCCGCGGCGCACCAGCTCCGGCAGGATCTCTGCGGCGTTGCCGAGCAGGGCGATCGACCTGGCTTCACCGGCAGCGGTGTACCTAGCGATGCGCGCCAGCGCGTCGTCGATGTCGTTGGCCTGCTCGTCCACGTAGCGGGTGCGCAGGCGGAAGTCGATGCTGCTCTGGCGGCATTCGATGGTCAGGCTGCTGGCGCCGGCCAGCGACGCTGCCAGCGGCTGCGCGCCGCCCATGCCGCCCAGGCCGGCGGTGAGGATCCACTTGCCGGCCAGGCTGCCGCCGTAATGCTGGCGGCCCATCTCGACGAAGGTTTCGTAGGTGCCCTGCACGATGCCCTGCGAGCCGATGTAGATCCACGAGCCGGCCGTCATCTGCCCGTACATCATCAGGCCCTTTTTATCGAGCTCGTTGAAGTGCTCCCAGTTGGCCCAGTGCGGTACCAGGTTGGAGTTGGCGATCAGCACGCGCGGCGCGTCGGGATGGGTGGGGAACACGCCCACCGGCTTGCCGGACTGCACCAGCAGGGTCTGGTTGTCGTCCAGGCGCTTGAGCGTTTCCAGGATCGTGTCGTAGCTCTCCCAGTCGCGCGCGGCACGGCCGATGCCGCCGTAGACCACCAGCGAGGCGGGGTCCTCGGCCACTTCGGCGTCGAGGTTGTTCTGCAGCATGCGGAACGGCGCCTCGGTCTGCCAGGACTTGCAGTTGAGCGTGTTGCCGCGCGGCGCGCGCGGGCTGCGGGAAGGATCGTGACGGGTCATGCGTTTCTCCGGGTAGCGAATTCCAGACAGGCGCTGAGCACCTGCTGCAGGGTGTTGCGCACGGGCGCTGCGTGTTCGGGGTCGTACGGCGTGGGCCAGCTGTGCTCGTCCACCTCGGCCGGTTCGTGCATGTAGCCGCGGCAGCCCAGCTCCATCTGCAGGGTGTGCACGCCGCCGGCGACGTCGCTGTAGTGGCGGGTGATCCAGCCGCCCTTGAAGCGGCCGTTGCGCACATGGCCCAGGCCACTGAGCGCGCACAGGTTCTCGACCACGTCGGTGAGTGCGTTGTCGCAGGACGTGTCCGGCTCGCCGCCGGGGCCGGCGCTGCCGATGTTGAACTGCGGCAGCTCGCCGTCGAACAGGTGCGGGATGCGCGAGCGGATCGAATGCGCGTCGTAGACCACCACGGTGGGGTGGCGGCGGCGCAGCCGCGCGATCTGCGCGGCCAGCGCGGCGTGGTAGGGCATGAAATAGGCATCGCGGCGGCGCGCGATCTCGGCCGCGTCGGGCGCATGGCCGTCGCGGTACAGCGGCTGGTTGTCGAACGTGGTCAGCGGGCACAGGCCGGTGGTGTTCTGGCCGGGGTACAACGACACCCCAGACGGATCGCGGTTGACGTCGATCACCGAGCGCGAGACCGCGGTGCGCACGGTGGTGGCACCCAGTCCGCGGGCGAACGCATACAGCTCGTGCACCCACCAGTCGGCATCGCGCCGCGCCAGCCATGGCGACACGAAATGCCCGGCCAGCGCGTCGGGCAGCTCGGTGCCGGTGTGCGGGAAGCTGACGATCAGCGGCGCATCGCCTTCGTGGATCTGCAGCCAGTCGGGGAGAGTGTTCATCGGGAAACCTTCGGGTTCGCGTGGATGCATGCGTCCGCCATCGGCACGGGATCGCCAGGCGGCGGGCGAGGGTGGGCAGGGTGCCGTGTGGAAGCAGGCGATGCCGGGCCTCGGTCCTTGTCCCCCCGCCGCAATCGCCGCGGCGGGGAGACGCGGGCTTACGCCTCGACGTGCGGCAGCACCTCGTGCAGGCCGGTGGCCAGCGCGCCGCTGCGTACCAGCGCCGTGGCGGCCACCATGTCCGGGTGGAAGTAACGGTCGTCCTGCAGGGTCGGCACCTGCGCGCGCACGCTGGCGCGCACCCGCTCCAGCGCGTCGCTGGAGCGCAGCGGGGCATGGAAGTCGCAGCCCTGCGCGGCGGCCAGCAGTTCGATGCCGACGACATGGGCGGCGTTGCCGGCCATCGCCAGCAGGCGCCGCGCGCCGTGCGCGGCCATCGACACGTGGTCTTCCTGGTTGGCCGAGGTCGGGATCGAATCGACGCTGGCCGGGTAGGCGCGCTGCTTGTTTTCCGAAACCAGTGCTGCGGCGGTGACCTGCGGGATCATGAAGCCGGAGTTCAGACCCGGCTTCGGGGTCAGGAACGCCGGCAGGCCGCTCAGCGCCGGATCCACCAGCATGGCGGTGCGGCGTTCGCTGATCGAACCGATCTCGCACACCGCCATCGCCAGCATGTCGGCGGCGAAGGCCACCGGCTCGGCATGGAAGTTGCCGCCGCTCAGGGCTTCACCGGTATCGGTGAATACCAGCGGGTTGTCGGACACGCCGTTGGCCTCGATTTCCAGCGTGGTCGCGGCCTGGCGGATCACGTCCAGGGCCGCGCCCATCACCTGCGGCTGGCAGCGCAGGCAGTACGGGTCCTGCACGCGCACGTCGTTGTCACGGTGCGATTCGCGGATGGCCGAGCCGGCCATCAACGCGCGCAGCGCAGCGGCGGTGGCGATCTGCCCGCGCTGGCCACGGATCTGGTGGATGCGCGGGTCGAACGGCGTGTCCGAGCCCTTGGCCGCTTCCACCGACAGCGCCCCGGTGACCAGCGCGGCCTGGAACACGGTCTCGATCTCGAACAGCCCGGCCAGCGCGTAGGCGGTGGAATACTGGGTGCCGTTGAGCAGGGCCAGGCCTTCCTTGGCGCCAAGCACCAGCGGCGCGTGGCCGATCCGCGCAAGCGCCTCGGCGGCCGGCATCCGCACGCCCTCGACGATGGCTTCGCCGACGCCGATCATCACCGCGGCCAGGTGCGACAGCGGCGCCAGGTCGCCGGAGGCGCCGACCGAACCCTGGCACGGCACCACCGGTATGAAATCGTGCTGCAGCAGTGCCTCCAGCAGCGCCAGGGTCTGCGGGCGGATGCCCGAGGCGCCCTGTGCCAGGCTGGTGAGCTTGAGCGCCATCATCAGCCGCACCACGTTGCCGGGCATCGGCTCGCCGACGCCTGCGGCGTGCGACAACACGATGTTGCGCTGCAGGGTTTCCAGGTCCTCGCGCTCGATGCGCACGCTGGCCAGCTTGCCGAAGCCGGTGTTGATGCCATACACCGGCTCGCCCCTGGCGACGATGGCCTCCACCACCTGCGCGCTGCGCAGCACGGCGGCCTGTGCCGCGTCGTCCAGGCGCACCCGGGCGCCGCGGTAGATCTGGCGCCACTGGGCCAACGGAACATGGCCGGGACGAAGCGTGAGGTGCGAATTCATCGGATTACTCCAGGTTCTCAAGGTCAGGTGCGCGGCCGGCCGCGCACGGGTGGTTGCGATGTGCGGGACGGGCCCGCGCTACGTTGTCGGTTCGCCGCGGAACACGCGCGCGTGCAGCGGGTTGAAGCCCATGCGGTAGACCAGGTCGGCCGGTGCGTCGATGTCCCAGATGGCAAGGTCGCAGTCCATGCCTGCGGCAATCCGGCCGACGCGGTCGAAGCGGCCGAGCGCGCGCGCCGCTTCGCGGGTGAAACCGGCGATGCACTCGGCCACGGTCATGCGGAACAGGGTCGCGCCCATGTTCATCGCCAGCAGCGGGCTGGTCAGCGGCGAGGTCCCGGGGTTGCTGTCGGTGGCCAGCGCCAGCGGCACCCCGGCGGCGCGCAGGTTGTGGATCGGTGGCACGGTGGTGTCGCGGGTGAAATAGAACGCGGCCGGCAGCAGCACCGCGACCGTGCCGGCCGCGCGCATCGCCGCGATTCCGGCCTCGTCCAGGTGTTCGATGTGGTCGGCGGACAGCGCGCCATGCCGCGCCGCCAGCTCTGCGCCATGCTGGTTGCTCAGCTGTTCGGCATGGATCTTCACCGCCAGCCCGTGGCGATGCGCGGCCTCGAATACCTGCGCGGCCTGTTCGCGCGAGAAGGCGATGTTCTCGCAGAACACGTCCACCGCCTCGGCCAGGCCTTCGCCGGCAATGGCCGGGATCATGACGTCGCAGACCTCGTCGATGTATTCCTGTGCCTGCCGGCCCGGCGGCACCGCATGCGCGCCGAGGAAGGTGGGCACCACCTCGACCCGGCGCAGCCGTTGCAGCTGCCGGGCCACGCGCAGCTGCTTGCGCTCGTCGTCCAGCGTCAGGCCGTAGCCGGACTTGATTTCCAGCGTGGTCACGCCCTCGGCGAGCATTGCATCCAGCCGCGGCAGGGTCGCCGCGAGCAGCGCGGCGTCGTCGGCATTGCGGGTGGCGCGCACGGTGGCGACGATGCCGCCGCCGGCGCGGGCGATGTCGGCGTAACTGACGCCCTGCAGGCGTTGTTCGAATTCGTTCGCGCGGTTGCCGGCGTAGACCAGGTGGGTGTGGCAGTCGACCAGCCCGGGGCTGATCCAGCGGCCGTCGCAGTCGATGCGCCGGACGGCGTCGAAGGCCGGTGCGGTCGCTGCCGGACCGGCATGCACGATGCGCCCGTCGCGGGCGGCGACAACGCCGTCGCGGACGATGCCCAGGCCGCCCGTGGCATCGTCGAGGGTCATCAGGTGGGCGTTGTGCCAGACCGTATCGCAGTGCATGTGCACCCTTCCGCGTTTATTTGTATATACAATAATCACCACCCACGCAGAGTGTCCAGTGATGGCGAACGAAGTTTCCAGCCCGAACCGTTTCCATGCCGCCCAGGCGTTGCTGCCGCAGGGCTGGGCGGACGATGTGCGCATCGATTGCCTGCACGGCCGCATCGTGTCGGTGGCGGCCGGGGCACCGGCCACGCCCGACGCGCAGCCGCTGGGCGTGGTGGTGCCCGGGCTGGGCAATCTGCACAGCCATGCCTTCCAGCGCGCCATGGCCGGCCTGACCGAGGTCGGCGGGCGGTCGGGTGACAGCTTCTGGAGCTGGCGCGAGCTGATGTACCGCTTCCTGGACCGGCTCGGTCCGGCCGAGTGCCAGGCGGTGGCGGAACAGGCCTACATGGAAATGCTGGAATCGGGGTTCACCCGGGTCGGCGAATTCCACTACCTGCACCATGCGCCCGATGGCCAGCGCTACGCCGGGCACGCGGAGATGGCCGCGCGCATTGCCGCTGCCGCATCCGCCACCGGGCTGGGCCTGACCCTGTTGCCGGTGTTCTACGCGCACAGCGATTTCGGCGGCGCCGCGCCGCTGCCGGCGCAGCGGCGGTTCCTGCACGATATCGACGGCTTCGCCGCGCTGCTGGACGGCTGCCGGCAGGCGCTGCGCGAGGTGCCGGGTGCGGTGCTGGGGCTGGCACCGCACAGCCTGCGCGCGTGCACGCCGCAGGAACTGCAGGCGCTGGTGGAACTGGCGCCGGGCCCGATCCATATCCATATCGCCGAGCAGGTGCGCGAGGTCGAGGCCTGCCTGGCCTGGAGCGGCCAGCGTCCGGTGCACTGGCTGCTGGAGCATGCGCCGGTGGACACCCGCTGGTGCCTGGTCCACGCCACCCACCTGGACCAGGACGAGGTACGTGGCATCGCCGCCACCGGCGCGGTCGCCGGGCTGTGCCCGGTCACCGAGGCCAACCTCGGCGACGGCCTGTTCTCGATGCGCGATTTCGTACACCACGGCGGGCGTTTCGGCGTCGGCTCGGACTCCAATGTGCTGATCGACGCGGCCGAGGAACTGCGCCTGCTCGAGTACGGCCAGCGGCTGGCGCTGCGCGGGCGCAACGTGGTTTCGCCGGGTGCGCTGTCCAGCGGCCGCTGGTTGTACCAGCAGGCCCACGCGGGTGCCGCGCAGGCGCTGGGCGTTGCAGCCGGCCTGGCCGTCGGTGCGCCGGCGGACCTGGTCGAACTGGACGCCGGGCATCCGTCGCTGCATGGCCGCAGCGGCGACGCGCTGCTGGACAGCTGGGTGTTCGCCGCGCGCGGGGGCGCGGTGCGTTCGGTGTGGCGCGACGGCCGGCAGTGGGTGCGCGACGGCCGCCACGTGCACCGCGACGGGATCGCCGCGCGCTATCGGACGGCGTTGCAGCGGATACTGGGCTGACTCCAGGCAGGAATCACGCGTGAAGAACAGGAAGGTGCCGAGCCTCAACCAGCGTATCCGCGGCGATATCGAAGGCCGCATCCTCAGTGGCGAGTGGGCGCCGGGTTTCCGCATTCCCTACGAGCACGAACTGATGGCGCAGTACGGCTGTTCGCGGATGACGGTGAACAAGGTGCTCACCGCACTGGCCGAGAGTGGCATGATCGAGCGCCGCCGCCGCGCCGGCTCCTTCGTCGCGCGGCAGCCGCCGCACCTGGAGCAGGTGGCGCTGGAGATTCCCGACATCGCGCTGGCGGTGAACGAGCGTGGCCACCGCTACGGCTTCAGGTTGCTGGAGCGGCAACTGCGCCGTGCCGACGCGGCGGCGCCGGAGGAACTGCGGCTGGTCGGCGAGGGCGAGCTGCTGGCGATGCGCTGCCTGCACCTGGCCGACGACCGCCCGCTGGCACTGGAGCGGCGCCTGATCAACCCCGAGGCCGTGCCGGAGACGCTGGCGGTGGATTTCTCCACCCACGCGCCCGGCAGCTGGCTGCTGCAGAACGTGTCGTGGACGCGTGGCCAGCACCGCATCAGCGCGGTGGCGGCGACCGCCGCCGAGGCCGCACTGCTGGAGGTGCCGGTGGGCACCGCGTGCCTGGTGATCGACCGCCAGACCTGGCGCGGCGAGATGCCCATCACCTGGGTACGGCAGAAATTCCTGGGCGATGCCTACGACCTGGTGGCGCGTTTCGCCCCGGGTAACAAGCTCTAGGAGCCAGCGCCGCGGACGTGGTCAGAACGTGCGGCACTGGCGCCAGCGCACCGGCTCGCCGGTACCCGGGCGCGGGTTGAGCTGGACCCGCACGGTGCGCAGCGCCGGGTAATGCTCGACTTCACGGCAGATCAGCGGCCACACCGTGGCGTCGTCGGCACTGCGCTCGACCGACAGTGTGGAGCGGGTCAGCCAGATGCCGCTGATGACCCCGGGCGTGGCGGCCAGCTTCTTGGAAACCGCCTGCTGGTAGCGCAGCAGGGTGTCCGGGTCGGGATCTTCCTGCAGGTCGCCGGTGGCGGCCTTGTCGATGCGGGCGGCGGCCGCAGTGGTCGCAGTGGCAGGTGCGGCGGGAGCGGGGGAGGAAGCGGTCTGCGCGGCAGTGGTCCCGGCCTTCGCTGCTGCCTGTGCGGGAGCCGGGGCGGGTGCGGTGGGCGCCGGGCGCGGGGCGGGCGCCGGTGGTGCGGCCGCCGCCGTGACCGAGGCATCCGGGGCGCGCCTGTTCAGGTTCTCGTCGACCTGCAGGGTCATATAGCCCAGGCCGGCCAGCAGGCCCACCGCCAGCGCGCCGAGGGCGGCGATGCCGGTCTGCCGCACGGCCTCGCGGCGGGCAATGCCTTCCACCATCGTGCGCATGTCCGCCGGAACACAGGGGGCGAGCACCTGCCACAGTACGCGCCCGTCCAGCACTTCGATGGATTCCTTCTCGGCCGCGGCCAAGCCGTCGCGCTCGACCCGACCCTCGGTGATGAGGATGCCACTGGCCGCACCGGTCAGGTGCAGGGCGGCGCCCAGTTCGCTGATCGCCGGTGCGCCGATGCGGTAGGCGCGGCCGTGCTTGCACGACAGCAACCAGCGCTGGCCGTCGCGTTCCATCAGGAAATCGCTGCTGGTGCCGCGGTCGCTGCTGTCCTCGCCGGACAGATCGCGCAGGCCGCGCTGCTCCCCCATGGCGCGCCGCACGATCTGCGAGAACTCGCGCCAGCGCATCCCCGCCAGCGCGGCCAGGCCATGCTGGGTTTCGGTCTTCCGGCGCTTGACCATCCACAGCCAGGCGGAGGTCACGCCCCAGACGAACAGTGCCAGCAGCAGGGCCAGGATCCAGGAAAACATCGTCGCGTCCGGTGAACGAATGTGAGTGGAGGCGCGCAGTTTATAGCGCTTCGTGCGAAGCCGATGCGACGCCGGCAGCCCCTGTTCAGCGGGTGCCGACCGGCCAGTAATGGCTGTCCGGAACCGCGCGCGCGCCGAAGATGGCCTGGCCGACGCGCACCACGGTGGCGCCTTCCTCGATGGCGATCTCGAAATCGCCGGACATGCCCATCGACAGCTCGTCCAGGCCGATGCCGTCCGGCGCCTGCTGGCGCAGGCGGTCGCGCAGCTCGCGCAGGCGCACGAAGCAGGCGCGCACCCGCGCGGCATCGTCGGAGAACAGCGCCAGGGTCATCAGCCCGCGCACCCGCAGGCACGGGAACCGCGGCAGTCCGGCGATGAAGCCGGGCACGTCGGCCGGCGGCAGGCCGTACTTGCTGTCCTCGCCGGAGGTGTTGACCTGCACGAACACGTCCAGCTGGCGGCCTTCCAGCTGCAGGCGGCGGTCCAGGGTCTCGGCCAGGCGCAGGCTGTCCAGCGCCTGGAACTCGCTGGCGAAGCGTGCCACCAGCTTGGCCTTGTTGGTCTGCAGGTGGCCGATCACCGACCAGTGCAGGTCGGCCAGGTCCTGCATCGCCTCCCACTTGTGGTGCGCTTCCTGCACCTTGTTCTCGCCCAGGAAGCGGCAACCGGCGGCATAGGCCTGGCGGATGCGGGCCTCGTCGATGGTCTTGCTCACCGGCAGCAGGCGTACCCCGGCCGGGTCGCGGCCGGCACGCTGGCAGGCCGCGGCGATGCGCGCCTGCACCACCGCCAGGTTGTGGCGGAAATCGTCGGCGGTCTCGGCACGGGGATAGCGACCATGCTGGTCGTGGAGGGTGGGGGTGTCGGTCATGGGGTGTTCCTGGGGCAACGACAGTGCTGGCGCATTATCGGCCTTCCGGATGGTGCGTGGCGCGCGGCCTCCCGCTGGCTGCCGCCGCTGCCGCGACAGCCCAGCGGCCGGGATCAGTGCCGGGGCGACGGTGCGTATGCGCGCTCGCCCAGCCATTGCTCGAGGGCGCCGGGGGAAAGCGCCGGCGAGAACAGGTAGCCCTGCAGTGCCGGTGAACCATTGTCGATCAGGAACCGGCGCTGGGCGTCGGTTTCCACGCCTTCGGCGACCACGTGCTTGCCCAGGCTCTCGCCGATGCGCAGCACCGACAGGATCAGTGCGCTGGCCGCGGGGTCGTGTCCGATCTCGCTGATGAAACTGCGGTCGAGCTTCATCTCGCTGATCGGCAGGCGGTGCAGGTGGCTGAGGCTGGAATAGCCGGTGCCGAAGTCGTCCAGCGACAGGCGCACGCCCAGCGCATGCAGCGCGTGCAGGTTGGCCGATACCTGCGGTTGTGCGGAGAGCATGACGCTCTCGGTGATCTCCAGCACCAGCGACCCGGGCGACAGGCCATGGCGCTCTAGCAGCTGGCGCACCTGCTCGACCAGCGAGGGCAGTTCGGAGGCGCTGGCCGACAGGTTGACCGCGACCCGCGGGATCGCCAGGCCGCGCCGGCGCCAGTCGGCGTGCTGGCGGCAGGCCTCTTCCATCACCCAGTGGCTGAGCTCGGCCATCAGCCCGCATTCCTCGGCCAGCGGTACGAAACGGTTGGGCGGAATGTCGCCCAGATGGGGGTGGCGCCAGCGCAGCAGCGCTTCCACGCCGTACAGGCCGCGGCCGTCACCGCGCACCTGCGGCTGGTAGTGCAGGCGCAGCCCGCCCTGGCGCAGCGAGTCGCGCAGGGTGGCTTCCAGCAGCAGCCGCTCCTGCGCCAGTTGGTTCATGTCCGCGCTGAAGAAACGGAAGCGGCCGCCACCCTCGTCCTTGGCCCGGCGCATGGCCAGGTCGGCGTGGCGCAGCAGGGTCTCCATGGCGCGGCCGTCCTCCGGGAACATCGCCACGCCGATGCTGGCGCTGGCGTGCAGGGTCATGCTGCCGACCACGGTGGGCGTGGCGATCATCGCCAGCAGCTGCTCGCACAGCGCCGCGGCCTGGTGCTGCGCACAGCACGGCACCAGCACGGTGAATTCGTCGGCGACCTGGCGGGCGACCACCGACTCGGGGCCGACGATGTCGTGCAGGCGCCGCGCCAGGTCGCGCAGCAGGCCGTCGGCGGCGGCATGGCCCTGGCTTTCGTTGATGCGCTTGAAGCGGTCCAGGGTCACGAACAGCAGCGCCATCGGCGTCCCCTGCTGTTCGGCCTGGATCAGCGGCTGTTCGCTGAGCGCGTTGAACATCAGGCGGTTGGGCAGCCCGGTGAGCACGTCGTAGAACGCCAGGCGGTGCATGCGCGAGCGGGCCTGTTCGCGTTCCAGCGCCAGCGCGCACAGGTGCAGGCACAGGTCGGCCAGGCGGCGGTGCCAGGCGGTGGGCGGGCCAGGGCGGTGGCAGTGGAAGGCCAGCGTGCCCAGGACCTGGCCGGCGGTGGAGCGGATCGGGTTGGACCAGCAGGCGCGCAGGCCCAGCGCCAGCAGCGCGTCGCGCTGGCTGTCGAACAGCGGGGCGCTGGCGATGTCCTCGATGACCACCGCGCGGCCGCGGCGCAGCGCCTGCATGCAGGCCGGATGCTCCCAGCCGGAGGCGCCGGCCGCCATCAGCGGCGCGGGTGCGGCGAGGGTACACAGCTGCCCGTCGGCCTCGCCGCGGGTCACCACCACGCGCAGGTCGGGGGCGACCCGCTCGACCTCCTGGCACATCAGCGCCATGGTCGTCGCCAGCGGTTCCTCGCGCACCAGCGCGTCCAGCACCTTGCCGTTGAGGACCTCGTGGGTCTTGGCCTCGGTGATGTCGGTGAAAACGTTGACCAGGCTGCCGCTGGCGTCGGCCAGCGGCGTGGCGACCACCGACAGCCACAGCGGGCTGCCGTCCTTGCAGTAGCCGAGCAGGTGCTCGCGGTGGGCGCGACCGGCTCGGTGCTGCTCGCCCAGCCGGTCCAGCGTCGCCACGTCGGTATGCGGACCGCGGATCAGCTCGCGCGGCTGCTTGCCCAGGGCTTCTTCCGGCGCATAGCCGAGCATGCGCACGAACCCGGCGTTGACGTAGCGGATGCGCGACTGGTCGTCGCACAGGAAGATCGCGTTGTCGCTGCTGTCCAGCGCCTGCGACAGCAGGTGGATGTGCGCCTGTTCGTACATGCGCGCATCGGCCGGGCGCAGCACCGCCATGCCGCGCAGGCAGCCTTCGCCGGCGCACAGCCACAGGTCGCCGGGGCGGCCCGGGCGCGCCTGCGCCGCCAGCAACAGCGGCGCAGGCGGGTATTGGAGCCAGCGCTCGCGCTCCTCGGGCGTGAGCAGTTCAGGCAGCGCGAGCGGGGCCGCGCTCGCGCCGATGCCGAGCAGTTCGCAGGCCTTGCCATTGCCGAATACCACGCGTGCGTCGCGGTCGAGCAGCACGATGCCGTCCGGCGCATTCTGCAGGCATTGCCGCAGCGCCGTTTCGGCGGACGTGCCGGGCGGATCGGGGGGCGCTGCCTGTGGCCCGGGCGGGTCGGCGGGCGACATGCCTTATCCCTGTTGCGCCCAGGCCAGCAGGCGCGCGGCGACCTGTTCCAGCGGCACCACCTCGTCGGCGGCGCCGAGCTTGAACGCCGCGCCGGGCATGCCCCAGACCACGCTGGTCGCCTCGTCCTGCACCAGGGTGCGGGCGCCGGCCTGCTTCATTTCCAGCAGTCCGCGTGCGCCGTCGTCGCCCATGCCGGTGAGGATGGCGCCGATGGCATTGGCGCCGGCATTCTGCGCGACCGAACGGAACAGCACGTCCACGGCCGGCTTGTGCAGGTTGACCGGTGGGCCGTCATCGATGCGGCAGCGCCAGCGCGCACCGTCACGGATGATGCGCAGGTGGCGTCCGCCCGCGGGCAGGTAGGCATGCCCGGGCAGGATCGCCTCGCCGTCGCTGGCCTCGCGCACCGACATCGCCGAATGGCGGTCCAGGCGCTCGGCGAAGGCCGTGCTGAAACTGGCCGGCAGGTGCTGGGTGAGGACGATGGCGGGGGCGTCGGCGGGCATCATTTCCAGCACCACGCGCAGCGCTTCGGTGCCGCCTGCCGAGGCACCGATGGCGATCAGGCGGTCGGTGGTGCGGAACTTCAGCGACGAGGCGCCGGCCGCGGCCGGGGCGATCGTGTCCAGGGTGCGCTTGGCCTGCGCCGGCACCGCCAGCGCCCGCACCCGCGAGCGGGCGGCCATCTTGACCTTGGCGCAGATCTCGGCGGCGTAGCTTTCCAGCCCGCGGGCCACGTCGAGCTTGGGTTTGGCGACGAAATCCACCGCGCCCAATGCCAGCGCCTGCAGCGTGGTGTCGGCGCCGCGCTCGGTCAGCGACGAGACCATCACCACCGGCAGCGGATGCAGGCGCATGAGGTTTTCGAGGAAGGCCAGCCCGTCCATGCGCGGCATTTCCACGTCCAGGGTCAGCACGTCCGGGTTCAGGCGCTTGATCTTCTCGCGCGCGATGATCGGGTCGGAGGCGGTGCCGACGACTTCGATGCCGGGGTCGCGGGCCAGCAGATCGGACAGGATCTGCCGGACCAGCGCCGAGTCGTCCACCACCAGGACCCGGCAGGGGGCTTGAAGGCTCATTCGAACAGCTCCACGCCACCGGTGACCGGGGCTTTGGCCAGGCGGGCGCGCACGGCCGATTCGGCGGCGGCGACTTCGGCTTCGTGGGCGTGCGGCAGGCGCTGCACCACCACCCGGCCGGTCTGCGGGAAGAACCATACCTTGCGCGGATGGATGCCGAGCAGGTCCTCGGCGATCACCGGGATGTGCTCGGCGCGCAGGTACTGGCGCACGAACTCGGCATTGCGGGTGCCGACCGGGTTGCTGGTGAAGCCCTTGAGCACGTTGGCGCCGCCGAACACCTTGGCTTCCAGGCGCTTGCGGTGGGCGCCGCGCTTGAGCAGGTCGTTGATCAGCAGCTCCATCGCGTAGCTTCCATAGCGCGCCGGGGCGCCGTCGCCGACGTTGCCGTCGGGCAGCAGGAAGTGGTTCATGCCGCCGATCTTGAGCACCGGGTCGCGGATGCAGGCGGCCACGCACGAGCCCAGGGTGGTGGTCAGCGCAGTGTCGTCGTCCACCACCAGGTACTGGGTGGGCAACAGCTTGGCGGCGATTGTCTGGAAACGCGTGTCGCGGTAGCGCATCACGTCGTCGGCGTGGGCGGGCATACTCATGCGCCGGCCCCGCGCACGCGGCGGTACAGGGTGCGGCCGCATGGCTGGATCAGGTCCGCCGCGTGCAGGTAGTTCTCGGAATGGCCGGTGTAGAGCAGGCCGTCGTCGCCCATGTGCTGCACCAGCCGCGACAGGATGGCGCGCTGGGTCGGCTTGTCGAAGTAGATCATCACGTTGCGGCAGAACAGGGCGTCGTAGGGCCCGCCGACGTCGTAGCGCGGGGCCAGCAGGTTGAGCTGGCGGAACTCGATCAGCTTGCGCAGCGCCGGCACTACCCGGCACTTGCCTTCATTGGGGCCGGTGCCGCGCTGGAAGTAGCGGCGCTTGAGCGCCGGGTCGAGGCCGGCGATGCGCTCGAGCGGATACATGCCCTGGGCGCCGGTGGCCAGCACCTGGGTATCGACGTCGGTGGCCAGTATGTGCACCGGCGGGGTGAGGCTGCCGAATGCCTCGCAGGCGGTGATCGCCAGCGAATACGGCTCCTCGCCGGTGGACGCCGCGCATGACCATATCTGCAGCGGCGCGCGGTGGGCGCGTGCCAGCAGCTCCTCGCGCAGCTTTTCGAAATGATGCGGTTCGCGGAAGAAGGAGGTCAGATTGGTGGTCAGGGCGTTGGTGAATGCCTGCCACTCGTCGCCGCCGTCGCGCTCGAGCTGGTCCAGGTAGTCCTGGAACGAATGCAGGCCCAGCGCGCGCAGCCGGCGCGACAGGCGCCCGTACACCATGTCGCGCTTGGCTGGCGCCAGGGCGATGCCGGCGCGCTGGTGGATCAGTTCGCAGACACGGCGGAAGTCGCGGTCGTTGAACTCGAAATCACGGGAGGCGGGAGCGGGCAGGGACACCGTGGCACCTCAGCTGGCCAGTGCCAGGTCGCGGGGCGTGTGGGACGACGCCTGCAGGCGGAAGGCCGAGACCGCGTCGCTCAACTGCTGCGCCTGCTCTTCCATGGCCCGCGCGGCGGCGGTGGCTTCCTCCACCAGGGCGGCGTTCTGCTGGGTGGTCTCGTCCATCTGGGTAACGGTCTGGTTGACCTGCTCGATGCCGGCGCTTTGTTCCTGCGAGGCGGCGGAGATCTCGGCCATGATGTCGGTCACCCGCTGCACCGAGGTCACGATCTCGCCCATGGTGCTGCCGGCCTGGTGGACCAGCGCCGAGCCTTCGGCGACCTTGCCGACCGAGTTCTCGATCAGTTCCTTGATCTCCTTGGCGGCACCGGCCGAGCGCTGCGCCAGGGTGCGCACTTCCGAGGCGACCACGGCGAAGCCGCGGCCCTGTTCACCGGCCCGGGCGGCTTCCACCGCGGCGTTGAGCGCCAGGATGTTGGTCTGGAAGGCGATGCCGTCGATGACGCTGATGATGTCGGCTATCTTCTTCGACGAGTGCCAGAGGTCGGTCAGGGTGAGGACCTCCTGGCAGACACACTGTCAACACTGCGAGGAACACATGGCCGCGCCCTC
>NZ_LDJO01000016.1 GCF_001431595.1 Stenotrophomonas acidaminiphila
CCAGCCGATCAGCAGCGCGGAACTGGCGCTCATCGAGCGCAAGGTCAACGAGCAGATCCGCGCCAACAACGCCGCCGAAGTGCACCACATGGGCATGCAGGAGGCGCTGGATTTCGGGGCGATGGCACTGTTCGGCGAAAAGTACGGCGAGAACGTGCGCGTGCTGAAGATGGGTGACTACTCGACCGAGTTGTGCGGTGGCACCCACGTGTCGCGCACCGGCGACATCGGCCTGTTCAAGATCACCGCCGAGGGCGGCGTCTCGTCCGGCGTGCGCCGCATCGAGGCCGTCACCGGGCAGGGCGCGCTGGACCACGTGGATGCCGAGGAAGCCCGCCTGGCCGAGGCTGCCAGCCTGCTGGGCGGGGCGGCGACCGATGTGGTGGAGAAGATCCGCCAGCTCGGCGAGCGGCAGAAGCGGCTCGAGCGCGAGCTGGAGGCCCTCAAGGCCAAGCTGGCCTCGGGCGCGACTGCCGACCTCGGTGCTTCGGCGGTCGAGATCGGCGGCGTGAAGGTGCTGGCGGCGCGCCTTGAGGGTTTCGACGCCAAGGCGCTGCGCGAGGCGATGGACCGGCTCAAGCAGCAGCTGGGCGATGCGGTGATCCTGTTGGCCGGTACCCAGGACGGCAAGGCCTCCCTGGTCGCAGGCGTCAATGGCTCGGCAATGGGCAGGGTCAAGGCCGGGGAACTGTTGTCCCATGTCGCCGGTCAGATCGGGGGCAAGGGCGGTGGTCGTCCTGATCTGGCACAGGGTGGCGGTGAAGACGGTCCCAGGCTGGTCGCCGCGCTCGACGGCGTGCTGGAATGGATCAAGCCACACTTGGCATGAACGCAGGCAGCCGCGCGCCTTGAAGGTGCCTGCGGCCTGCCATTAACATTGGGAGTCTTTTCCCTTTGTCGTGGGGCGCAGGTTCTTGGCGCGCCAATGCCGGTGGGAAACCCCCACCGGTTCCATGGAGACTCGCACAATGTTGATCCTGACTCGCCGTGTAGGCGAAACCCTGATGATTGGTGACTCGGTCAGCGTGACCGTGCTCGGCGTCAAGGGCAACCAGGTACGTATCGGTATCACCGCGCCCAAGGACGTGGCGGTGCACCGTGAGGAAATTTTCCAGCGTATCCAGCGCGGCGACGAGCCCGCTGCACAGGGAAGTGAAGAAACTTCCGAATAAGGGTTTACCTTTCACCCCGTTAAACGGTATTCTTCGCGCCCTGCCACGGAACACGCGGCAGGGCAAAGAGAAAACGGAGTGATGCCCGAGAGGCCGAAGGGGCTCCCCTGCTAAGGGAGTATAGGGTCAAAAGCTCTATCGAGGGTTCGAATCCCTCTCACTCCGCCAAGACCTGATCTAAGCTGCTGATTTCAGCGGCTTTTTTCATGCCGCGAGGTCTTGCCCCATGTTTTGCCCCATGTTCGGGGACCATGGTTTGCCGGCCGCAACGGCGAGGATGAATTCCTCGATCTCCGGCGAGAACCACAGCGATTTCGTGCCGATCTTGCGCGGCTTCGGGAACAGGCCCTTGGCCATCATCCGGTAGATCGTGGCCGTGCTGAGGCCAACCCGGAGCTTGACCTCCTTCAGTGGCCACAGGGCGATTTCGTCAGCCATGTCGGCTACCTCCATTGCGTTGCAGGTTGGGGGTCATGCTGCAGCCCTCAGTGCGCGCGCATAGTTCGCCTCGAACGCGGCGCGGGCGAAGCCTGCCGGCGTGGCGCTGCGCAGGTTCGCGCGCTCGGAGGAGGGCGGCAGCAGGTGCATGCGGCTGCCATCGGATGGGTCGAGGCGCCTCGGCGTTGGCATGATGAAGCCCCCCCCCGTCCACAGGCAGGTTTTCTTGGTGTAGGTGTCGCCCTCGCCGCCGGGGTACCCGGCGTAGTCGCAGGGATCGAACGAGTAATCCGGCTTGCGCCAGTAGCTGCTGATCGTGCTGACCGGGTTCTCGATGCCGTAGGGGGCGTCCAGTGCCTCCATGACCTCGGCAGCGCGTGCGAACAGAGTGATGGCGTCGGCCAGCGCATAGAGGCCCTTACCGGCGAACCAGCGCGCCCCGGAGACAGCCAGGTCGGTGCACGGCGGGAACGCGAAGCCGAACACGTATCGCCGCATCGGCGGGGTGTAGCGCAGTACATCGGCGCCCACCCTGATGATGTTGCCCTCCCGACGCTCGCCCTTTGGGTGCTGCAGGTCCACACACCAGCAGGTGATGCCGGCGTCCGCCCAAGGCTGCGCCATCGTGTCGGTCACGTTGAACAGGAACAGCGCGTGCAGGTCCAGGTCACGCATCGCTCGCCTCCTGCGGGCTGTCCGGCTCGATCCTGACGCCTGCCTCGCGCAGGTGATTCAGCGCGTCAGCCTGCCCGTGATGCGCGTTGTCCCAGATCACATTTTTGTTGTGCCGCGCCTGACGGTAGGTCTGCGAGAAGCGCCATGCATAGAACGCCTCGTCGCGCGACACCTCGGTGTCGTTGATGAAGTATCGGGCCATCACCTCACCCCCTGCGGGCGGGCCGCTCGAGCGCGCGGACGCATGGCAGAATGCCGCCCAATCCACAGGGGGATCAGGGAATGAACATTCTGGATGGTGTGAGCCAGTGCTGGTTGTTGAGCAAGAGCTGCGTCGTTAACTGGAGTGCTTGGTCGGCCATTGCGACTGCCTTTGCTGGCGGTGTCGCGCTCTATGTGGGGATTACTCCTGAGCGTATAAGAAGAGAGTCTGCCAAGAGGCGCGCTCATGCATTTTTGCAGTGGGCGGAGAGATCGCTCACTATCCAAAACCACCATTTGGCAGTGGCCATTGGACAAATGGGAACTGGAGTGCTGCAAGGAGAGCAGCTTGCTGCCGTTCTCCACGAGTTGGATGCTCTTGACCCAACTTCCGTGCGTCTGCTTACTGATTGCTTCGATGCGGTGGACCCATCGCTTGTTGGCGAGGTGGCGCGGTGTGTGACAGACATGGATACAGCGATCCGGCTGAGATCTAACCTCCGGCACCTTCAGGACCATGCCGTTGATGTAGCTCACTTTCGACTGCAGTTTCAGCAGGTGCTTGGCTCTATGGAAGACGCTAGGTTGAAGCTTGCAAAGGCCGTCTATGGAGCCAATGGCGCGGAACCCACGCCACCACAAGTGGAGACTGCCCGACAAATTTCTGCTCTCGATGAGTAGGTGGGTGAAGCTTGTCGTATGGTGCTCGCCTAGCATCACTCCACCCCCGCGCCGTGGCTGTTGGCCTGCGGTGTCCGCGCAAGCGCACGCCGGACCCTCGGTAGAAGCTGCTTCACCTCCGGATGGTCGTCATGCTGTTCGAGGATGCGCGCGAGGTGATATGCGGTGTCAGCATCCAGCTTCCCGCGCAGGCGGCAAGCCCGAAAGTGCCCCAATTCCTCCATCACACCATGCTTGGTGAGGGTGTAGTCCAGCAGCCGGCCACAGTCCTCGCAATGGCAGCAGCAGTCATTCTCCTGATGCCATCCGCCATCAACGAAATCCGCCTTTCCGGCCGCCACAGCCTTCTCTGCGCATTCGCGGCAGTAGGACGGCCCTTGGTCCGCTCCATCGCCGCCAAGCCAATGCGGATACGGAACTTCAGCGCCGCGCGCGATCTCATTGAGCCGCATCAGCGCGGTGTCGATGCTGAGGGCCGCGATCACGTCCGCACCTCCGCATCGCTGGTCTGCAACGCAGCCTGCAATTCCTGGCGCGCGTACTTCAAAGCCTTGGGGCCGTCATCGTCGATTTCACCCATGGCCCGCTCAATGCCATTCCGCAGCCCGGCCACCTCCGCCTCAAGCGCGGCGATGCGCGCCCCGGCCGGCACGATGGCAGCGCCGGCGTGGTCTATCGCATGGCTGCCGCCCTTGGGGCTGGCGTCGATCAGGGCGATCAGATCGGCCACCCTGTTCATGTCGGCCTCGCTCCCGTGCCTGGCGAGCAGACGCACAGCAGCGACGAGAGGCGCCCGGAACGGCGTCAGATCGATCCCTGGCGCTGCGAGGGTGCTGGCCATGCGCCGCTTCAGCTCCTGCAACACCAGCGCCGCCGCTTCGCTCTGCGCCAGCGTAAGCGGTTCAACGCAATCTCCGTCAAGGAACGCATCCAGCCTCGCGATGCTGGCAGTAAGCGCACTGGGACGAGCCGGCGCTGCGGTGACGGGGGCGGCGTAGACGTCGCGCGTCGGAATTCCGGCGGCTTCCGTGTTCTTTCGGTGGTTCTTAACCACGTGGTCAGGCGAACCATTCCGCCACTCGCCGCCACCACCGGGCATTTCGTGCCAGAACTGCCAGCCCACCGCCTCCTGCACTGCGGCGGGCTGGGCTGCGATATCTGCGCGGACGTACTTCTGCTTCACGTAGCCAGCTCCGGCAGTAGTGAATATCCGCTGCCCAAGACCGCCTGCGTCATCAGCGAGCCCGGTGTCGCGCAGCATCAGATACTCGGGCCACTGCTGCTCGTTGTGTGCGTTCATGCTGCTTGCTCCATTGCGGCCAGGTCGATCTCGTCCACGCGGTCGCGCAGCTGGCGCTTGGCGTGGCGCAGGACCTTGGCGATGTGGGTGGGATCGGCGCTGGTGAAGAAGGTCCGGGCCTCCATGTGCAGCGCGCCTCGGTGGTCGCGGCGGAACAGGCGGTAGGTCACCGCGGATCCGTCGTCAGTCGGGAAGCGGCCCCAGCTGAGGCCTTCGTTGCGCTTCGGGGCGCGGCGCGTGAAGTGGTGGCTCATGCTGCCTTCCTCCACTTCGTGGCCAGGGAATCCCACGTCAGCGGGTGCGGGCGCTTCTTGATCCGCTGGTATGCGGCGTCGGGGGAGATGCCCAGCCGGCGCGCAATCTGGGCTGTCGTGCAGAGCTGGCCTTCCACGACGTGCGCGTAGAGCGCTGCCCGGGCGGCACCGCCGCGGCGCGATCCGGCGCGGCTCTCTTCGGGTTGGAAGGTGACGGTGCCCATCAGGCTGCCTCCGGCATGCGGCGCAGCTCGTCGACGATCTGCTCCACCTCCAGGTCGGCCGCCTTGATGGCGGCGCGAAGCTCGGCGATGGCCGCCTCGTCGCGCTCCACGCGGGTGATGGCCAGCTGCAGGCGGTCGGGGAAGCGCGGGTCGTAGCTCACCGCGTCCACCCAGGGCGCGCCGACGACCAGCATCTGGTGCTGCAGCTGCCAGCGGTACTCGACCGCATGCGCGCCGGTGCGCAGGGCCTCCAGGTGCTTCTGCATGCTGGCCGGGCACTTGATCTCCACCAGCCCGTCGCCCACCAGCCCATCGGGGCTGCACCCGGTGTTCGGGAGCTCGCTGCACAGCACGAAGCCGGCTTCCTCGACAGCGCGCCCGGTGGTGAAGCTGTAGGCGTCACGCGCCTCGGCCTCCAGTTCGATGCCCCGGTCCATCGCCGAGTTGCGGTAGGTCTCCACCGGCTGGCCCGTCAGGCGCTCAACAGCCAGCAGCGCGAGCAGGTTGGCCCGGGACGCGCTCGGGCCAGACTTCGTTCGGGCCATCAGGTCGGCGGCGCGGGACGCGGTGAACATGCCGCAGCGCGCCAGCATCCAGTCCTGCGATTCCTGAGCCTCGTTCGCCTTCATGCCTTGACCTCCTTCGCCCGGGCGGCCCATAGGGCGCGGATCTGGCGCATAGCAGGAGCAGGGATGCCGGTCTTGGTGCGCAGGTCCGCGGCGATCCGGTCCAGGTCGTCCTTGTCCATGGCGTCCTTGATCGCGTCCGCCCAGCTGGTGATGTCGAAGCCGGTGGAGGCAGTGAAGGCGTCGTCGTCCTCGCCGTGGCTGGTGAGGTTGAGCAGCGCGCCCGCGGTGTACCGCTTGCCGTAGCTCACGCTGGAGGCCACCGCCTGCACCGCGTTCTTGTTGCCGCTCGCGTCGGCGGGCAGCTTGATCGTGGTTTCCTCCCGGTGGCCGCCCTTGTGCGACAGGACGCCGGTGACGGCAATGCCGTCCGAGAAGTCGGTGCGGAAGGACAGGGCAAAGCCGTACTGCTTCATGATCGGCTTGATCGCGGCGTTGATGTCCTCCCACAGGGCGTATGTGTAGCGCCCCGCGGCGTTGCCGCGCTCCCCGATGCTTGGCAGGGCGTCCTGCATCTCGGCCAGGTCTGCAGCGAAGTCGGCGGCAGCCTGGCGCTCCTGGATGCGCTCGTGCATCTGCATCAGGCGCTCCATCTTCTCGATGTCGCAGTTCGGGTCGGCCGCTGCGCGCGAGATGACGGAAAGGATGGTCGCGCCCTCGTTCCGGGGCTGCGGGTAGTTGTCGGGTGCGGCTGCGACTACAGCGTTCATCGATAGCTCCTGCCGGCGGTGCCGGCGCGGTGGGAATAGGTGCCCCGTTTTCGCCGGGGCCACACGGGGCTCGATCGCGCCCTACGCGCGGGGTGCTATCTGGGTCAGGCTGCGAGCGCATTGCCCGGAAGCACGCCAACCTTCACCAACAACTCATCCGCGCTGCCCGGCATTTCTTCGGGAGCAGTGGGGACGGTCACTTCGGTGTTGACGAGAAGGTCGATTGCAGCAGCGATAGAGAAGGGCTGATCGGTGTCGAGGGCGACACGCTCGCCGTACTGACCGCCGATGGCTGCAGCAAGGTCATCCCAAGATTCCAGCGGCACCTGGTGGCAGCACAGCGCAATACGCAGGAGATCACCTTTGCCGAACTTGTAGCCACGCTCGCGATACTTGATCGTTCGCAGCAGCGAGCCGAAGGGATAGCGAGTGCCGCTATGGAAGCTGAGGTGCCGCTGGCTGGCATGCTTGAAGAAATCCGGGTGGAACGCAAAGGCTTCGGTGTCGAGGTCATAGGCCGCCATGCAGACGGTGAAATCGAAGGCATCAAACACCGCTTCGGCAGTCTCGAAGAAGTCGAAGTGCATCAACTGGATGACGTCGTTACCGCGGGTGAAGGTGATTGCGCGATCGGTAGCGGCGACGCACCACAGGCCATCTTCGTATGCAGCCCGCACAGCCTCGATGAACGCCTTCCTCGTCTTGAAGTAGAAATCGACATCGTTGATTGCCTGGCCGGTGAATACGCTGGTGAGCGCGCCGCCGGCGATGAAAGCCCCTGCAGGGGTGAAATGTGACGCCGCAGTGAGCAGCTTCTTCAGTTCGGGAGCATGGGCGGTCATGAGTCTGTCCTTGGGAATAGGTGCCGGGTTTGCCCGCCCGGCCGGGTGCGGAACTGGAGGGGAGGCCAGTTCCGCGGTGCGCCCTGCGCTGGGGAGTGCGCAGGGCAGGGGGATCAGGCGGCCAGGTCGGCCTGCTGAGCAGCAGCCTTCGGGGGCGTCAGGGTCAGCAGCACGTCCTCGCGAATCAGCGCCTCGGACAGCTCGGCCAGTTCGTCGGGCGTGACGTTGGCCGACGCGGTGAACGACAGGCCGACGCTTCCGCCTTCCTTGGGCTCGATCACGAAGCGCTTCAGCTTCACGTCGACCAGGACGATGGGCTCCACGCCTTCCAGCAGGCCGTCGATCTGCAGCTCGTAGCCCAGGAACTCATGGGCCAGCTTCAGCGGCTCCAGGCTGGGGAACTTCACGGCCGACAGGGGCGTATCGCCGATGGGCAGGTCCTGCTGCTCGCCCTTGCCGGGCTTGCGGAACAGCGCTTCCTTCAGCCCCTTCTCGATGCTGTCCAGCAGGCTATTGCCGGCGCTGGTGGTGAACTTGATGTCGGCTGCCAGCTCGCGTTCCTCGCCATGGCGCTCGATGCGCTGGTTGACGTTGGCGATGGCCGAATCGTGCTTTTCCAGTTGGAACATGGGTGTTGCCTCCGTAGGGCCGGCCACGCCGGCGGGGATCAGCGGGTGTCGCGCTTGCGCTGGGTGGGGAAGCTGCGCGGGCGGACGAAGTCGGTGCGGCGGCGGGTGAGCCGGCGATGCTCCCGGCGGCAGACGCGGACGATCAGCACGAGCAGCCAGAGGCACAGGAGGGCCAGCGGCAGCACGAAGGAGTCGGCGCGCACGATCACCGCGCGGCGCAGCATGTCGGCGAAGAACACCAGCGCCGCGGTGTAGAGGGCGAGGCGGATCACGGCTGCACCTGCACTGCGCACCACAGCGCCAGCAAGTACATCGCGGTCATTGCCGAGTAGCCGAGGACGGACCAGGCGAGGCGCTTCATGCGGCGCCGCCTTCGGCTTTGACGCGCTCCACGATTCGGATGGTGTGCGCGTACGTCTTCCCGGTCTCCTTCGCAATCCTCGATGCGCTGTAGCCAGCAGCCAGTAGCTCCCGGACGCGGCGCTCGAACGACTCAGAATTGCGGCGATCAGACTTTCCGCTCATGCCATCGCTCCCAGCAGCAGGGCGAAGCCAGCGCCAGCCAGAAACGCCAGCACAGCGATAACGACCATGTCGCGCGCGGTCTGCTTGGCCGCGGTTTTGAGGGCTTGTTCGAAGCTCATGCGGGCTCTCCCGTGGCCTTGGCGATGGCGGCCAAGGCGCGCTCAAAGTCCTCCCGCGTCAGGCCGATGACCTGCCCGGTATGCGTAAGCGTTGCGTGCGCAAATGGTTCAAGCGCCTCCAGCAGCTCCGGCGCAGCGGCGATCAGGCGGGCATCCTCAATCACACGAGGGCAGCGCTTGTCCTCGAACCAGATGTTTTCTCCGTCTGCGGCAACGACCCGAACATGCGTCACGCTTTCGTGCAATTCCCACGGCCCCGGTGTGTGCTTGTGCGCGCTCATGCTTCACCCCCGCAGTTCCGGGCAGCGACACGCAGGGCCTCGCAGCTGTCGCACGGGCAGCCGTCGGTCGCTTTTTCGACAGCTGTCGCGATCAGCTCGGCGACGGCTGCGCGGGCTTCGCGAAGCTGCGTCAGCGTTCCGCAATGCTCATCAAGTTCATCCGCGTAGTGGTTGTTGCCTTCGTCGCGAGCCAGCTGCTGTATCGCGACGTAGTAGTCGATATGCCCGTCAAGCACCGCCAGCACATCCACGGGGGCGCTCATGCCGCAGCCTCCGAAGCGAAACGCGATTCGCTGTTCGCAGCTGCCTCGGCAAGGTCGCGCAGGTACACCGATCGGCTGGCCGACGCCTCGCGGGCAACCGCGGCGATCTTGTCGACAACAGGCTGGGGCAGGGATTCCAAGTCGGACCACACGACCTTCCCGGTCGGGGGGATGCGGTCGCCGATGTCCGCGAACATCGACTCGATGCCGGCATAGGCGTCCTCGCTCAGGGCCCCGGACATCCACTGGTCCGCCTCGGCGACCTTCGCCGGGTTTGCCCGGTACTGCTCGATCAGGGCGTCAATGCGCTCGGCCAGCGCCTCGCCATCCTCGGACGGCGCCTGGTCGTCGTAGGCCCGCTGTGCGGACCGGCTCATCGTCTGGTGCTGCAGTGCCATGTCTGACCCCGTTCGGCCCGGGTGGGCCGGCTTGAGTCAAGTAAAGCAATGCTTAAGTCATAAGTCAAGCGTTGCTTTAGGTTGAGCGAAAAAAAAGGGCCCTGCCGCTGCGGGGCCCTTCTGGGTTGCTACTAGCTCAGTGGCGCGAACAAGGAGGGGATCAGTCCTTCTTGAATGCACCCTTGGGCTGCCACTTCATATCCTGAGTGCTCTGCCGGGACTGCGTTGGAACCGTAATTGTCTCCACCCGGGAGCCAGTGCTGTGCGCATTGCCTTCGCCCAAGCACTGATACTCCTTGGTAACAGTCCAAAGAGCGCAACCGGCGAAGCCACCGGGCTGGTTACATTGGCGCGTAACACCTCCGAAGGCTTCCGCTCCCGTGTATCCCCACGTGGCGCAACGCCTGGTGGCGAGATCGATCCCCTGCGCTTCATTCACAGTGACACTCTCGAACTCACCCTGGGTATACGAAAGACGAACTACGCCATCCGAACGACTGCCCCCCGTAGCAGACCATTCCTTCGTAGTGGCGCAGCCGCTAGCGATTGCGACGAGGCACGCCGCAAGCCAAATCCTCTTCATGCTTTCCCCTGTAG
Source organism: Stenotrophomonas acidaminiphila (assembly GCF_001431595.1). Taxonomy (GTDB): domain Bacteria; phylum Pseudomonadota; class Gammaproteobacteria; order Xanthomonadales; family Xanthomonadaceae; genus Stenotrophomonas; species Stenotrophomonas acidaminiphila. The sequence continues at coordinate 9,936 of NZ_LDJO01000016.1, forward strand.
TTGGCCTTCTGGCCGGTCAATTGAATCTCTCGATTCGATTCCTTAAGTACACTTTTCCCGCAACGGTCGTGCCGACTGGAAGCGGGAAGGCAGGATAGAGCGCGGTATTGGCGCTGACAACGTATATGGCGTCGCCACGGTGCTGTAGCCCTTTTACCTGATGACCCCCACCGATGTTGATGAGGTAGATGCCATCACCATCGAACCCAGTTACACCTGTGTCCACCATCAACGACTCGCCTGGCTGGATAATCGGAATCATGGAGTCCCCGCGGCCCGTAATGAGGACCAAACGGCCCGGTGGAGGGACAAAGCCGACCAATGACCGGATGTAGGCTGGCTCGAAGTCCATTGCCCTAATGACCTCTGGATAGTCGTCATTGACCCTCTCTCCCCCCATGCCCGCCTCCGCGTCCAGATGTGAGACGCGAACATAATTACCTGTCGTCGCTGGGCTTGAGACCGGGTCCGGTGAACTATCACCCATTCCGAAGTGTGAGAGCGGTCGGTTTGTGAGGGCCGCAAGCTTGGGCAGCTTCCGCTTGTCCACTTTGCCAGTCCGCAGCCAACCCGACACAGCTTGCTCTGTGACGCCGAAGGCATCGGCGATTTCCTTCTGAGTGCGGCCCGAAGCTTCAATGGCCGAGCGGATGGCGACCGCCATTTCATGGTTTTCAAGCATCGCTTGATTGTCCACGCACTCGCGCAGCCAATGTAAGAAAGCATTGCTTGACTATTGGCTTAAGCGATGCTTTAGTGGTGGTATGAATGCCATCGCCAGAGCAGTTGAAAGACATGGGGCTGGACAAGCCGGCATTGCCCGGTTGCTTGGAGTGACGCCACAGGCGGTCAGTCAGTGGGTCAACGGCAGCAGGCCAGTTCCACCGAAGCACTCCCTCGCAATTGAGGCAGCCACCGGCGTCTCCCGCCATGACCTGCGCCCCGACGTCTTCGGCCCGGCGCCCGAGAAGGGCGAGGCGGCCTAGTGTTCGCCTTCGCTCAACAGCCTGGCGAGCTCCTTCTCCAGGGCAGCGACCAGATGCGCAGCCATCGCGTAGTGGTGGTCGCTGCGACCTTTCCAGCTGTCCCTCTCGGCCTTTGCTCGTTCCAGCCTCGCCAGTGCCGCGTCGATCTGTTCGGAGGTGGCCATGTCTGAGAAGACCTCGGATCGGTTGCTCACGGCCCATGGCCGCATGTTGGAGTGGTGCGCCGCCAACGGTGGGGTGCCTGCCGGCTATGCAGAGGATGCCATGGCCGAGATCGGTTTCTGGGCCTTGGTGGAGCAGCGTACCAATGCCGAGTTCGCGGCGGCGATGTTCGCCCAGTGGCAGCAGACGCAGCTGGAACGCGAAGGGGAGGCGGCCTGACATGGCTGCGGAAATGCCTGATCGCCAGCTCCGGTTGATGGCCGCGCTTGCGGTCAGCGACCTGTTCTTCAGGTTGGGGATACCGGTATGTGGCGCTCCCAGGCGTCCTGAATCTCCCGCATCGCGTCTGCAGCCGGGTTTGGACCTGCGAACTTCGTGGACGCCGTGGCCCAAACGCCTGCCACCTCGCGATTCCACGCCTCCCGCAGCGCCTTCGGATTCGGGTGGCTCGCCATGAGCGCGCGCACGGCGCAAGCCATGAAGGTTGTGATCATCGCCTGCTGCATGCGGGCCTCTGTTTCGTCCATGTCCGTCTCCGGTGGGTTGGTTGGGTCGCACCCCCAATCCTACCGGCAGGCGGGCGCCTTCCAGCCCCGGCACTCAGCGGCTCCCCGGGAACGGCACGACCACGCCGGGCCGGGTAGGGCGCTGACGTTCGCGCTTCGGGATGAAGCGCACGGCCACGCGATCACCGCGGCGACTCACGGCGTAGAGCCGGCCGCACATCCGCACGAGCGTCACGACGGTCGGGCATTCCTTCACTGAATCCACGCGGCTCGGTCCTTCGGGACTGGGCCTTTATTTCGCCCCGAGGCGGAGTTAAACGCTATGAAACTTAATGAAACCACCTGCAACCAAAGGCCTTTGCCGCTCGCGTTCGGGATGCACAAGGCACCGGCTGATGCCCCGGTCAAGGTCGTTCGGCAGATCGAGAGCGAGGCCCAGGCGCTGGCGGTGTCCATCGCTGCCGGTGGGCACAAGCTGGACTACGTGGCGGCCTGCATCGGACGCAGCCGCAGCTACGTGTCGCGGATGCAGACCGGCTCTGCGCCGATCCCGCACCGCCTGATCGGCCCGCTATGCGCGGCAACCGGCAGCAACCTCCTGCGGCAGTACATGGACCTGCAGCGCGCCCTGGACGGCGTCAGCGACGTGCAGCGCCTGGCCGCGCTGATGAGGACGGCCGCATGAAGTACATGACCGATCCCCTGGAAAGGGCCATCTGGCTGGTCCAGCAGCGCTGGCACATCGCCGGCTGCCTGCAGCTGCTGCGGGGTGCTGGCCATGCGTGACTACGCCAAGGTGATGCCTACCTTCTGGACGGGCGAGACCGGCAAGGCGATCCGCCGAAGGGGGCCGGAAGGGGTCATCTGCGCCCTGTACCTGATGTCCTCGCCGGCCTCGAACATGCTGGGCCTGTACTACCAGCCCATCCTCTACATGGCACACGAGACCGGGCTAGGGGTCGAAAGGGCCTCCGAAGGGCTGAGGGTGTGCATCGAAGAGGGCCTTTGTAGCTATGACGAAGGGTCCGAGTTCGTGTGGGTCCACGAGATGGCTACCTTCCAGATTGGCAAGGGTTTGAAGGCCTCGGACAACCGTTGTGTGGGCGTGCAGCGGGACTACGACAGCCTGCCGGACAACCCTTTCCTCGGTGCCTTCTTCGACCGCTACAAGGCCGATTTCCACCTGACGCGCAGAAGGGGTTCGGAAGGGCCTTCCAGACTCCTTTCAAGCCAAGAGCAGGAACAGGAGCAGGAGCAGGAAGAAGAGCAATCCTCACTACGTTCGGATTCGCAGCCGCCGGCCGACGCCGTCGACCTGCTGCTGGACGCCCCGCAAGCCGCAACCGTGCATCCGCACCCTGGCGGCAGGACTGCCGAGATCGTCCTGGCTGCCTACCACCAGCTGCTGCCGAACTGCCAGCGCATCGTGGTGCTGAACCCGAAGCGCCAGCGGCGAGTGCTGGCCGCGGACAAGCTGGCCCGCCAGCTGTGCCGGCAACTGGGCTGGGAGTACGACGCCGCGGCGTTCTGGCAGGCCTACTTCGAGCAGTGCGCCGCTGACCCGTGGCTGCGCGGCGACGTGCCGAACCCGAACAACCCGCGGTGGAAGCAGAACCTGGACGTGCTGCTGGCCGAGGACCGCTTCGCGCAGATCATGGACCAGGCCGTGACTGCGCTGGGGGATGCGGCATGACCGCGCCGATCGACACCCAGGGCGAGCTGGAGCGGATGGCGGCTCTGTACGCCGGCGCCAAGGAGTCCGCGGCACCGCAGGGCGCCCGTGTGCCCCCGCACAGCATCGACGCCGAGCAGGCCGTGCTGGGCGGGCTGATGCTGGTGGCGCGGGCCTGGTGGAACGTGGCGGACGTGGTGACGGCCGAGGACTTCTACCGCCGCGACCACCAGCTGATCTTCCGGGCCATCGCCGAGTTGGCCGCCAAGGAGCAGCCCTTCGACGCGGTGACCATCGGCGAGTGGTTCGAGTCCCGCGGCAAGCTGGACCAGGTGGGCGAAGGTGCCTACCTGCTGGAGCTGGCCAGCACCACGCCGTCCGCGGCGAACATCCGGGCCTATGCCGAGATCGTGGCCGACAAGGCCCGGCTGCGGCAGCTGATCGAGGTCGGCACGGCGATGGTGAACGATGGGTTCGCCCCGGACGGCCGCAGCAGCGTGGAGTTGGTGGGCGAGGCCCAGAGCCGCATCGGTGGGTTGCTGGACAGCGAGCCGTGCGAGCTGGAGTCGGTCGCACCGGTGATGCAGCGCGTCTACGACCGCCTGTCCGAGCGCGCTACGGCCGGCACCCAGGTGCACGGGCTGTCCACGGGCATCACGGACCTGGACGCACTGCTGGGCGGCCTGCAGCCGGGCGGGCTGTACGTCCTGGCAGCACGCCCGAAGATGGGCAAGACCACGCTGGCGCAGAACATCGCCGAGTGGGTGGCGCTGCAGCAGCACAAGGCCGTGGCGGTTTTCAGCTTCGAGATGCAGCCCGAGGAACTGGGCGATCGCATGCTGGCGAGCATCGGCGGGATCGATGGCCAGCGGATCCGCTCGGGCGAGTTGGACGACAACGACTGGAGCAACGTCACCCGTGCGATGAAGCGGCTGCGCGAGGCTGCCATCTTCGTGAGCCGTCCGCGCAATGCCCGCGTGGAGCATGTCGTGGCGCAGGTGCGCCGGCAGCATGCCCGCAACCCGCTAGGCCTGGTGGTGATCGACTACCTGCAGCTGATGACCGTGGTGGGGGACAACCGTGCGGCCGGCATCGGCGAGATCACCCGGGCGCTGAAGCTGATGGCGGCCGAACTGAAGGTGCCGGTGCTGCTGCTGTCCCAGCTCAACCGGGACCTGGAGAAGCGGCCCGACAAGCGCCCCATCGTCTCGGACCTGCGCGACTCAGGATCCATCGAGCAGGACGCCGACGCCGTTGTGTTCATCTACCGCGACGAGATCTACGACCGGCACACCCGCTACCGCGGCACGGCCGAGCTGATCGTGGGCATCCAGCGCAACGGCCCGTCCGGCGACGTGCGTGTGCTGTACCAGCCCGAGCAGTTCCGGTTCTCCAACCTGCCGGAGTACTGGCAGCCGGCGCCCATCGCCACTACCCCCGACAAGCCCGCGAAGGCGGCCGGCTTCGGCCGGATGAAGACCACGGCCGCAGCGGCAAGGGCAGGTGACCAATGAGTACCTTCATCCTCCGGGCCGAGAACGCCCGGGACCGCATGGCCGCGGCCTGGCGCTTCGCCTGCCAGTACCTGGAGCTTGGCCGGGCCGTCCGCGTCGAGGTCAAGGAGTGCAAGTCCACCCGCAGCCTGGAGCAGAACGCGATGCTCCACGCCATCTGCGAGGACATTGCCCAGCAGCGGCAGTGGGCCGGCCGCTGGATCGACAAGGAGGGCTGGAAGCGCCTGCTGGTCGACGCCTGGGCGCGCACCGAGAGCCGGCAGCAGGGCGACATCGTGCCGTCGCTGGACGGCGCCAGCGTGGTGAACTTGGCCGTGCAGACCAGAACCATGTCCGTGGGCGACATGGCGGACCTGATCACATTCGCGCAGGCCTGGGCCGTGGAGAACGGCGTGCGGCTCAACGAGCCGCGGTATCGGGACTACGGCGAGCAGCCGCGGAGGGTGGCGTGATGCCTATTTCATATTTTTCGATAGTGGTTCTTGGCACCAGCTCCGGCGAGCTTCTCCAGTATCCGAATCGCTTGGCTCAGCTTCAATGCAGCGGCATTCGCATGTTCGAAGAATGCCTGTTCGTGAGTCTCGTCGCCGTCGGAAATAAGTGCGTTGTCGGTGGCAAACCATGCAAGTTGGGCATGGTAGAGAAAATCCTGAACGATTCCACTTGCTGGGCCGAAACCGTCACTGCGGTCCATCAAAGCGGTATCCGTGGGGTTCACTTCGATGATCCCCTGAATGTGTTTCCAGTTATTGAAAGTGAGAGGCTTTGGGGCTTGGCCGAAGGCATCAAGCGCGCCTTGGATGGAGTAGTGCCAGTTTCTAAAGAGATTCAAATTTGCAAGGGCGAGGGCACGCGCGCGCGAATCCTCTGTTGCCTGCTGGCGTTTGATAGCTGCCCGGTGCTGCTGCCAAGGCACTGCAACTGCCACGAAGATCGCCAATACAGAGCCGACAGCTTGCACCCAGGCTGCCTGCGCCTCGGGCTTCATTGCACTCCAGAAGATAAATGCGCACTCCATGCCTTCCCCCTTGCACTGAGGTCCGCAGCATGAAGCTCGGCCGCTCAACCGGCAAGCCGACCGTTGCGCAGCAGGCACGGATGGACGCCATCACCGAGATTGGCTGCATCGTCGCCAACAGCCTGGGCCTCGGGCACGTCCCCTGCGAGGTGCACCACCTGACCGTCGGCGGCAAGCACGGCGCCAAGCGGCGCGGCCACGACTTCACCGTGGGCCTGAACCCTTGGAGCCACCGCGGCGAGCCATTCGGCGGCATGTCGGCCGAGACCTGCGAACGCCTGTTCGGCCCCAGCTACGCCAAGCAGCCCCGCCGGTTCCGGCAGGAGATCGGCAGCGACGACTACCTGCTGGACCTGCAGAACACTCTGATCGAGAAGCACCGGAAGGAGAGCAGCCCATGGGCAGCATGAACGAGAACAAGATCAAGCCAATTGTGGCTCTGTGCCTTTCGGCTGCGGGGCGCTATTGGTCAACAACGGTTGCAGTCAATGGTCTCCCCTTGGGCGACTACTACGACCAAGCCGCTATCGACCGCCTGACGGCAGAGCTTGCTGAGAACGAGGCGGTTATCAATGTCTGGAGAGGGCGAACTCAGCGCGCCGAGGCAGAGCGTGACGCGCTTCGGGTTGAAGCCATGCTGTACCGAGAAGTGATCGAGTACGCGCTGGCTCAGCACAGCGGCCGGCACACCGATGTCCACAACCATTGGGCGGCCAAAGCCATGAACGAGCTTGCTGCCATCGACGCTGCGCACGCGAAGGAACTCAGGGGATGACCGCGCTCCGCCTGACCTTCGGCATCGACCCGGGCCTGACCGGCGCCATCGTGACCCTACTGGACGGCGTGGCCGGCCCGATGATCGACCTGCCTACCCGGCGAGTGGACGGCTGGGGCGAGATCGACGCTCGGGCCTTGGCCATCTTCATCCGCGAGCAGCGCGCCGCGCATCCCGGCGCCTTCGTGTCGGCCTGCGTCGAGAAGGTGGGCGCCATGCCCGGCGACGGCGGCACCAGCGCCTTCCGGTTTGGCGAGACCAGCGGCGGTATCCGTTTCACGCTCGACGTACTGGGCGTGCCGTACACCCGCGCCATCCCGGCGGTGTGGAAGCGTCAGTTCTCCCTGATTGGCAAGGACAAGGACGCGGCGCGGCAGCTGGCCATCCAGCGGTTCCCCGAGGTCGCGCACATGCTGACCCGGAAGAAAGACAACGGGCGGGCTGATGCCCTGCTTATCGCCCTGTACGGTGAACAGCGCCTGGCCAGCGGGGTGGCCGCTTGACCGACGCAATAGCCCGCATGTGGAAGCGCTACCGAGCCCGTGTCCGTCGCATGGGCAGGTGCTCGGTGTGCCAATTCCGCGAGCTGACCGACGGGACGTTCCACTGCCGGCGCCAGCCGGACCGGCATGGTGCGTGTGACACCGATGGGCGCCTGCCGGCATTCAGATTGGACGACGAGGTCCTGGACGAGCTGCGAGATGCGAGATGCGTAGAGCGGGAGGATGCGATGGCCACTTCGAACCACGACACCAACCGAGACCCCACGCCGCGTAGGCAGGTGGAGCGCCACATCAAGCCGGCATTCTGCCTGGACGACTGTGCCACGGTGCAGGAGTTGGCCCAGCGGCTCCAGAAGCGCATCCGCCAGACGCTCTACGCCCGAGGGGCCGGCACGGTGGTGGCCATCAACAGCCAGGCCGAGGTCTACCTGCTCATGGCGGGGGAGGCGAGGACCGAGCGCTTCTACGCCGAGCAGTACGACTGGGTGATGGGCACCTACGCGGAGCTTCCGATGGGCGGGGGCAACGCAGCGGTGCCGGACCTGCACGCCCTGGAAGAGGACATCCGCTTCCACCTGCCTGCGTGGGCGCTGGACGATGAGCCTGCCCAGTTGGACCAGGGAGCCGAGCGGCCCGTGCAGCTCCAGCTCCCGTTCCCTCCGTTGCATGAGATGGCCGCTGCCGCGTAATGGCGGCATGAGCGACCGCCAGACGCCCAACACCATCGATCCGTATCTCGAAGCGCCGGCCGGGGCGCTCTCTGCAGTACCGGCCCGACCAGCGGGCAGGTGTCGACAACAGCCCGCAGCCGACACGGAAGAGGCCGCGTGCGGCCGGCCGGGGGCTATGACCCCTGGTGACGCCATGACTTCCGGGAATCGGCGATCCACCGCTGTAGGGGGCTGACCATGTCACGCAAGACAGTCAAGCCCGCTGTCAAGAAGGCGGCAACACAGCCACCGGGCAAGAAGGGCGCGGGTGGCCGGCCCAGCAAGTACAAGCCCGAGTTCGCCAAGCAGGCCAAGTTCCTCGCCGACAAGGGCTGCACAGATCCTGAGGTGGCGGCCTTCTTCGAGGTGGCCCTGTCGACGGTCTCCCTGTGGAAGCTGAAGCACCCCGAGTTTTCGGAAGCCCTAAGGCTGGGCAAGGCTGAGGCCGACAGCCGGGTGGAGCGGGCGTTGTTCGAGCGGGCCACCGGCTACAGCCATCCGGACACCCACGTCAGCAGCTACCTAGGCGAGGTGACCCTGACGCCAGTGATGAAGCACTACCCGCCGGACTCCACGGCGATGATCTTCTGGCTGAAGAACCGCAAGCCGGAGCACTGGCGCGACAAGCCGGAGGGCTTCAACGACGATGCGCCGCCGCCGGCAGCCGTCACGGTCGACGTGGTCAGTGGGCGCAAGCGTGCCGACGCTCAATGAGCCCCAGGCGGCGTTCCTCCAGCTGCCGCACAAGTTCCGGGCGTTCGTAGGGGGCTTCGGCTCGGGCAAGACCTGGGTGGGGTGCGGCTCACTGTGCCGCCATGCCTGGGAGTTCCCGCGGATCCCCACGGGGTACTTCGCGCCCAGCTATCCGCAGATCCGCGACATCTTCTACCCGACGATCGAAGAGGTGGCCTTCGACTGGGGGCTGCGAGCGCAGATCAACCAGTCGAACAAGGAGGTGCACCTGTACGCCGGCCGGCAGTACCGCGGAACGGCCATCTGCCGGTCCATGGACAACCCGGCCAGCATCGTGGGCTTCAAGATCGGCCGCGGTCTGGTGGACGAGATCGACACGCTGAAGAAGCGGAAGGCACATGACGCCTGGCGGAAGATCATCGCCCGCCTGCGCGTGAAGGCGCCCGGCCTGCAGAACGGCATCGATGTGACGACGACGCCCGAGGGCTTCAATTTCGTCTACGAGCAGTTCGAGCAGATCCCGGGCCAGGAGCCGGCCAAGGCCGCGCTGTACGGCAAGGTCCACGCCAGCACCTACGACAACGAGATCAACCTGCCGGACGACTACATCGAGTCCCTGTTCGAGACGTACCCGGCGCAGCTGGTGAAGGCCTACATCAACGGCCTGTTCGTCAACCTGACCAGTGGCTCGGTGTACGCGGCCTACGACCGCAAGCTCAACGGCACCATGGCCACGATCAACGACGACGACCGGCTCCACGTGGGCATGGACTTCAACGTGATGAACATGACGGCCGTCGTCTGCGTGATCCGGGCCGGCCAGCCGCTGGCGCTGGAAGAGTTCACCGGCGTCAGGGACACCCCGGCCATGATCGTGGCGCTGCGTGAGCGGTTCGGCGATCGGCACATTGCGGTCTACCCCGACGCCAGTGGGGAGAGCTCGCACACCAACAACGCCAGTGTGTCCGACCTTGGCCTTCTGCGGGCGGCCGGGTTCGTCGTCCGGGTGCCGCCGTCCAACCCCCGCATCCGCGCCCGCGTGGTGAGCGTCAACGCGATGCTCTGCAATGCCAGGGGCGTGCGCCGCCTACGGGTGAACCCGGTGGGCTGCCCCAAGTTGACCGAGGCGCTGGAGAAGCAGGCCTACGACGCCAACGGCATGCCGGACAAGACCACCGGCTTCGATCACCCGCCGGACGCACTGGGCTACTTCATTCACAGCCGCTTCCCGGCCATCGCCAGCGCAAGGGCGCCGACCTCCGTTGAACGGGGTCGGGTCATCACGCCTTATAGCCGCCAATGGCTCGAGCACAACGGCGAGGCAGCCGACGCGATGGAACGGAAGAGGAAGATGCTATGACCGGTCCAGGCGACCAACTGGCCCAGGCGATCGAAGCAGACGAGATGGAGCAGGCGGAAGCCGAGCGCCAGGCTGCTGCAACGCTGGAGGAAGAGGGCGCGGTCAAGGCTTGGCTGAAGCGGATCGAGGAAGCGCGCGAGTTCGACAAGGGAGCCCGGGAGGGCTACGCCAAGGACCGCACGTACTGCCAGGAGCAGGCCAACACCGACGTGTACGACGTACGTGTGCCCATCGCCGGCACCTACGTCGGCATCCTGACTACGTTCCTGTACGCCCGCGATCCTGAGGTGAGCGTTGAGCTGGCCGAGGCGGTCTCCCCGCGCATCAAGCAGGAGGCCAAGGCGTTCGCCACCACGCTGGAGATCGTCGTCGGCAGGCTCTGGAAGAAGGGCAAGCTGAAGGCGGCGGCCGACCCGCTGGTGCGCTCCGGCCTGAGCGTTGGCATCGGCTGGCTCAAGGCTGCGTGGCATCGGGAGACGGGAAGCAACCCGGCCCTGCAGCAGGAGATTGCCGGCCTGCGCTCCAGCCTGGCGGCCATCGGCCAGCTCCACAACGCCCTAACCGAAGGCATGGTGGGTGATTACTCCGCGCAGCGCGCAGAACTCGAGCAGCGCCTGCAGCAGGCCGAGGACGAGGCAGAGCGCATCATCTTCAACGCCCTGTGCATCGACTTCGTGCGGGCAGAGGACATCCAGGAGGCGCCGGAGTGCGCGTGCCTGCAGCAGTACGTGGATAGCCCGTGGATCGCGCAGCGCCTGTTCATGCCGATGGACAAGGCCAAGGCGACGTATCCCGATGCCGCCGACGTGCTGGGATCGGCAACGGCCTACTTCCGCATTCCCGGCAAGGCCGCGGACGGTGCGGGCTTCGGCGGTGCGGCCCGGGGCGAGCAGGCGGACGCGTTCTCCAAGGGGCCGGCCGGTGCCACTGACACGAGCAAGGCCTGCGTCTGCGTGTGGGAGGTGTGGAACAAGGAGACGGGACACGTCATCACCCTGGCCGAGGGCTGCCCGCGCTACCTGCGCCAGCCGTTCAAGCCGGAGCAGCGGACCACGCGCTTCTACCCGTTCTTCAGCTGGGCCGTGATCTGGAACGACGGCGCACGCCACCCACAGTCCCTGGTCGACCGCTCGCGCTCGCTGCTGGACGAGTACAACCGCACGCGCACCAACTACCGGACCCACCGCAGCCGAGCCATTCCGAAGACTGGCTTCGATCGTGGAGCACTGGATGCCCTCGACGCCAAGAAGCTCGAAGGCGCGGTGGTGAGCGAGATGGTCGGCCTGGACCTGCAGGGCCAGCGGCCGGACCAGGTGGTGTTCCCGATCAGCTACAACCAGATCGACCCGGCGCTCTACGACACCCAGCAGATCCGTGCGGAGCTGGAAATGATCTGGGGCGTGCAGGAGGCGCTGTCCTCCAGTATCCAGACCGCCAAGACCGCGACCGAAGCCGACATCCAGCAGCAGGGCACGGAGTCCCGCATCGGCTACGCCCGCGACAGCCTGGACGAGATGCTCTCCGAGCTGGCGGTCTACACCGCCGAGCTGGCGGTTTCCCCCAACGGGCTGACGCAGGATGAGGCGGCGAACTGGGCCGGCGCCGATGCGCTGTGGTTCAACGTCCCAGAGCCGGAGATGCTGGACATGGTGGTGCAGGTGGATATCCGGGCGGGATCGTCCGGGAAGCCGGCCACGGCCCTGCGCCAGCAGCAGTGGTCGATCCTGCTACCGCAGCTCCAGCAGTCCGCCATCCAGATCGGCCAGATGCGCGGCTCGTCGCGGCTGGACATCGCAAACTGCCTCGAGCAGCTAGCCGTGGAGACGGTGAAGCGCGCCGGCGATACCAGCATCGACCCCTACAGCTTCATTCCGCAGGCGCCGGCACCGGTTGACCCTGCGCTCGATCCGATGGGTGGTGCCGCCATTGACCCGGCGATGGCTGCCGGTGCCGCCGGCAGTGAGCCGCCCATCGATCCCGCAATGCTCGACCCGGCTGCGATGACGCCGCCGGCAATCACCCCTGTTTGACCCCACACGCCGCCAGCGAGGACACACACGTGCGTATTGACCAGAACGAACCCGACACCACCGCCATCGAGGATGACGGCACTGCAGCCGCTGCCGCCCAGGCCGCGGCGACCGTCGCCAGCAACGACGGCAACACCAACACCGAGGCGCTGGACGCTTTCAGCCAGGGCGTGGAGAAGGCCCGCGAGCAGGAAGTGCTGGAGGACGGTGGCGCGCCGGCTGCCGCCGCCGATGGGGCTGCTGCAGATCCCGCGGCCGCCGCTGATGCAGGTGCTGCCGCTGCCGCAGGCGGTGCTGGTGCACCGGGCGCCGCGGGCGGCGAAGGTGGAGATCCGGACCCGGCGGCTGCCGCCGCTGCCGCTGCGGAGGCTGCGAACCAGCCCGATGCCATCGACGCCGAGATCAAGGATCTGGGCATTTCGAACGAGAGGACCCAGAAGCGCTTCCGCGAACTGAGCGAGCGCGCTGCCGAGGTCGAGACCCTGCGACCGGACGCCGAGCGCGGCCGGCAGTGGGAGGAAACGATCAAGTCCACCGGCGCAGATCCGCAGCAGATGGGCAACGCGCTGAACTACCTGGCCGCCATCAACTCGCGCGACCCGGCGGCGATGGCGCAGGCCTACGAATTCATGCAGCAGGAAATGGCCTGGCTGGCCAAGGAGCTGGGCCGGCCGGCGCCGGGCTACGACCCGCTGGCCGAGTATCCCGAGCTGGCCAAGCAGGTGGCCGATGGCGACATGACCAAGGCGGCAGCGGAGGAACTGATCCGCACCCGCCGCGCTTCGGCCCTCCAGCAGGACAGCCAGCAGCGCCAGCGGCAGGTCATGGAGCAGTCGCAGGCCGCCACCCAGACGCAGGAGCAGGCGATGCAGGACGTGCAGGCGCTGGGCGCCAAGCTGCGTGCCGCCGACCCGCAGCACTTCGACGCCAAATTCAAGGCCATCCAGCCGATGGTCGCGGTCATCCAGGACAGCCTGCCGCCCCAGCAGTGGGCCGCGGCGATCCAGAAGGCCTACCTCGCTGCACCCGCACCGGTGGCAGCGCCCGCGCAGCGCCAGCCGGCAGCGGCGCCCAACAACCCGGTCCGCGCCACTGGCGTTGACCTGAGCAAGGCCCCGACGAAGGAGAACGCCTTCGACTTCGGGGTGCAGCTGGCCAAGACGCAGGGCCGCTGATGCGCCGCCATCCCCTCGCGCTCGCCATCTGGCGGGTGCTCAACAACCGGAGAGTGCAATGACCCAGCATTACGTCGGAACCAAGATCATCGAGGCCTGGCCGAGCGAAAAAGTCTCCACGCGCATCTGTGGCCTGGACTGCAAGCCGGGATCTGCCGAATGCACCGGCTACTGCGAAGACAGCACTATTGCCTCCACGGGCACGCTTCCGCCGCAGGCCGGGTACACCGTGAAATATCCCGATGGCTACACCAGCTGGTCGCCGAAGGACGTGTTCGAAGCGGCATATCTCCCGCTTGGCCATATCGGACACCTCCCGCCGCACGTGCAGCGGATGGTCGCGGAGCTGGAGCAGCTGGACGATCGCATCAAGAAGCTCGGTACGTTCCAGGGCAGCGATCTTTACGCGAGCCTGTCGGAGGACGAGCGCAAGGATCTCGATACGCAGGCCAAGTGCATGGTCGCCTACTGGAATGCGCTTCTGATCCGTGTCGAGCGCGCGCGAGGGCAGTTTGAGCGCCCGGCACTGACCGATGCTGATGCGTCCGCCGACATCGCCGGCACCGCGCGCCCCGACAACCCCGGCCTCAACACGAACGCCGCATAGCCCCGTTGACTGGCATGCCGGCTGGCGCATATTGCGATCCAGCCGGCCAACGCCGGCATCGCGAGTGACGCAAGCCGGGTTCGCCGCCGGTAGCGCTGAAACGAGAGTCGCGCCCTCGGAACGCGAGAGACCACGCCCATTCGGGCTTCCTCTTTCCCTCCGAGGTGCGATATGCCTTTGACTCCCGCCCAGTTGGCGTCCGGCGCCAACTACCAGATGCAGTCCTATGCGACTGACGACCCGATCGACCAGTTCACCAGCGAGCGTCCGCTGGCCAAGTGGCTGATCGAGAAGAAGACCGAGACGGTCTTCGGCAACGGCATCTTCAACGAGAAGGTGCGCTTCACCAACGACAGCAACTACCAGAACTACTCCGGCGACGACCAGGTCACGTTCAACCGGAAGGACACCGTGCGCCTGGCGCCGTTCCAGCACTTCGAGGCCCACGACGGCTTCAGCCTCAACGAGACCGAGCTGGCCAACAACGGCATCATCCTGACCGACGACAAGTCGGCGCAGATGACCGATGCCGAGAAGATCCAGATCGTGGACAAGCTGCAGGAAGGCTGGACCACGCTGAAGGATGGCTTCCAGGAGAACTGGGACCGCGAGGTCCACCTCGACGGCTCGGCGAACCCGAAGGCTGTGCCGGGCCTGGACGCGCTGGTCAGCACCACCCCGAACGCTGGTGTCATCGGTGGCATCGATGCGTCGACCACCCCGTGGTGGCGCAACTGGGCGCAGATGGGGATCAGCACGGCCACGGCCGGCAACCTGATCTCCACGCTGGAGACCCTGTGGCGCCAGACGATCACCTACGGCAAGTTGGGCAACCCCGACTTCATCGTCGTGGGCTCGGCGATGTACGACGCCATCCAAGCCGACGCGCTCAAGGTCATGGGACGCCAGATCAACCTGGGCCAGGCGTCGACCGGCGGCGTGACGCTGGACCCGAGTACCAAGGCGCTGGCCTTCAAGGGCGTGCCGGTGGTGTGGGATCCGACCTTCGATGCCCTGGACGAAGAGCTGGGTGCGATCACCTACCCGTGGAAGAAGCGCGGCTACTTCCTCAACAGCAAGGCCCTGCGCCTGCGCCCGGTCAAGGGCCGCTGGATGATCCGCCGCACCCCGCCGCGCGTGTACGACCGCTACACGTACTACTTCGGCCTGACCGCGGACTACGGCCTGACCTGCCGCAAGCGCAATTCGAACGCGGTTTTCAGCATCGCCTGATTACCCCCAACGTGCCGGCGGGGCATTCCTCGCCGGCCAGGAGAAAGAAATGCCGAACACCATCACCGTACAGGGCACGAACATCGTGGCCCTGAAGAAGACCCCGCTGCTGGGCGGGGAGGGGCGCGAAGGGCTGGCCCATCTTGGCGGCAACGCCTCGGTCACCAGCGGCGTGCTGCTGCAGGGTCATCCCGGCCTGGCCAGCGGTGCCACTCCGGCCAGCGGCGACGCGGGCTGGGTCACGCTGCTGAGCGCGACCGCGACGCAGGGCCCGGTGGTCGAGATCGCCGACCTGCCGAAGTTCGTCAAGCTGGGCGCCACTGCCACGGGCCCCATCACCCTGGAGGGCGTGCAGTAATGGCCAAGACCATCACCCTGACGCTGGTCACGCTGCTGATCGACCGTGACGCCAGCACCAAGCTGCCGACCACGGTTCCGGAGTACGAGCAGTCCATCCTCGAAGAGATCTACGGCGAGGAACTGGTGACCGAGCTGGAAACCAAGGACATCGAGGTCGAGGACTTCGACGCGGGCATTGCCTTCGCTGGCCTGGTGAAGAAGTACGGCGGCAATTCCGACTCCGACACTGCGCGCGCTCGCTACTTCAACCGCCAGCGTGACCTCGAGAAGTTCATCGACAGCCGCCAGCCGTCGACTGCCAAGGCCGCGGCGAAGGCAACGACCTCTGCGCCGGCCAAGACCGCTGCCGAGAAGAAGGCGGAGAAGGATGCCGCCAAGGCCGCGGCGAAGGCTGGCAAGGACGCGGCGGTGGCCACCGACTTCACCGAACTGCTGGCCGGCGATGTGGCCTCCATCACCGAGAAGCTGAAGGACCTGAGCGATGCGGACCTGGTTGCCATCGAGGCGGCGGAAACCGAAGGGCAGGGTCGCGAAGATGTGCTGGCCGCGATCGATGACGAGAGCGAGTCCCGCAAGCAGTAACCCGACCCGCTGGCGGCGGTGACGGCGGCCGGTCGGGGGCGACTCCGGCCGGCCATTTTCGTGATGGAGAGGCGATGGCAGCTATGACCTACAACTGCGAGTGCGACGACGGCCAGCCCACGGTGACGCTGGAGGAAATGCGGCTGCGCATCGCCCGGCGCCTGGGCTTCGCCACTCAGGTGGCCATGGGCGTGCTGCCGCCGGGGATGGCTGATCTGCTGGACGACTTCGTCCGCAGTGCCCACGAGCTACTGTATCGGCGTTACACCGTAATGCGCCAGGAGCGGTTCTTCACTTGGGGCTTGGTCGCCGGCCAGCGGTTCTATGACCTGGATGGGAACAGCGATACCTGCGACAAGGTGCTGGACCCGGGCAAGGTCCACTGGGTCGGGATCTCCCAAGATGACAGCAGCTGGCGCCCTCTGGTGTGCGGGATCGATCCGACGCTCTACACGGCGGACATTCATGGCCTGCCGACCCACTACGAGATTCGCCAGTGCATCGAGCTGTGGCCGGCACCGGCCGATGCTGCATGGAAGCTGCGCATCAAGGGGGCATTCGGGCCGGCTGAGCTCGCCCTTGGCACCGATGTGCTGACGGTGGACCCCGAGGCTGTGTTTCTGCAGGCCTTGGCCAACGCGAAGGCACACTACAGCCAGCCCGACGCCGGCAACTACGCGGCCCAGGCAACGGCCTATGTTCGCAGCCGCGTCGCGGAGTCCCATCAGACGCGGCGCTACGTGCCCGGAGCGTGCGTGCCTCCGCCGGCAGTGCGACCTGCCTCCGCTGGCGACTGGCCGGAGTCCTGACCCATGCGCCAACAGAATCTCTCTGCGGTAAAGGCTGGCATTACCCGCCTGCGCGACAAGGGCGGAGCCTCGCCGGATTCCCTGTACGACCTGGTGAACGGGTACGTCACCGCGGCGCGGACCATCAAGTGCCGGCCTGGCACGCGCATCGAAGTGGTGCTCCCGCCCGGGACGAAGGGCCTTGTCTGGTTCCAGGGCAAGTTCGTCGTGTTCTCGCATCTGGTTGTCGACTCGGGCACCTCGCGCGTAGAGGTGGAGGTGATCCGGCACCCCACGGCACCGGCGACGCCCATCAATGACATCCACTTCGCACTGCCTTTCCTCGGCTACCTGTACGTCGTGGCCGAGTTTGCCGATGGCCTCATCCGCCACTACTGGCTGGAGAAGGGGGAGGTCTGGCAGCCGAACCACATCTACCTCCCCGGAACGCTCGTTCGCCCCACGGAGGGCAATGGGATGGCGTACCGCGTTGAGTCGGACCGCGCGGGGTACACGCCCTGGGCGCCCAACGTGGGCCGTGCCTTGGGCGATGTCGTCGTGCCCGTCGTGGACAACGGCTACCGGTACGCGGTCACCGAGACGGTGGGCGATAGCCCGCGCTCTGGGACGGTCGAGCCGACGTGGCCCACCAATCCTGGCGAGACGGTCATAGAGGACGTGAGCAACCGGAACCCCTACACCGTCGACCAAGAGACGGGAACTCCGACCACCCCTGTGCCTTCATCCGTGAAGGAGCGCTACGGCAGTGGCTCCCGGTCGACTTCGAACAGCAGCGAGGCGCAGTAATGGCGTATCCCGTCTGGCAATCCGGCACCCTGTACCAGCCCGGCGACATCGTCGTTCCGATCACTGCGCCGTCGCCCACGGCAACGTCCGTGGAGAACGGCGAGTTCACCGATGGGGCGAACAATTGGGATTTCACTGGCTCGGCCTTCTACTCCGAGCATGTATCGAAAGGGGGCTGGCGCACCTACGTCGAGTTGCCGGGCAACCAGGCCGGCGGCGGCGCGCTGAACCAGACGAAGCTGGTGGTCCCGGTCGGCAAGAAGATCACGGCGGCATGTCTGATCGATCAGGGGGCATCGGTTGCAGGCGCCACCCGGGGCTGGGTTGAGATCCACTGGTTCAGCGCATCTGACGTGCTGCTGCGGATCGACAAGGGCAACCAGGTGGACAGCGGTGCCGGTGGCGCAGTCCATCGCTCAACCTGCGAGGCGATCTGCCCTGAAGGCGCGGCCTACTGCAGGGCTGGCATCGAGCTTTGGTCCGTCGCGGACCACAACCACGCCATCTGGGGCGGCAACCTGTGGGTGGAGGGGACCTTTGCTGGGCTTCCCGCCGATCTGGCCTACAAGGCGGTGCAGCCGGAGTCGGGCTTCTCCGACGCCAGCGAGCCGGCGTGGCCGCCGGTGCTCGGCCAGCAGGTGGTCGACAACGAGGTCACCTGGGAAGCGATCGCCGCCACCCGCGTGGTGTGGACCGCCGAGCCCCTGTACATCAGCGGCGACACGGAGCCGGAGTGGCCGGAGGAAGAAGGCGGGATGGTGAAGGACGGCACCGTCACCCTACGGGCTGTCTCGCGTCGCGTGGAGGATCCGAACTGCCCGAACACCAAGATCGTGGCCATCGCCGCGTCCAAGGTGTTCTGCGGGGACGACGACATCGTGCGCTACTCGGCGACCGTCAACCCTCTGGACTGGTCGACGGACAACGACGCCGGCTACCTGCCCACCGGGCTGCAGAACTACGGGGCGAACCCGGTCACGGCCATGGGGCTGTACCGCGGCAACATGATCGTGTTCAACGCCGAGGCATTCCAGCTCTGGCAGGTGGACGAGGACCCGGCCAACATGGCGCTGCTGGACGCGTTGCCGATGGGCAGCACCCAGCACCACGCCATTGCGCCGGTGTCCAACGACCTGTTCTTCCTGGCCTCCCAGGGCGTGCGCACCGTCGGGATTGCGGCGAGCAGCACCAACTTCCAGGCAGGTGATGTGGGCATGCCCGTGGATCCCTTGGTCCAGGAAGCCGCAGCCGACGCCGACCAGCCGCTGGGCCTCTACTACCCGGCGATGGGCCAGTACTGGCTGGCATTCTCCCAGGCGGCACCTGTCCCGCAGGTTCCGACGTTGGTCTTCTACAGCGACAACGTCTCCCTCTTCTTCGGGAACATCATCAACGCCCCAGATTGGCTGACCTCGCCAACGGACTCGGTGCTGATCAGCTTGACC
Source organism: Stenotrophomonas acidaminiphila (assembly GCF_001431595.1). Lineage (GTDB taxonomy): Bacteria > Pseudomonadota > Gammaproteobacteria > Xanthomonadales > Xanthomonadaceae > Stenotrophomonas > Stenotrophomonas acidaminiphila. Next base: position 28,862 of record NZ_LDJO01000016.1, read on the forward strand.
GGCCGCACTGATGACCTGCGGAGCTACTACAACCAGAACGACGAGGGTCGGTTCGTCTGCAACCTGGAGGTGCCGGTCACCTCCGGCTCGGGAACGGGAATTGTGATCGAGCGCGAGGGTTCTGGTGAGACGATTGTCGTGAACTGGGTCATCAGGCCCGCCCGGCTCAATGCGGTGGCCACCAGCAAGTTCTCCGATCCCATCGGGGCAAGCATCGTCACCACGGGCAATAGCAATTTCGTGGACCACGACGGAAACCCGAGCCAGCTGCTCGCGTCCGCATCCGTGCTGCGCGTCCTTGCTGCCCGCGAGAATCGGGGGATGCGGCCGGGCTGGGACGGCGGCGAGCGCGGCGACGTGATTCCCCAGAGCGTCACCATGGAGCTGGACAGGAACTACGCGACTCCGATTCTCGCCACGCGAAGCTCCACCGGTGGCGAGACCCGGTGGGACATCAACACGTCCTACTTCACCAGCACCACCTGGGCGGGGCTGCTCGAGTTCACGCTGGACGGCAAGGGGCCCTTCTATGCGGATGCTCAAGCCTTCGCGCGATTGCTCGATGCCAACGTGGCAGCGCCGCGGGAGTTTTCCGTCGAGAACACCGGGGGGCTGGCTATCAGCGGCGCCGAGCCCATGTTCGAGTGGTGGTCAACGGCCACTCCCTCGGTCCTCGTCTTCGGCATCGGCGCGCTCTATGAGCTGCGTGTGTCCATGCTGGAGGGCAGCCTGGACAGTTCGAACATCACCCCCGACACGTGGCAGAGCCTGTCCGAGACCCGGAACGGCACGCTTTCCTCGGGCGCGCGGGCTCTGCTGGAGATCCGTGATGCCTCCACTGGGCTCGTTCGCGCGAGCAGCATCCTCACCGCGGAGTAGCAATGGACGGTACGCAGATCTTTGTCTATTCGATGACCCGCATGGGGCAGGTGGGTGCATGGTCCCGCTACGAGCTGCCGTTCGTGGTGGATGACTGGGCCATCGCGGGGGACAGCCTCTACCTTCGCTCCGGCGACTTCATCCACTTCGTGGACGACACCGAGGTCGGGGACGAGGTGGCCCCTGGCCAGGTCGAAGAGTTCGAAGGGATCATCCAGTGGCCGTGGCTCGAGTTTGGCCAGCCCGGCGTGACCAAGATGCTGTATGGCTTCGACATCATCGGCGAGGGTGCCGTGTCGGTGTCCTTCGGCATCGACCAGAGCAACGGCGGCCTGTTCACGCCTGGGTACACGGTGCCAGCGGATACCGTGCCCGGAATGGTGATCCCGATGCCGTTGGCCGCCCCGTCTCTGTCAGTGAAGCTGACCTACGACGGCAGCGAGCCCTGGCAGTGGAACGCGCTGGGCCTGTACCTCCAGGACCTGCGCGGCATGTCCTGACTCCGTTGAACCCCCTCCGGCGGGCAGCAGCATACGTCCATGCTGCCCGCTCGCCTTCCCTCGAACATCGTCCCCTGCCGTCCGGCGCATCTGGTGTTCCTCTCGGAGCGGATGCGCGCGGACGAGCAGGCGCAGTTCCTTGCCGTCACCGGCTTGGCTGAGTTCTCGCCGGACGTGGCCGCGGCCTTCTTCATCGACACCGCGCAGAAGTCGCAGGGCTTCGCCTTCACCGTCCTGCAGAGCGACAACCTGCCCGCCGCTGCGGGTGGCTTCCAGCCGGCGGGTGCCGGCGTGTGGCAGGCCTGGATGGTCGGCACCGAGGACGGCTGGACCCAGCAGTGGCGCGCCATGACCAAGGCCACACGCTGGCTCATGGATCGGCTGTACGAGGCAGGCGCGCATCGCCTGCAGACCAGCGCCATCACCACGCGGGAGAAGGCCATCGAGTGGTTCGAGCGGTCGCTGGGATTCCGGCCGGAGGGCGTCTGGCGCCACTTCGGCGTGCGGGGCGAGGACATCGCCCATTTCTCGAAGCTGAGGGGTGAGTAATGGGCGCCGGTGGCGGTTCCAACAAGGCAGCACAGCAGGCGGCCCAGCAGGAAGGGCTGCGGCAGGCCAACATCAACCGATCGATGCAGCAGATCAACCAGATCTACGGCAGCCCGCAGCGGGAGGCCGACATCAACGACTTCCTGTCGGCCAGCCGCAGCTTTTACCGGCAGAACCTGGACCGACAGCACGACGCGGCGGACCGCAGCCTGCGCTTCGCCATGGCGCGAAACGGGCTGACCGGCGGCTCGGCGTCCGTCGACGCGAACCGGCAGCTGGGCCAGGACTACCAGCAGGGCATCCTCACCGCCGATCGCCTGGCGCAGAGCGCGGCCAATGAGCTGCGGAACGCCGACGAGACCAGCCGGATGAACATGATCCAGCTGGCGCAGACCGGCGCGGACATGACCACCGGCGCCAACAACGCCGCGCTGTCGCTGCGCAACAACCTGGCCGGCGCGCGGTCGCAGCTCAATGCCGACGCGCTGGGCGAGCTGTTCTCGGGCGCCGGGACCATCGCCAAGGCCAGCCGTGACCAGGCTGAAACGCGCCGGGCGAACCGGGACTTCTATTCGTTGTATTACACGCCGGGCTTTGGCTACGGCGCGGGAGGCCGCTGATGGGCGCTGAGGGCATCTGGATCCCGCTGGCATTGAGTGCGCTCAGTGCGGGCGCGAACTACTACAACACCCGGCAGACGCAGAAGAAGCAGGACAACATCCTGGCCGGCCAGATCCGGCAGCAGGGCGTCCGCCAGCAGGAAGCCGATCAGGCGATCGCCGAGGCCATGCGCGAGCGCGCAGCACAAGGCGCAGAGAGCGAGCGCACCGCCATCGGCAGCCAGTATCTGGACCAGGTACGTGCCGCCCAGGCCAACGCACAGCGCGGGCTGGGCCAGGTGGGGCAGGTGAGCCGTGCGTACCAGGTCGACGCCAACAACGCGGCGCTGGGCATCGGCGACTACGGCGCGCGGACTGCCGACCTGATGGCCCGCATCGATGCGCCGGCACAGCAGCGGCAGCGCGAGGGTGTCGCGGACGCGCGCGTGGCCATGGAGCTGGACCAGATCGGCCGCCGGAGCCGTGCAGACGACTACCTGGCCCAGTTGCGCCTGCGCGGCGTCCAGCGCAATCCCTGGGTCGATATGGCCTCCAGCCTGATGGGTGCCGGCGCGGGCTTCGCGGCGCAGTCCGGGATGGGCCAGTCGAGCCTGGCGCAGATCCAGACGCAGGCCAAGGCGGGTGCTGACTTCGGCGCCGCCAACAACGCATTGAATCGCCAGTTGCAGGCGAAGTGGGGGCTGATGAATGGCTGATCTCGATCTGAGCCGCCTCATCCAAGGCGGCATGAGCTTGGCCGATGCATTCGGCCGGGGCGACAGCGCCTACAGCCGCTCGATGATGGATACCGCGCGGATGGAGAACCTCGTTCTCGACGCTTCCAAAAAGCGAAGCGAGATGATGGCTCGGCGTGGACTCGGTGATGCCATCCAGTCGCTTGGCGGCCCGCGTGATCTTGCCCGGCTGTTTGAGGCTGGTGTCGACCCAACGAAGCTGTCCGGCTACCAGAGCGAAGTTCAGCAACAGGGGCTGCGCTCGCAGGCTGCGGAAGCAACCGATTGGGACACTCGCAATGCACTGCTTGCGGCGCTCGAGGGGAAACCCGTTCAACTGGCGACCGTGCAGGGACAGAACCTGATCAACAATCAGTACCTGACCGGTGGTGGCGGCGTAGAGACTACTGCGCAGGGCCTGGCGGGAATCCGCAAGGATGATGCCGCTGCCGCAGCCTCTCGTGCCAGTGCCCAATCTTCTCTGGGGCGCCTTGGTATTGCTCAGCAGCAGTTCGACCTGCAACGACGCGGGCAGTGGAACCCGGGTGGCACGTCGGCGGCAGGCTCGAAGCCGCTGCCGGTGGGCGCCCTGAAGGAGCTGCTGAACGTGGAGGACGCGCTGGGCTCTACCGAGGTGATGAACGACATCATCCAGAAGCACACCGGGCGCATCCAGGACGGGAGCCTGAGCATTTCTCCGGCCGGCGCGATGCTGGGCAAGGTGAGGACGTCGCTGGGCTTCTCCACGCCGAACGACGTGGCCCTCACTGAGTGGGATGCCGACAAGACCAAGATCGTCAACGAGTCGCTCCGACTCAACAAGGGTGTGCAGACCGAGGGCGACGCCCAGCGTGCAGCGAACGAGCTCATGAGCGCGAACGACGCGGCCACCGCGGCGCGCGCACTCCAGCGCCTGGCTGAGATCAACCGCCGTGCGGTGGACCTGCAGCAGCGCAAGGCCGGCATGATCCGCGGCAACTACGGGCAGGTATCAGTTGGCGACGTGTTCTCGGGAGCGGTACCGCCGGCTGGCAGTGCCCCCCAACGAGCGACCAACCCCAAGACGGGGCAGGTCCTCGAACTCCGCAACGGCCAGTGGGTGCCCGCACAATGACCACGCCTCCGCTTCCGCCAGGCTTCGTCCTCGATCCGCCTGCGCCGGCGCCCGGTGGCCTGCCGCCGCTGCCTCCGGGGTTCGAGTTGGTCCCGAACGATGCGCCGCGCATTGTCGACCTCCCAGCCGTCCAGGCTCAGCGTCCAGACTTCTCGGACGTGACCGCACGCGTCGACAGCACGGCCGACCAGGTGATGGGGGATGGCTGGAAGCCGGGATTCCTGCGCGACGTTGCGATGGGGGGGCGCTCGGTCCTGCAGGGCGCCGGCTCCCTGATCGGGGCACTGGGCGGCGACGCCTTCAACTACGCCATCACCGATCCGCTGCGCCGCCTCGGCCACAAGCCCAAGCTAGAGGACCTGCTGACCGGGAAGGACAGCTTCGTGCCGACGGCGAGCTACCGGGACACCGGCGCATGGCTGGCCGACAAGCTGGGCCTGCCGAAGCCGCAGAGCTCGGGCGAGCGCGTTGCCGGCGACATCGGCGAGGCGTTGACCGGAACGGGCCTGACCATGGGCCTCGGCGGGCTGTTGAACGCTGGCCGGAGCGGCGCATCGATGCTTGCCGGTCGCGCGGCTGCCACCAATCCGGCCCAGGCCGCAGCAGGCAGTGCGGTGAGCCGCGTAGGTTCCAACGCGCCCACCGCAGCACAACGGGCTGCCGACTTCCTTACTGCGCAGCCGGTGCTGCAGACCGTGAGCTCCGCCGCCGGCGCCGGCGCATCCGGTGCCACCCGTGAGGCGGGCGGCGGTGAGCTTGCACAGGCATTCGCCGGGGTCGCTGGTGGGCTGGCGCCCAGTGCAGTTACTGCTGGCTTGCCTATGACCCTGCGCGGAGCCTTCCGAGGTGGGGAACAGAACCGGCAGAACCTGGCCAACGTGATCGATGACTTCGAACAGCTCGGTTCGACGCCGTCGATCGGACAAGGCACGGGCAGTTGGATGCGACAGGGTGTCGAGACGCTGCTGGCTGGCGGCCCGACCTCGGGTGGCGTCATGGCGCGCTTTGCCAGCAGGCAGGGTGACGAGATCAGCTCCGGGCTGGAAGGCTTCGCGCGTCGGATGTCAGCCGACCCGACTGCAGAAGGAGCCGGCAAGGCCATTGAGTGGGGCGTGGACGCCTACACGGACCGCGTGCGCAGCCTCCGTGCCCAGCTCTACGACCGCGTCGACCAACACGTACCGTCGGACGCTCCCGTCGCCCTGACCCGGACGCAGGAGGTTCTGAAGGAGCTGACTACGCCGACCCCCGGCGCGGCGAATACCACTGGCGCGATGATCAGCCCCGAGCTGAAGGCGCTGGCCGACAACATCGCTGCCGACATCTCCGCGGCCCAGGCGTCGGGCGGCAGCGGCATTCCCTACCAGGCCGTCAAGGACATCCGCACCCAGCTGGGGGACCAGGCTTTCTCGTTCACCCTGACCCCGGACAAGCCGACCGCCCAGCTTCGGAAGGTCTATCGAGCCCTCACTGACGACATGCAGGAGCTGGCCAAGCAGGCCGGGCCGAGCGCAGAGCGTGCTGTTCGTCGCGCCAACAAGTTCTACGCGGACTCACGGGACCGCCTGGAATTGCTGCAGCGCGTGGTGGACAAGAACGGCGGCCCAGAGAAGGTCTTTCAGGCAGCGATCGCCGGTACCCGCGAGGGCGCGACGGTCCTGCGCCAGGTCATGGGATCACTCCCCAAGGACGCACAGCGGGACGTTACTGCCGCGGTGATCAAGCGCATGGGCCTGGCCAATCCCAATGGTCAGGACACGGCCGGCGAGGTCTTCTCGGCCGCAAGCTTCCTGACCAACTGGAACAAGCTCAGCCCAGAAGCCCAGCACGCGCTGTTCAATCGCTTCGGGCCGGAGATGAGTCAGAACATCACCAAGATTGCGCAGGTCGCCGAGCGCATCAAGCAAAGCGACGCCATTCTCCGCAGCACTTCAGGTACCGGCCCGAAGCGATTGAAC
>NZ_LDJO01000017.1 GCF_001431595.1 Stenotrophomonas acidaminiphila
CCGGCGAGGCACCTGCTGGATCAGGAGTGAGACAACAACATGGCCATTCGTGGACCTCGACTCGAATTCTCCGTCGGCGCCTTCCTGCTGCTGGCGCTGGCGTCGCTGCTGGTACTGGCGGTGGCGTCCACCAACCAGCGCTTCGGCATGGGCGGCGGCGACTACGTGCTCAAGGCGCGTTTCAGCCAGGTCGGCCAGCTGCGCCCGCAGGCGCCAGTGAAGGTAGGCGGGGTGACCATCGGCCAAGTGGCCGACATTCAGCTGGACCCCGCTAGATACGACTCCATCGTCACCCTGTCGCTGGACGGAAAGTTCAAGGACCTGCCCGCGGACACCTCGGCCGGCATCTTCACCAGCGGCCTGCTGGGCGAGAGCTACGTCGGCCTGCAGCCGGGCGGCGATCCGGACGTCCTCAAGTCCGGCGACGAGATCGTATTCACGCAGCCGGCGGTGGACCTGATCCAGCTGGTCGGCAAATACATGTTCAGCGGCGGCGGCAACAACGCCACCGAGTCCACCCCGGGCCCCCACCCGACGCCCACCAAGGAAGAACCGTAATCATGAAAACCCGACTGCTCACCACCGTGCTCGCCGCGGCCCTGCTCGCCGCGGCCCCGTCGCTGGCGATGGCGCAGGCGCAGGCACGCCCGGCGGCCAGCGCCGCGCAGCCTTCGGCCGCCGCGCGCACCGTGCTCGACGCCAGCTCGCGCATCCTGTCCGCGCTGGAAACCCGCCGCAGCGAGTTCCGCGCCAATCCGACCGCGCTGCGCGGCTTCATCGACGGCGAGCTGAGCCGCGGCTTCGACCGCGACTACGCTGCCCGCCTGGTGCTGGGCGTGCATGGCCGCGGCGCCGCCGATGCCGACGTGAAGCTGTTCGCCGACGCGATGGCCGACAACCTGATGGCGCGCTACGGCTCGGCCCTGCTCGATATCCAGGGCAAGCCCAGCTTCCGCTTCAAGGGCGAGGCGCCGTTGCCGGGCAACCGCGGCGTGAAGGTGTCCACCGAGCTGGTGCGCGCCGGCGCCGAACCGACCCCGGTCGAATACCTGATGCGCAACGTCGGTGGCCAGTGGAAGATCTTCGACGTGATGATCGAAGGCATCTCCTACGTGCAGACCTTCAAGAACCAGTTCGACGCCCCGCTGCGACAGAAGTCGATCAAGGACGTTGCGGCCGAACTGCGCAACGGCAGCATGCAGGCCACCGCAGGCCCGGCACCCCGTGGCAAGTGACGCCACCGCGCGCGTCGAAGGCGACGCCCTGCACCTGGCCGGCACGCTCGACCGCGCCGCGGCGATCGCGCTGTGGCCGCAGCTGGCGGCGCTGGCCGGCAGGCTGCGGCGGCTCGACCTGAACGCCGTCGAGCGCGTGGACAGCGCCGGGGTGGCGCTGCTGGCCGAGCTGTCTGCACGCATGCGTAGCAATGGCGGCGCTACCATCGCCGGCGCCCCGGTGGGCCTGGACGAGCTGCGCGCGGCGTACCGGCTGTCGCCGGACCTGGATTTCAACGCCTCATCGGCCGAACACTGACATGAGCCTCTTCCGCACCCTTCCCCTCCTGGCTGCCGTGCTCCTGCTGGGCGCCTGCGCCGGCAAGCCCGTGCGCGCGACCGCACCGCCCGCCAGCGCCAGCGTCAGCGCGGAGCAGCCCGGCTGCGCGGACGCCGCCGCCTGCGCAGGCGCGCCGGCAACCGCACCGGTGCCGGCGCCGGTTGCCGACACGGCAGCGCAGCCCGCCCAGGCAGCCGGCGACACGGTCGCGGGTACCCCGGCGCAGGCGACCACGCCCAGCCCGGCCGCGGCGACCGACGCCGAGGATGACTTCGCCGCGCTGTATGGCACCCCGGGCACGGAGGCCGGCAAGGGTGGCGATGGCGCCGCGCCGACCTACGATCCGTGGGAGAAGTACAACCGCCGGATGCACCGCTTCAACCTGGCGGTGGACCGTGGCATCGCCCGTCCGCTGGCCACCGCCTACGTGAACGTGGTGCCGCGCGTGGCGCGGACCGGGGTCAGCAACTTCTTCAGCAACCTGCGCTTGCCGGTGACCATGGTCAACCAGCTGCTGCAGGGCCATGGCGACGACGCCTGGGACTCGCTGGGCCGGTTCCTGATGAACTCCACGCTCGGCATCGGCGGCCTGTTCGACCCTGCCAGCAAGGCCATGGTGCCGCGCCGCAGCGAGGATTTCGGGCAGACCCTGGGTGCCTGGGGCTGGCGCCAGTCGCGCTACGTGGAACTGCCGTTCTTCGGCCCGCGCACCGTGCGCGACGTGTTCGGGCTGGCCGGCGACGTACCGTTGTCGCCGCTGCGCCGGGTGGAGATGGACAGGCTGCGCGTCGGGCTGCAGGGCCTGCAGCTGGTCGATACCCGCGTGCAGCTGCTGTCGCTGGACGACATCCGCGACAACGCGGTGGACGAGTACGCGCTGACCCGCGATGCCTGGCTGCAGCGGCGCAATTACCAGATCGAGAAGGACCTGCGCCACGGCACCCGCCGCCACGGCGACGACGAGCAGACCACCATCCCGGTCGATGCGATGCCGATGCCCGACTGGGGCCACTGAACGCGCTGTCGGTGATGCATGGAAAAAAGCCCGGGAAATCCCGGGCTTTTTTTCTGGACCGGTGGCGGCGCCCTGGACCGGAGCTCAACTGCCGTCCGGGCGCGGGGATGCCTGGAGCACCAGCAGCAGCGTGGCCAGCGGGCCAGGCAGCAGCGACAGCAGCCCCCAGTTCATGCCACTGCGTCCCTTGCCCTGGGCGAGACCGGCGTTGATGAGCGCCAGGGTGAACCCCGCCGACCGCGAACCCACCGGAATTGCCTGCAGTCATCCTGCGATTGCCTCTTCAGTCTGCTGCCCGGCGCGGGTCGCGGCTCAGGCCGCCAGCGCGGCGTCGATCGCCGCGCGCAGGCCCGCGTCATCGGCGGTGGTGTCCGGCGAGAAGCGGCCGATGACCTGCCCGTCCCTGCCGACCAGGAACTTCTCGAAGTTCCACAGGATGCCCGGCGCCGGGTTGGGTTCGATGCCGAAACCAACCAGCTTCTCGCGCATCGGGCCTTCGCCGGTGGCCACCGGCTGCGCCGCGACCAGCTGCTGGTACAGCGGATGCACGTCGGCACCGGCGACGCTGATCTTGGCGAACATCGGGAAGGTCACGTCGTAGGTCAGCGAGCAGAACTGGCGGATCTCGTCCTCGCTGCCCGGCTCCTGGCCGTTGAAGTTGTTGGCCGGGAAACCCAGCACTTCCAGGCCGGCGTCCTTCTTCTCGCGGTAGAGCTTTTCCAGCCCTTCGTACTGCGGCGTCAGCCCGCACTTGGAGGCGACGTTGACCACCAGCAGCACCTTGCCGGCATGGTCGCCAAGCGAGGCCGGGGTACCGTCGAGGGTGGTCAGGGGGATGTCCTGGATGGCGGTAGCCATGGGGTTTCCTGTGGTTGGGGAGGCAGCCCAAGCATATCCCGTCCCGCGTCGATCCCTGCCGCAAATTCGCCGACGATCCTGGCGCAGGCCTCCGGCTCGGCCTGCAGCAACAGATGCGGACCTGCCACTTCCACCGTCCGACAACGTGGTATCGCTGCGCTCATCCGCTTGCCCGGATCGCGCTGGAGCAGCTTGTCGTCGCTGGCACGCAGATCGAGCACGGGCACGGCGATGGCGGCGCATCGCGCCAGCACGTCGACCCGCAGCGCGATGGCGGCGCGGAAACGCAGGACATGGGGGGAAACCTGGCGCAATGCATCCCGCAGCGCGGTCTCAAGCGCTGGCGTCGCCCAACGCCCGTACAGCCACCAGGACAGCAGCATCAATGGCGGGAGCGGGAAGGGAGCGGCATGCAGCAATGGGGCGAACGTGCGCAAGAAGGGAACCGGCGCGGTTGCGAACGTAGTGGAGAGAACCAGGCCCCGCAGGTTGGCGCGCGGGTCCGCGGCAATGGAAAGCGCAACAGGTCCGGAGAAGGATTCGCCCAGCAGCACAAACGGCTTGTCTGGCAACGCAGCCCTGGAGATAGCCTCCAGCTCGGCATAATCCAGAGGCCGGTCCGGGGGATACGCCACAACCTCAACGGAGTCAAACCACGCCGCAGCGGCCTCAATGAATGCCGTGTGCAGTGTTGCCGTTCCGTCCAGACCGGGAAGGATGAGCAATGCGGTCATTTACATTCTCCATCGATGCCGCTGCCAGGTACCGGGCATCCGCGATGCGGTGCGACGCTGCGGATCTTCAGTCCGTTGCGGTGGCATCGTCGCCCGTCATTCCGTCGGTCAAGGCGCGCACGCTCTCCGGCTGCAGCTCCGGCGGCAGCGCCTTGCGCGCCTTGCTGCCGAGCTCGGCGAGGCGGCGGGCGCGGTTGGACACCGACTGCGGCGACTCGGTGAGGCGGTTGCGCGCCTGGGCAAAGGCCTTGCCCGCCTCCTCCAGCTTCCTGCCGACCATGTCGAACTCGGCCAGGAAGGCGACCAGCGCGTCGAGCACCTTGCCGCCGGTGTCGCTGATCTCCAGTGCCTGGCGCTGTACCTTGTCGCGCGTCCACAGCCGCTCGGTGACGCGCAGCAGGGCCATCAGCGTGTTCGGCGAAGCGAACACCACGCGACGATCGAAGGCATAGGACTGCAGGTCCATGTCCACGCCGAGCGCGGCCGAGAGCGCGCCTTCGATCGGGACGAAGGCGATGGTCACGTCCAGCGCATCGCCGCCGATGGCCTTGGGGTAGTTCTTGTCGCCCAGGTCCTTGACGTGCTGGCGCAGGCCGACGGCATGGCGGCGCAGGGCCTCGTCCTGCTGCTCGGGCGTAGCCGCGTTCATCGCCTCCTGCCAGGCGATGAGGTTGACCTTGCTGTCGATCACCACCGCGCGCTGGTCGGGGAAACGCACCACCACGTCCGGGCGCAGGCTGTCGCCCTCGTCGGTGGTGGCATGCGCCTGCCGCTCATAGTGGATGCCTTCTTCCAGGCCGGAACCGCGCAGCACGTTGTCGAGCATCAGCTCGCCCCAGTCGCCGCGGACCTTGGCGCTGCCCTTCAGGGCGCTGGTCAGGGCGGCGGCCTGCGCCGCCATGTCCTGGTTGAGGGTCTTGAGCTCACCCACCGCGCCGAGCAGGCTGGCGCGCTCGCGCGCCTCTTCGCCATACAGGGTGTCCACGCGCTGCCGGAACTCGCCCAGCTTGTCGGCGAACGGCTTGAGCAGGGTCTCGATGTCGGTGCGCGACTGCCCGGTGGCCAGGCGCACGTTCTTCTCGAACTGCTGGCCCTTCTCGTCGAACACCTTGGCGGCCAGTTCGGTGAAGGCGCCGGACAGGTTCTCGCGCGCCGCGCCGATCCAGTCGCGCAGCTCTTCCTGCGCCTGCCGCGCATGCTGCAGCTCGGCCTGCAGGCGCGCGGCGCCGGCCTGCGCGGCGTGCAGGGCCTGGCGCTCGCGGTCCAGGGCCGCGGTCAGTTCCGCCAGCTGCGCGCGGGCGTCGGCCAGGGCCGCCTCACGCTCGGCCAGGCGCACCGCGGCCTCGGCCGATTGCGTGGCTTCCCGTTCGATGCGCTGGTTCATGGCGGCCAGCTGCCGGGCCTGCTCGGCCTGTTCACGACGCTCGTGTTCCATTTCCGCAGCCAGCGATTCCAGCCGCCCGCGCAGCTGGCCGGCGTCGATGGCGGCGGCGTTGGCGCGCTGGCGTTCGGCGTCCAGGTCGCGGGCGAGCGCTTCGGCGTGCCCGTTGCCGCCGGTACGGCGGACCAGGAACACCAGCAGCACGATGACGGCCAGCAGCAGGCCGGCAAGGATCAGGGTTTCGGTTTGCATGGGACAAAGTGTAGCCCCGCGCGTCTCAACGGCTGCGCCGCTTCTGCGATCATGTGTGTCCCCCATGCTCCCTGCCATGCCATGAAGCCGTTGCTGCTGTCCTGCCTGTTGCTGCTGTCTCCGGTCGCCATGGCGGGTTCGCAGACCATCACCTCGCCGGCCGCCATTCCCGGGGACGATGCGCGGCCCACGGTGTTCCTGGCCGGCAGCATCGAAATGGGCAGGGCCGGTGACTGGCAACGGCAGGTACAGCAGGCGCTGGCCGATGAGGACGTGCTGCTGCTCAACCCGCGCCGCGCCGACTGGAACCCGGCGTGGCGCGCCGAAGCCGACGAGCCGGAGTTCCGCCGCCAGGTCGAATGGGAGCTGGCCGCACTGGAACGGGCCGACATCGTGCTGATGTACTTCGCACCGGGCACGCAGAGTCCGGTCACTCTGCTCGAATTCGGCCTGTATGCGCGCTCGGGCAAGCTGCTGGTGGCCGCACCGGCAGGTTTCTGGCGCAAGGGCAACCTGGACATCACCGGTGACCGCTACGGGGTGCCGCGGCATGACGACCTGCCGGCGCTGATCGCCGCGGTGAAACGGCGCCTTGCCGCGCAGCGCGCGCGCTGAGCCTGCCGGGACCAACGCCATGCCGTGGATGGGCATCAACGACCTCGGCACCTTCGTGGTGGCCGTCATCCTGTTCCTGATGCTGCCCGGGCCGGGCACCTTCACCCTGCTCACCGCCACCGCGCGCGGCGGCGTGCGCGCCGGCTACGCGACACTGGCGGGGCTGATGCTGGGCGACCAGATCCTGATCGCCATCGCCGCCACCGGCGTGGCCGCGCTGCTGAAGGCGCACCCGCTGCTGTTCGCCGGCCTGCGCTACATCGGCGCGGCCTACCTGGTCTGGGTCGGCCTGCAACTGCTGCGCGAACCGGCCGCCGTGGCCGGCGCGACAGCGCAGCAGTGGGGCCGGCGCTGGTTCCGGCAGGCGTTGCTGGTGGGCATGCTCAACCCCAAGGCGATCCTGTTCTACATGGCGTTCTTCCCGCTGTTCATCGACCCGGCCACGCAGCGCGGCGCGTTGACCCTGGGGCTGATGGCCGGGTTGATCGCGGTATTGAGCGTGGGCTGGTGCTCGGTGCTGATCTTCGGCGGCCAGTTCATCGCCCGGCGCCTGGCCGGGTACCCGCGGGTGGGCGTGTGGCTGCGACGCGCGGTCGGCGTATGCTTGATCGCATTCGGGGTACGGCTCGGACTGGAAGGGTGAGCCCCGGCGCCGGGAGGTCGGCATGCACATCCACTGCAAGCGCGCCTATGAAGCCGCCACCGCCACCGATGGCCAGCGCTTCCTGGTCGATCGTCTGTGGCCGCGCGGGATCAGCCACGCCCGGTTGCAGGCGCAGTGGCTCAAGGAGGTGGCGCCCAGCGACGCGCTGCGGCAGTGGTTCGACCACCGCGCCGAGCGCTGGGACGCGTTCCGCCAGCGCTACTGGCGCGAGCTGGCCGCGCAGCCACGGCTGCTGGCGCCGCTGCGCGATGCGCTGGACGCCGGGCCGGTGACCCTGGTGTACGGCGCCCGCGACACCTTGCACAACCAGGCCGTGGCCCTGCGCGACTACCTGCTGGCGCACCCGCGCCGCACCGCGTAGCGCGGCCCGCCGCTACGCGCAGGCCTCCGGGGCGCGGCCTCGGCGCGGCAACCGGCCGGGCACCCGGTTTTGTGCCGGATCCGTCGCCCCGGCCACCGCCCATCGCCAAAGCCCATGAAAGCAGCGGGAAATTCTGGCTTTGCTGCGCTGCGTTCGGCGAAACTCGGCCCCTTTCCCGAATACCACGAACCGCGAGGTCCGCATGCAGTCCTGGCTCCGGCGCAAATCCATCGACCAGCTCACCCAGCACGAGGAAGGCCGCCGGCTGATTCCTTCGCTGAGCTGGCCCCACCTGGTCGCGCTGGGCATCGGCGCCATCGTCGGCACCGGCATCTACACCCTGATCGGCGTGGGCGCGGACAAGGCCGGCCCGGCGGTGCTGATCTCGTTCGTCGTCGCCGGCATCGTCTGCGCCTGCGCGGCGCTGGCCTACGCCGAGCTGTCGACGATGATGCCGGCCGCAGGCAGCGCGTACACCTACAGCTACAGCGCACTGGGCGAGACCATCGCCTGGGTGGTGGGCTGGAGCCTGATCCTGGAGTACTCGCTGGTGGTCAGCACGGTGGCGGTGGGCTGGTCGGGCTATTTCGTCGGTTTCCTGGAGTGGCTGCATACCTCCTTCGGCTGGAACGTGGTGCTGCCGCCATCGCTGGCCGCCGGCCCGCACGTGGAAGGCGGCTTCCTCAACGTGCCGGCCATCGTCATCACCTTCCTGGTCGCCGGCATGCTGATCGCCGGCACCCGCGAGAGCGCCACGGTCAACGCGGTGCTGGTGGTGTTCAAGCTGATCGCGCTGGCGGTGTTCGTGTGGGTGGCATTGCCCGCGTTCGACCCGGCCAACCTGCAGCCGTTCATGCCCTACGGCTTCCCCAAGTCGGTCGGTCCGGACGGCGTGGAGCGCGGGGTGATGGCCGCGGCGGCGATCATCTTCTTCGCGTTCTACGGCTTCGATGCGATCTCCACCGCCGCCGAGGAAACCAAGAACCCCAAGCGCGACCTGTCGATCGGAATCGTCGGCTCGATGGTCGGCTGCACCCTGATCTACCTGCTGGTGGCGCTGGCCGCGGTCGGCGCCATGAGCTACACCGTGTTCGGCAAGAGCGCCGAGCCGCTGGCGCTGATCATGCGCGAACTGGGCCACGGCACCGCCGCGCTGGTGATCGGCGTGGTCGCGATCATCGCCCTGCCGACCGTGCTGCTGGCGTTCTTCTATGGCCAGAGCCGCATCTTCTTCGTGATGTCGCGCGACGGCCTGCTGCCGCGCGGGCTGTCGCTGGTGAACAAGCGCACCGGCACCCCGGTGACCATCACCGTGTTCACCGCGGTGCTGGTGGCCGCGCTGGCCGGGGTGGCGCGCCTGGACGAGATCGCCGCGCTGGCCAACGCCGGCACGCTGGCCGCGTTCACCGCGGTCGGCCTGTGCCTGCTGGTGCTGCGCAGGCGCGAACCCGGCCGCGCACGTACCTTCCGCACGCCGCTGGCCTGGGTGGTCGGCCCGATCGCGATCCTGGGCTGCATCTACCTGTTCTTCAGCCTGCCCACCCGGACCCAACTGTGGTTCGCGCTATGGAACGTGTTCGGGCTGGTGGTCTACGTGCTGTACAGCCGCCGCAACGCGGTGCTGGGCAGGCAGGCGGGCTGACGCAGGCGGCGCCCCCGCCGCGGGCGGGGGCGTGCGTCGACCTCGGACAACGCGCGCGCGGGGTGAGCGCCGGGGCTTCGCGCCCGGGTGCGGAGCGCAGCGCGCGGCCGTGGTCGGCCGCGGGCAGACAGGCCGGGCCTGGAACCGGCGGTGCCGCTGCCCCGGCATGGAAAGCGCCGCGCGTGCAGCGTTGGTTGTCGCCGTCGCGCGGCCAGCGCGGCCACGCGACGTGCCTCAGGCCGGTTACTTGGCGCCGTTCTTCGCCGCGTAGTCCTGCGCCTGGCGCATCACCCGCAGCACGTTGCCGCTCCAGATATTGGCGATCTGCGCGTCGCTCAGGCCGCGGCGCTGCAGCCAGGCGGTGATCTTGGGCAGGTCGGTGACGTCGGTCATGCCCGGCAGGCCGCCACCGCCATCCCAGTCCATGCCGATGCCGACGTGGTCGGGACCGACGACGTCGAGCAGGTGGGCGAAATGGACGAAGAAGTCGTCCAGCGTCGCCCGCCGGCGTGGCAGCCGCCGGTCCAGCTCGGCCATCCCGCGCGCCAGCTCCACGCCCTTCTCGATCGGCATGCCGTCCCAGCCGCCGAGCCGCTTCTCCAGGTCTTCCTCGGCCTGCTTGCGCTCCGGGCTGGGGGTCTCGTCCAGGAGATAGCCGCCATAGGCGTTGACCTGGATCACCCCGCCCTTGGCGGCGAGCTGGCGCAGGCGCGCGTCATCGAGGTTGCGCGGATGGTCGAACACCGCCTTGGCGGCGCTGTGCGAGAGGATGAACGGCACCGGCAGCAGCGTCGCCAGGTCGTCGAACACCGCGTCGGAGGCATGCGACTGGTCGATCACGATGCCCAGCCGCACCGCCTCCTGGACCAGCGCCTTTCCGGCCGGGCTCAGCCCCTTCCACTCCGCGCCCTTGGGGTCGGTGGCCGAATCGGCGAACTCGTTGTTGGCGAAGTGCACGGTGGACAGCAGGCGCAGGCCGGCCTTGTGGTAGAAGCCCAGCAGCGACGGGTCGGCCACCAGCGGGCTGCCGTTCTCCATGCTGATGTAGACCACGCGCTTGCCGGCCGCCTTGATCCGCGCCGCATCGTCGGCGGTGAGCGCCAGCTGGAACCTGTCCGGGTGCGCGGCCAGCATTTCGCGGATCTCCATCAGCCGCTGCAGGCCGTGGTCGCGCTCGGCCAGGTGCGCGGCGGCGCTGCGGTCGCCCTGGTCGGTGTAGATCGCCCAGAAGCCGCCGTCGAGCGCGCCCTCGAGCATGCGCGGGTAGTCCACCTGCGACAGCGCGTTGTGGTCATGGCGGTGCAGGATGTCGAAGCCGGGCCGGGCCAGATTGGCCGGGGTGTCCAGGTGGCTGTCCAGGGTCAGCAGGCGCTGCTGCAGCGCCTTGGCGCGGGCCAGTTCGGCCTGGGTGAAGTCGACCGCCTGGGCGGACAGCGGTGCGCCCAGCGCAAGGGCAAGCAGCAGGGACAGACGACACAGCGGCATGCGGGCCTCGGCCTTTGGGAGAAGGCCACGACCATACCGCCGCCGCGGCGCGGACCGGTAGTACCCGCCGTTGCCAAGGCCATAGCCGCCGGGCATGGCTCCCGATCCGCGCGCTATGGGAGCGGCCGTTGCCGCTCCCCTGGAATGCCGGGCTCAGTCCACCACGCGGCAGAACACCGCCTTGAGGTAGCGCGATTCGGGCACGTGGGCCATGAACGGGTGGTCCGGGCCGGCGCCCGCCACCTTCAGGATCTGCAGGGTGCGGCCGGCGTAGAACGCGGCGCGGCGCAGCATGTCCAGGAACTGGTCCTCGGCCACCAGGCCGGTGCAGGAGAAGGTGGCGAACAGGCCACCGGGCTTGACCACGCCCAGCGCCAGCTTGTTCATGTCCAGGTATTTCTTCAGCGCGTTGATGACCTGGTCGCGGTCGCGGGTCATCTTGGCCGGGTCCAGGATCACCACGTCGTACTGCTCGCCGCGGTTGGCGGCATCGCGCAGCCACGGGAAGATGTCGGCCTGCACGAACTTCGGCCGGGCGTTGTTGAGCCGGGCGTTGCCCTTGGCGATCTGGATCACGTCCTGGTCGATGTCCACGCCCAGCACCTCGCTGGCACCGCGCGCGGCCGCGTACACGGCGAAGCCGCCGGTGTTGCAGCACAGGTCGAGCACGCTCCTGCCTTCGACCTGCTGGCTCAGCCACTGCCGGTTCTCGCGCTGGTCGGCGAAGAAGCCGGTCTTGTGCGCGCCGGCCGGGTCGGCGCGGAACTTGATGCCATGCTCGGTGATCACCGCCGGTTCGGTGGTGGTGTTGCCGTGGAAATCGAAGCTCTCCTGCTTCTGCACGTGTTCGTCGGCGAAGCTGTGGAAGCGGCAACCCGGGAACTGCGCGCGCAGCGCCTCGTAGATCCACTCGCGGTGGCGGAACATGCCGGCGGCGAAGAACTCGACCACGATCAGGTCGTCATAGCGGTCCACCACCAGCCCGGACAGGCCGTCGCCCTCGCTGTGCACCACGCGCCAGGCGTTGGACACCTGGTCCAGCCTGAGCACGTCACGGCGCAGCGACACCGCCTCGGCGATCCTGGCCGCGAACCAGGCCTGGTCCACGTCCACGTCGCGGCGGGTTTCCAGGATGCGCACGGCGATGCGCGAGTGGCCGTTGTAGAAGCCGCGGCCGATCCACTCCCCGTCCACCCCGACCACGTCGACGATGGTGCCGGGCTTGGGCTTGGCGACGGGCTTTTCGACCAGCTTCTGGAAAATCCACGGGTGGCTGGAGCGCCACGCGTTCTTCAGGCGTACGACGGGAAGGGGGGTATTCATGGCGACATTGTAACGGGCGCCGGGCCACCGCCGCGGCGCGTTCATTGACGGCAAAGCCTCCAGGCCGCACTATCTGCGGCTGAAGGGGAGTAGCTCCCAGACGTTGTCGCCGTCAGTTCGAGCCGCAAGGCTCCGGTGCAGCGGCAGTCCCGGTTCCGGGACTGTGAGCAAGACCTTCGCCGCATAGGCGAAGCTCTGTCCCCGGTCTCCCCGATTCCGTGTCCAGTTCTTGGCCCCTGCGGTCCCCAGAACCTCCACATGACCGGAACTCCCATGATCCAGACAATCGGTAATCCCTGGCTTTGGGGCGGCTTCATCGCCGTCGTCATCGCCGCCCTGTTGATCGACCTGGTGCTGATGCGCCACGGCGGCCCGCACAAGGTCACCTTCAAGGAAGCCCTGCTGTGGTCGATCGGCTGGGTCGCCCTGGCGCTGGCCTTCAATGCCGGCCTCTGGTACTACCTGAACGAGACCGCCGGTACCGCGGTGGCCAACGAGATCGGCCTGCAGTTCCTGACCGGCTACCTGATCGAGAAGGCGCTGGCGGTTGACAACATCTTCGTCTTCCTGCTGATCATGGGCTACTTCGCGGTGCCCGAGACGGCGCGGCAGCGGGTGCTGATCATCGGCATCCTGGGGGCGATCGCGCTGCGTACGGTGATGATCTTCGCCGGTACCGTGCTGGTCAGCCAGTTCCATTGGCTGCTCTACGTGTTCGGTGCGTTCCTGTTGTTCACCGGCTGGAAGATGTGGTTCGCCGCCGGCCAGGAACCGAGCCTGGACGACAACCCCGCGCTGAAGTTCATGCGCAGGCACCTGCGCATCACCCATGAGTACAACGGCAACCGCCTGCTGGCCGAGAAGAACGGCGTGCGCTGGTTCACCCCGATGTTCGTGGTGCTGGTGCTGATCGCGGTCACCGACGTGATCTTCGCGGTGGACTCGATCCCGGCGATCTTCGCCATCACCACCGACCCGTTCGTGGTGCTGACCTCCAACGTGTTCGCGGTGCTGGGCCTGCGCGCGATGTTCTTCCTGCTGGCCGGCATGGCCGACCGCTTCCACCTGCTGCCGTACGGCCTGGCGGTGATCCTGGGCTTCATCGGCGCCAAGATGCTGCTGATCGACGTGTTCAAGATTCCGGTGCCGGTGTCGCTGGGCGTGGTCGCCGCGATCCTGGTGGTGACGGTGGTGCTCAGCCTGAAGCTGCCGCCCAAGGGCGGGCACAAGGCCTGATCCGCGCGGCACGGCCCCGATTGTCCCGCCGGTGGCACACCGGCGTCCCGACGCGGCGCCCTTGCATTCACTGCAGGGCGCCGCAATCCCGAAAGCCATGGACACTTCCAACACGCCCGCCGCCGGCGATACCCCGGCCACCGACCGCAGCGACCGCCGGCGCGTACTGCGCGCCTTCAACCTGAGCCTGGGCTTCGTGCTGCTGCTGGTGGCGCTGTTCGCGCTGCAGCAGACCGGCTGGGACTGGCGGCCGTGGGCAGTGGGCCCGCACGACACCGGCGGCCTGCTGGGCCTGCTCGGCGCGCCACTGCTGCACGGTTCGATCGAACACCTGGCCGCCAACGCGACCGCCCTGCTGATCCTGGGCACCCTGGCCGGCAGCGTCTACCCGAAGGCCACCGTGCGCGCACTGCCGCTGCTGTGGCTGGGGTCGGGTATCGGCGCGTGGATGCTGGGCGAACCCGGCAGCCACCACCTGGGCGCCAGCGGCGTCACCCATGGCCTGATGTTCCTGGTGCTGGGGCTGGGCCTGCTGCGCCGCGACCGCGCCGCCATCGCCGCCGGCATGATCGGCGTGCTGTTCTACGGGGGCATGGTGATGACCGTGCTGCCGCACGAGCCGGGCGTGTCGTGGCAGTCGCACATGGGCGGTGCCGCCGCCGGCGTGATCGCTGCCCTGCTGTTCCGCAATGCCGACCCGCTGGCGCCGCGCAAGCGCTACAGCTGGGAAGACGAGGACGAGGAAGACGACGCCGATGCGCCGCTGGCCGATGCCGAGCTGGAGCCGCCGTCGCCCGGCCAGGTGCCGGTGCTGTGGCAGCCGCGCGAGGGCCGCGACTACGAGGTGGTGGTGCAGCTGCGGCCACGCCCACGGCGCGACCCGTCGTAACCGCGCCTCAGCCGTCGCCACCGGCGGCTGGCGCGTCACCGTCCACCGCACGCCGGCCCAGCGCCGGATCGTCGGTGAAGAAGGCATCGATCCCGGCCTGCAGATAGGCGCGGATCTCGGCCACCGAGCCCTGCGGATTGCGCGCATTGGCCGCGCCCTGGCGCAGCGCCGGCGGCAGGAACGGGTTTTCCGGCCGGAACGTATAGGCCACCACCTGCAGGCCGGCAGCATGCGCGTCGGCGATCAGCGGCGTGGGCGCGCCGAGCCGGCCCTGCGCGTCGAGCGGCAGCAGGGCACGGCGCTCGACCCCGATCGCATCGGCATAGCCGGCCACCTCGCGCAGGCCTGCCGGCGTGGCCATGCGCGCGTAGGTCAGGTCGCCACCGGCCAGTGCCACGTCGGCCGGCATGGCCTGGGCTTCGCCCAGCAGCTGCAGCAGGCGGATGTTGGATTGCCGGCCGATGCGCGCGCGCAGCTGGCGCAGGTTGGCGGTTTCGAACGACTGCACCAGGATCGGCGCGACATGGGTGTAGGCGTTGCCGCGCAGGGCATCGAGCAGGCGCTCCTCCATCGGCAGGCCGATGCCGCGGAAGTAGCTGCCATGCTTTATCTCCGGCGCCAGCCCGATGCCGCGCCCGCTGCGCCGCGCCTGCTGCACCACGAACGCGATGATCTCCTCCAGCGTGGCGATGCGGAATTCGCCGTCGAACGCGGTACCGCGCAGCTCGGGCAGGCGCTCGCGGGCGCGCAGGGTTTTCAGTTCGGCCAGGGTGAAGTCTTCGCTGAACCAGCCCTCGACGCGCTTGCCGTCGACCAGCTTGGTGGTGCGGCGCGCGGCGAACTCCGGGTGCACGGCGACGTCGGTGGTGCCGCCGATCTCGTTCTCGTGGCGCGCGACCATCACCCCGTCGCGGGTCATCACCAGGTCCGGCTCGATGTAGTCGGCGCCATCGACGATGGCCTGCGCGTAGGACGCCAGCGTGTGCTCGGGCAGCAGCGCGCTGGCGCCGCGGTGCGCATACACCGAAACCTGCGCGGACGATGGGGCGGGAACGGCGGCCATTGCCGTCGAGGATGCCACGCCCAACCCTGCCACCACCGCCATCACCGCTCTGCCGAACACCGCGCGCTCCCGTTGCCGCCATCCAAGGAAGCGGGAGTGTGCGCGGCGGATATGACCGGCATGGGACACGCCCTGCGGCTGCCGGGTTTCATGGCGGCAGCCGGCACCAGCCCCCGGCGCCGGCGTGCAGCCGGCCGGTGATGCCGATGCCGTGCAGGAACGCCTCGTCGTGCGCGGCCACCAGCAGCGTGCCGGGCCATTGCCGCAACATTGCTTCCAGCGCCTGCATCGCCTCCAGGTCGAGGTGGTTGGCCGGTTCGTCCAGCAGCAACAGCTGCGCCGGCGGCTGCGCGTACAGGGCGCAGGCGAGCGCCAGCTTCATGCGCTCGCCGCCGCTGAGCGCGGCAACCGGCTGCCCCGCATGGCCGGCGTCCAGGCCCAGCAACGCCAGCCGGGTGCGCAGCTCGGCCTCGCCGGTCGACGGACTGGCATGGCGCAGCTGCTCCAGCGCCGTGGCCTGCGGCAGCGGCAGGGACAGATGCTGGTCCAGCCAGGCATGCGGCGCGTTCACCTGCACCCTGCCGCCCCGCGCCGGCAGCCGCCCCGCAAGCACCTGCAGCAGCACCGACTTGCCGCTGCCATTGCGGCCGGTGAGCGCCAGCCGCTCGCCCCGCCCCAGCAGCAGATCGATCCGCGCCAGCGGGCCATCGACGAATGGCAGCACCACATCCTGCAGCACGGCCACGCGGGCGGGCGCGGGGCCGGCATCGACCGCCGGCAGCAACACCACCGGCGCGGCGGCATCGACCTGCGCCGCCGCCTGCCGCACCTGTTCGTCGAGCCGTGCGCGCTGCTGCTGCTGTTGCAGCTGCGCCTTGCCGGCACTGGCCTGGGCCCGCTGTTTCTGCCGGCCCAGCAGGATCGGCGCCTGGTTGGCGTGCGCGGCCTGGCGGTCGCCGCGCGTGGCGCGGCGCTCGCGTTGTTCCTGCTGTTCGCGCAGCGCCCGTTCGCCCTGGCGGCGTTCGTGGCGCCGCTGCTGCAGCGTGTCCGCGGCCTGGCGCCGCTCTTCGCTGCTGCGCGCCGCGTAGAAGTCGTAGTTGCCGCCATGGCTGCGCAGCCCGAGCGCGGACAGCTCGACGATACGCTGCATGTCGCCCAGCAGTTCGCGGTCATGGCTGACCACCAGCAGGCCGCGCGGCCAGCGCCGCAGCTGTTCGCGCAGCAGCTGCCGCCCGGCCGCGTCGAGATGGTTGCTGGGCTCGTCCAGGACCAGGAAGTCGGCATCGGACAGGAACACACCGGCCAGCGCCACGCGCATGCGCTGGCCACCGCTGAGCCGGCACGCCGGCATGGCCGCCGACACGCCGTGCAGCTGCATCCGTTCCAGCTCGGCCTGCAGGTGTTCGCGCAGCTGCCAGCGCTCGCCCAGCGCTTCGAAATCGGCGACGTCGCTGCTGCCCTGCTCGATGCGCTGCAGGGCCGCGAGCGCATCGCCCAGGCCGGCCAGGTCGGCGACGCTGGCCCCGGGCGCCACGTCGATCTGCTGCGGCAACCAGGCCACCGGCCCCGAACGCAGGCAGCGCCCGCGGGCAGGCGCCAGGCGACCGGCCAGCAGCCGCGCCAGCACGCTCTTGCCCACGCCATTGCGCCCGACCAGCCCGGTGCGCCGGGCGTCGAAGGTTTCGTCCAGATCGGAAAACAGCAGCCTGCCGTCAGGCAGCTGCCAGGAGACGCGTTCAAGCGTCATGAAGGGAGTCGTGGTCATTGCATTCCATCCATGCCCGGATCACCCGGCTGCCAGCGGCAGCGGGACTTCGCGAGGCCTCGCCAGCGCGTGCTGGCGGGGCGGGCATCAATGGCGCATTGGACCGGACTCCTTCGGAAAGCGGGGGGCCGCCATCGCGGCGACCAGGCCAGACTAACCGGGGCTCGATGAACGTTTCAATGCCGGTGGCCGGTCACTTGCCGATGCAGAAGCTCGAGAAGATCCGGCCCAGCAGGTCGTCGGCGGTCATGCGGCCGGTGATTTCGCCCAGTGCCTGGTGCGCCAGGCGCAGTTCCTCGGCCGCCAGTTCCAGGTGGTCGTGGCGCAGCTGCGCATCGGCATCGTCCAGGTGCGCGGCGGCCAGGGCGATGGCCTGCACATGGCGCAGGCGCGCGGAGAATTCGCCCTGCTGGCCTTCGCCGCCGGCCCCCTCGCCGGCCAGCTGGCGCAGGCGCGCGTGTAGTTGCTCCAGGCCCTGCCCGCTGGCGGCGGACAACGCGATGCTGTCCGCGTCCGGCGGCTGCGGCCACTGCGGCAGCAGGTCGCACTTGTTGAGTACCCACAGCTGGCGCGTGGCCTGGGCCGCGGCATCGCCGATGGCCTGGCGGCCGGCCTCCGGGTCGCGCGCATCGAGTACCACGATGGCCAGGTCGGCCCGCTGCATCTCCTCGCGGGCGCGCCGCATGCCCTCGCGCTCGATGGCATCGCCACCTTCGCGCAGGCCGGCGGTGTCGACCAGCTCCAGCTCCAGGCCATCGATGCGGATGGTCTCGCGCAGGGTGTCGCGGGTGGTGCCGGCGATATCGGTGACGATGGCGCGCTCGCTGCCGGCCAGGGCGTTGAGCAGCGAGCTCTTGCCGGCGTTGGGCGGACCGATCAGCACCGCATGCAGGCCGTCACGCAGCTTGCGGCCGCGCTCGGCATCGACGCGCAGCCGCGCCAGCGCCTCGCGCGCCTGGGCGACGCCGGCACGCACCTGCGCCCCGCCCAGCGTATCCAGCGGTTCGTCGGCGAAATCGATGGCGGCCTCGACGTGGATGCGCAGCCGCACCAGCTGTTCGGCCACGTCCTCGACGCGACGCGAGAAAACGCCGTCGAGCGAGCGGCGGGCGGCGCGGGCGGCACGCACGTCGCCGGCGGCGATCAGGTCGGCGATGGCCTCGGCCTGGGCCAGGTCGAGTTTGCCGTTGAGGAAGGCGCGCTCGCTGAACTCGCCGGCGCGGGCCTGGCGCGCACCGAGGGCGATGCAGCGCTCCAGCAGCTGGCGCAGGACCACCGGGCTGCCATGGCCCTGCAGTTCCACCACGTCCTCGCCGGTGAAACTGCGCGGTCCGGGGAAGTACAACGCGATGCCGTCGTCGATCACCTCGCCCGCCGCATCGCGGAAGCGTGCGTAGTGGGCGTGGCGCGGCCGCAGTGCGGGGCAACCGAGCCCACGTGCGATCGGCTCCGACAGCGGGCCGGAAAGACGCACGATGCCGACGCCGCCCGCAGCGGCGCCGCTGGCGATGGCGATGATGGTGTCGCGGCGGGCGCTGTCGTTCATGGCTTACAGCTTCTGCAGCTGCGCGCGGGCCTGCGCGGCGCCGCTGCCCTGCGGCTGCAGTTCCAGGTAGGTGAGATAGGCCTGCCTGGCCCGGGGCGCGTCGCCGGCATGGACATACGCATCGCCGAGGTTGAGGTAGGCCACCGCGCGCGAGGGGTCGATCTTCAGTGTGTTCTCCAGCCAGCGCGCCGCTTCCGCGTAGCGTTGCTGGCGGTAGTAGACGAAGCCCAGGTTGTTGGCGGCCTGGGCGAAATCAGGACGCAGCTTCAGCGCCTCGGTGAACTGCGCCACCGCCTCGTCGTAGCGCTTCTCGCGGTACAGCTGCAGGCCGCGGTCGTTGGCCTGCTGGGCGCGCTGGCGATCGGACGCCGGCACCGCCGCCGGCACCACCAGCGTGCTGCTGCCGCCCTGCAGGCCGGCCACCTTCACCGTCGCGTCGATGCCTCCCTGCGCCGCATCGGCGCGGCTGTTGAGCGCGATGGCATCGGCCGAGAGCTGGGCGCTGCCGGCGTTGAGGAACTCCTGGCTGTCCGGTACCTGGAACACGAACTCGCCGCCCTGCGAACCGGGCAGGCTGCCGAACGCCGGCGTCTGCCGCGAGACCGCCGAGACCGCCGGCGCGACGTAGGCCGCCAGTTCGGTGCCGGTGATCAGGCCGTCGCCGTTGAGGTCGCCCTTGCCGGACAGTGCCTGCAGCAGCACCCAGGTGAACACCGAATGGCCGTTGGGCCCGCTGTCGGCGACCTGCTGGTCGGCGCCACCGGCGGTGAGCATCTGCCGCGCGGTGCGCCGCGCATTCTCGCGCAGGAACGACGACGAGGCCGGGCCGCCGCGGGTCAGCCCCAGGCCGCTGTAGCAGGCATCCATCACGAACAGCACGTGCTTGGCCTGCAGGCTCTCGGCGATGTTCTGCACGTCGGTCATGGCGATCGCATCGGTGGCGAACTCGCGCGGATCCGAATCGACCGGGATGATGTAGCCGAGGTCGCGCCCGGAGGCGAGCTGGCGGGTGGCGCCATGGCCGGCGAAGAACACGAACACGCGGTCGTTCTTCTGCGTGCGGCCATCGGACAGGCGGTCGTGGAACGCGGCCAGGATGTTGTTGCGGGTGGCATCGCGGTTCTTCAGCACGATCACCTGCGAGGAAGGGAAGCCGAACTGGCCGGTCAGGGCATCGGCCACCGCCTGCGCATCGCGGCTGGCGTATTCGAGCTTCGGCCACTTCGCGTAGTCGTCGATGCCGATCACGATGGCCCAGGATTTTTCGTAACCGGTGGTGACGGTGGCCGCGTTGACGGCGTCGCGGCGCGCGCGGCTGACGGAGAAGTCGCGTCCGTTCCAGCCGGCGAACTGGTAGCCGTCGGCGATCAGCCTGTCCAGGATCTGCGGCAGCGCCTTCACCGCGCGGTCGTGGATGTCGTGGAACAGGATGATGCCGCGCTGTTCCTTCTGCACCTGCGCGAGCACGCGCTGCACGATGGACTCCGGCACCGGGTCGGCCCAGTCCATCGAGTCGATGTTCCACATGATCGATTTGAGGCCGGCTTCGCCGAGCAGCTGCAGGCCCTCGGCGTTGCGCGCGCCATACGGGAAGCGGAACAGCGGCGCGCGCTCGCCACCGACACGGCGCAGCAGCGCATCGGTGCCCAGCACCTGCTCGCGCAGCGCGTCGCCGCTGGTACGCGACAACTGCGCGTGGGTCAGGCTGTGGTTGCCCACCGCATAACCGTCGGCCATCAGCTGGCGGCTGATCCCGGCCATCGCACCCAGCGCCACCGTGCCATCGGCGCCGACCGTACCGATGTTGCGGCCGACCTCGAAGAACACGCCCGGCACGTCGTAGCGCTTGAGGATGGCGCTGATCTCCTCGGTATGGGCCTTGTGCGGGCCATCGTCGAAGGTCAGCACCACGGTCTTGGCCGGCAGGTCGCGGCCGAAGATCTCGCGCTCGCTGTCCTTCATCGACATCGGGTACGGCTCGATCACGCCGTGGTCGCGCAGGATCGCCTCGCGGTCGTAGCGCGTGCGCAGGTGGGCGAGGTAGTCCTCCCACTTCTCGCGCTTGAGCGCGATGGCGCGGGTGCTCTCGAAGCGGCTGAAGATGCGGGTGACTTCCTGGTTGTAGTTGCGCTCGATCTCGTCCAGCGCCTCCAGGTCCTCGCCGATGCGCTGGTGCAGCTTCACCGCCGGCAGCGAGGAGTCGGCACCGACCCGCGCGTGCAGGTCGCGCAGTACCTCGCGGAACGCCAGGCGGTCGGCGTCGAACAGGTCCGGCGCCGATTCGATGTAGTCGAGTACCGCGCCGAGCGTGGCGAACCGCTGCGGGCTGGCGGTGCGCAGCAGCGCATCGAACTGCGCGGCGATCGCGTCGCGCTGCTCCAGTCCCTGGTGGAACAATTGCTGGCCGATACGGGTGGAGGTGGCGCGGTCGCGCTCGGCCTGCGTGTCCTCGTCGGCCAGCAGCACGATGATGCGGCGGTGGCTGTCCAGTTGCTTCTGCAGCGCTGCCAGCAGCGGAGCGGCAGCCGGATCGGCCGCCGTGGCCTGGCCGGGTGCCGGCGCCGCCGCGGGAGGCGCGGCGCCCTGTCCCCCTCCGCACCCGCCCAGCAACGCGGCGATCGCGAGCGGCAACAGGAAACCGCGCAGTGCTGGAAGACGGGACATGGCAGGCGAAGACAGGCGGGGGCCGGACGATTCTAGTGGAGCCGCGCATGTATCGCTGGCCCCGCCGCAGTCGCGGCAGTCCCCGCGGGCGGCGGCGGCGTGCGCCGCACATGCGAAAAGCCCGCCTTGCGGCGGGCTTTCGCGGTTACTTGGCTTCGGCCTTGGCCGGCGGCGTCGGTGCGTCCTCGCCGTGCTTCTTGGTCATCCACCACTGCTGGGCCAGGCTCAGGCCGCCGTTGACCACCCAGTACAGCACCAGGCCGGACGGCATGAAGGCCATCATGACGCCGAACACCAGCGGCATGAACTGCATCATCTTCTGCTGCATCGGGTCCATGCCCGGCGCCGGCGTCAGCTTCTGCGTGAACCACATCACCGCCACGTTGATCACCGGCAGGATGAAGTACGGATCGCGCGCGGTCAGGTCCTGGATCCACGCGAACCACGGCGCCTGGCGCAGTTCCACCGATTCCACCAGCACCCAGTACAGGGCGAAGAAGATCGGCATCTGGATCAGCAGCGGCAGGCAGCCGCCCATCGGGTTGATCTTTTCCTTCTTGTACAGCTCCATCATCGCGGTCTGGAACTTCTGGCGGTCGTCGCCATAGCGCTCCTTGAGCTGGGCGATGCGCGGCTGGAACTTGCGCATCTTGGCCTGCGACTTGTACTGCGCGTTGGCCAGCGGGAACAGTGCCAGCTTGAGCAGGATCACCAGGCCGATGATCGACCAGCCCCAGTTGCCGACCAGCTTGTGGACCTGGTTCATCACCCAGAACAGGCCCTGGCCGATGATCGCCATCAGCGAGAAACGGCTGTAGTCGACCACGCGCTCCAGGCCGGGCACGTCTTCCTTGGCGATCTGGTTGACCAGCTTCGGGCCGACCCACAGGCGTGCCTGGGTGCTGACCTTCTGGCCCGGGGCCACGGTGAAGCCCGGGCCGCGCGCCTCGATCACGTTGCGCGGGCCGTTCTGCGAAAGCAGGTACAGCGAGGCCTGGTCGGCCTGCGGGATCCACGCGGTGAAGAAGTGGTGCTGCAGCATCGCCACCCAGCCACCGGTGATGGTCTGGTTGAGGTTGCCGTCCTCCAGGTAGTCGGCGAAGGGCCTGCGCTGGTACTTCTTGTCGTTGTCGTACCAGGTGGCGCCGTTGAAGCTGAAGGAATCGGGGTTGGTCATGCTGCGGCTGAGCACCGCCGGCACGCGGTCCAGCTTGCGGAACACATAGCCCTGCCACGGCGTGGTGCCGGCATTGACCACTTCATCCTTGACGCCGATGGCGTAGTCGCCGCGCTTGAAGGTGTAGGTGCGGTGGATGCTGACGCCATTGAGGCCATTCCAGACGAACGGCACCTGCAGCTCGCTCTGGCCATCGGCCAGGGTGTATTCCTTCGCCCCCTGGGTCGGCTGGAAGCCGTTGGCGCCCGGCGCGGCCGAGCCGCCCTGGCCAACCCAGCCGCTGGTGGCGCTGTACGGATGCGCCTTTTCCTCGGTCAGCAGCTGCACCGGCGGGCTGCCGGCGGCCTTGGTCTGCGGGAACTGCAGCAGGTCGGCGTCGAGCACGCTGCGGCCATCGAGCACCAGCTTCAGCACGTCGGTGGTGACGCTCACGCGGCTGGCGGCGGTGGCCGCTTCCATGGCCGGTGCCGGGGCGGCCGGGGCCTGTCCCGGAACCGCCGCCTGCGGCACGTTGCCGGCGGCCGGCGGAGCCAGGTCGGCGTCGTTGGCGGCCGGCACCGCCGGCTGGGTCGCGGCGACGGTGGCCGGGTCCGGCGCGTTCTTCTCGCGGCCCCACTCCATCCACAGCAGCACCGCCACCATCAGCCAGGCGAAAATCAGGAATACACGGGTCTGGTTCATCAGCAGGCAGGCTCGGCTCGACCAGGCAGGGTGCCTGGCGCATTCAAGGAAGAAGAGGGTTCGTTGCCCTCGCGCGGCGGCATTGTGCCGTCAGCGACCACGGCGGGCAATGCGCCGGCACGGCGGAGCAGGCGTTCGAACGCCTCGCGGATCTGCCGGTTGCTGGCAAGTTTGGCCGCCGAGCGGGCGACCACGACGTAGTCACCCCCGGCCATGCCTGCCCGGAGGTGGCGTGTGGCATCACGCAGCACACGCTTGATACGGTTGCGCCCCACCGCATGCGTATCGACCTTGCGTGACACGGCCAGGCCCAGCCGGGCGGGGGAATCCCCTTTCAGCCAGTGCAGTGTCATCAGCGGGTCGGATACACGGCGGGCGCCGTTGAAGACCGTTGTATATTCGGCACGCGTACGAACCCGCGCAGAGCGAGGAAATCGCTTGCGCGGGTCGGTGCTGCTCACGATCGGAGTTGCATCTGCCGCACGGGGCGGCAACGCAATCAAGCGCTGAGGACTTTGCGGCCCTTGGCGCGGCGACGCGACAGGATCTTGCGGCCGTCAGCGGTCTTCATACGCGCGCGGAAGCCGTGATCGCGCTTGCGCTTGAGGTTGCTGGGTTGGAACGTGCGCTTGGTGGCCATGGGGGCACCTGTATGAATGGGACGGAAAGAACCGGAAATTCTATAGACCCTACCCCCACTGCGTCAAGCCATGTCCGCCTTTCGTGCAGGGATTTCATCCACAGGCCGTGGATGGTTCTGTGAACAAGTCAGGGACAAGCATTCCCGCCCCCGCCGCGCGGTGGTAGTCTGGGCCATCCACTTTCCCCCTATCCGGCACGTGGCCGGGCGGCTTCGCTGCGCCCGTCCCGCGTGCCTTCGACGATTATTCCTGATGGATGCCTGGTCCCGTTGTATCGAACGTCTGGAAGCGGAGTTCCCGCCCGAAGATGTCCACACCTGGTTGAAGCCGTTGCAGGCCGACCACCGCGCCGACAGCATGGTGCTGTACGCCCCGAACGCCTTCATCGTCGACCAGGTGCGCGAGCGCTACCTGGCGCGCATCCAGGAGTTGTTGCGCTATTTCGCCGACATCACCGACGTGCAGCTGGAAATCGGTTCGCGCCCGCGCGCGGTCGAACCGGTGGCCGCCCTGGCCCCGGCCACCAGCATGGCGCCGGCCGCGCCGGTAGTGCCGTTCAACGGCAACCTCGACGCGCACTACACCTTCGCCAACTTCGTCGAGGGCCGCAGCAACCAGCTGGGCCTGGCCGCCGCTTTCCAGGCGGCGCAGAAGCCCGGCGACCGTGCGCACAACCCGCTGCTGCTGTACGGCGGCACCGGCCTGGGCAAGACCCACCTGATGCTGGCCGCCGGCAACGCGATGCGCCAGGCCAACCCGGCCGCACGGGTGCTGTACCTGCGTTCGGAGCAGTTCTTCAGCGCCATGATCCGGGCGCTGCAGGAAAAGACCATGGACCAGTTCAAGCGCCAGTTCCAGCAGGTGGACGCGCTGCTGATCGACGACATCCAGTTCTTTGCCGGCAAGGACCGCACCCAGGAGGAGTTTTTCCACACCTTCAATGCGCTGTTCGACGGCAAGCAGCAGATCATCCTGACCTGCGACCGCTACCCGCGCGAAGTCGAGGGCCTGGAAGCGCGGCTGAAGTCGCGCCTGGCCTGGGGCCTGTCGGTGGCGATCGAACCGCCGGATTTCGAGACCCGCGCGGCCATCGTGCTGGCAAAGGCGCGCGAACGCGGCGCCGAGATTCCCGATGACGTGGCGTTCCTGATCGCCAAGAAGATGCGCTCCAACGTGCGCGACCTGGAAGGCGCGCTCAACACGCTGACCGCGCGCGCCAATTTCACCGGCCGCGCGATCACCACCGAGTTCGCCCAGGAAACCCTGCGCGACCTGCTGCGCGCCCAGCAGCAGGCGATCAGCATCCCCAACATCCAGAAGACCGTGGCCGACTACTACGGCCTGCAGATCAAGGACCTGCTGTCAAAGCGCCGGACCCGTTCGCTGGCGCGCCCGCGCCAGGTGGCGATGGCGCTGACCAAGGAACTGACCTATCTCGTCAACACATCTGACGCTGCCGACAATATGCAGTGTTGAGGT
>NZ_LDJO01000018.1 GCF_001431595.1 Stenotrophomonas acidaminiphila
GGCGCCCATGCACTGCGCAGCCTGTTCTCGCTGGCCCAGCAGTACCGCTACTCGGGCTGCACCCGCGACGACTTCGCCGCGAAGAACGCCGCAGCCCGGGCGGCGCTGGAGAAGTTCGGCGAGTTGCCGCAGGACGTGCTGGAAGGCACGCGCCGCTCGAAGTTCGCGCCGCCCATCGTGCGCCGTGGCCTGCAGCAGCGCGGTGACGGTCCTGCCGCAGCCGCATCGCCCACCGACGAGGTTGCCACCACCGAGGCACCCGAGGCCGCCGCCGACGAGGACGCGCAGCCATGAGCGACCCGAACCGCGACACCCGCTACTTCCGCCCGCTGCAACAGACCGCCTTCATGCGGCTGGAACACGCAGGCTCTCTAAAAGGCCTTTTAAAGCCCTTTAAAGGTAAAGGGGACTTGGAGGCCTGGGCCAGCCAGTGCTTCGCCATGCGCGACGAGTTGATTGGCTTGGCGCAGCGACAGGTGCTGCCACAGGCCGTCGGGCATCCCTTCCACCTGCTCTCAATCGAGCTGGCCCAGCAGACCACTGGCGCAGGCACGGCGTTTCTTCGCTGGCGCAAGCACGACCGCTCGGCCATGGGCGTCGCCTTGTGGCAGGAGCTGATGGCGAGCACCAGCACGCCGGTCAACCTCCTGGCCGACCTGCACGCGATCGAGCTTCAGCGCATCACGCTGAACATGCAGATCAGCCTGTTGCACACCTTGGGCAGGCAGGCCCAGGAGTGCGCCAGCAAGGCCGCCGACGCGGAAGACGCCTACCTGCGCCGGCTCAAGTCCATGCCATCCGCCATGCGTGATCGGTGATCGCGCCAGGCACCCCAGCACGCGCCCGCCGCCGACCAGGTGCGGGTATTTCAACCACCACGGAGATTGCAACATGAGCACGCATTTTTCTGGCGAAGGCAACATCGGTTCGCCCCCCGAGTACCGGGAGTTTCCCAACGGCAACGACGAACCGCGGCGCTTGCTGCGGCTGAACGTGTATTTCGACAACCCCGTCCCCACCAAGGGCGGCGACTTCGAGGATCGCGGCGGCTTCTGGGCGCCGGTGGAAATCTGGCACCGCGACGCCGCGCACTGGAAGGACCTGTACCAGAAAGGCATGCGCGTGCTGGTCGTCGGCCGCATGGAGCGCGAACCCTGGACGGACAACGAGGATCAGCCGCGCGAGACCTGGCAGATCAACGCGCGCAGCGTCGGCATCCTGCCGTTCCGCATCGAGTCGGTGACCCTCAGCCCCAGGCAGCAGGAGACCGCGCAGGACACGCAGCCGAATTCCCAGGCCGCCCAGGAACCGACCGCGCCGAAGGAGCCGAAGCGCAGGAAGTGATGCAGCATGGGGCGGCGGCAGTCGTCCGTCGCCCCACGCCCTCGCGAGCTATCCCCAGGGGATAGCTCCATCAACGTCTACCGGCGTCCGCGCGCTCCAAAAAATCGTGGCTCCCGGCCCGCACACCCCCGGCCGCACGCCACTTCCGTCCCGGCCATTCCATCCCATGAAAGTGGTCGCCACCGCATGCGGCTTGTTTGCTGCTGCCCCTGGTGATGCTCGGCATCCTCGATTCCAGCAACTCAATGAACCACGGAATTCGGATGGACGGACATGCGGCTGTTCTTGTGCGAGAAGCCATCGCAAGGCAAAGACATTGGTCGAATCCTCGGCGCGACGCAGCGCGGTGAAGGCTGTCTCAGCGGCTCCGGCGTCACCGTCACCTGGTGCATCGGCCATCTCGTAGAAGCGGCAGCTCCCGAGGTCTATGACGCGGCGCTCAAGCGCTGGTCGCTGGAGCAGTTGCCCATCATTCCCCAGCAGTGGCGGGTCGAGGTCAAACCGAAGACCGCCACGCAATTCAAGGTCGTCAAAGCGCTTCTGGCGAAGGCGACTCATCTGGTCATCGCCACCGATGCCGACCGCGAGGGCGAGCTGATCGCCCGCGAGATCATCGACCTGTGCGGCTACCGCGGCCCCATCGAGCGGCTATGGCTGTCGGCGCTCAACGATGCGTCGATCCGCACCGCGCTCGGCAAGTTGCGGCCCTCATCCGACACGCTGCCGATGTACTACTCGGCGCTTGCGCGCTCACGCGCAGACTGGCTCGTGGGCATGAACCTCAGCCGGTTGTTCACGGTGCTCGGGCGTCAGGCCGGCTACGACGGCGTGCTGTCCGTCGGTCGCGTCCAGACGCCGACCTTGAAGCTCGTCGTGGACCGCGACCGCGAGATCGCGGCCTTCAAGTCGGTGCCGTTCTGGGCCATCGACGTGTCCCTGTCCGCAGGTGGACAGGCTTTCAGCGCGCAGTGGGTTCCGCCCGATGGCTGCACCGACGACGCCGGTCGCTGCCTGCAGCAGCCGATCGCCCAGCAGGCCGCGCAGCAGATCCGCGCTGCGGGCAGCGCCCAGGTCCTATTAGTCGAGACCGAGCGCGTGCGCGAAGGTCCGCCGCTGCTGTTCGACCTGGGAACGCTTCAGGAGGTTTGTTCCAAGCAGCTTGGGCTGGATGTTCAAGAGACCCTCGAAATCGCGCAGGCCTTGTACGAGACACACAAGGCCACAACGTACCCGCGTTCGGATTCCGGCTACCTGCCCGAAAGCATGTTCGCGGAAGTGCCGACTGTCCTTGACAGCCTGCTCAAGACCGATCCCTCGCTGCGCCCGATCATGGGCCAACTCGACCGCTACCAGCGCTCGCGCGCCTGGAACGACGGCAAAGTGACAGCCCACCACGGCATCATCCCGACGCTCGAACCCGCGAACCTCTCTGCGATGAGCGAGAAGGAGCTGGCCGTGTACCGGCTCATCCGGGCGCACTACCTGGCGCAGTTCCTCCCTCACCACGAGTTCGACCGCACTGTCGCCGAGCTGTCCTGCGGCCAACAGAAGTTGGCGGCCACCGGAAAGCAGATGGTCGCCCAGGGTTGGCGCCTGGTGCTGGCCGAACCGCAAGCGGATGAGGACGGTGAAGCCACGGCGCGCAGCCAGGTACTCCCCCCGCTGCGCGAGGGCATGGCGTGCCAGGTGGCCGAGGCCGAGATCAAGGCGCTCAAGACGATGCCGCCCAAGCCGTACACGCAGGGCGAACTGGTCAAGTCCATGAAGGGGGTCGCCAAGCTGGTGACGGACCCGCGCCTGAAGCAGAAGCTCAAGGATACGGTCGGCATCGGCACCGAGGCGACACGGGCCAACATCATCAGCGGGCTGATCACCCGCGGCTACATCGTGAAGAAGGGGCGCTCCATTCGCGCATCGGATGCGGCGTTCACCTTGATCGATGCCGTACCCGCGGCGATTGCCGACCCCGGAACCACCGCCGTGTGGGAGCAGGCGCTCGACATGATCGAGGCCGGACAACTCACACTGGATGTGTTCATCGGCAAGCAGGCCGCATGGATTTCGCAACTGATCGTGCAGTACGGCAGCACCTCGCTGTCCATCAAGGTTCCCCAGGGGCCTGCTTGTCCGCAGTGCGGCGCACCGACGCGCCAGCGCACCGGCAAGACCGGCCCCTTCTGGTCGTGCAGTCGCTACCCCGACTGCAAAGGCACGCTGCCGGTCGATTCCGGCACGTCCAAGCGCGGTGCGTCGCGCCCGCGCAGTAGCGGCCGCAAGGGCTCCTGACCGACCCCGCTCCCCGAGAGCCGTGCCCGCCATCGGCGGCGTGGCCCATGTCCCGCACGCCCTGCGGGACGCCCAGCGCGCAACGCCTTCTCTTGTCCGTGTGCGCGTCCCGCCCAGCCGTCCCCCAGCCGCGGGACCTGAAGGTAGCTTCTCCACGAACCATGTCCGGGGTTTCCCGGCGCGTTCTGCTGATCAGCATTTTCCGCCTCTGCGAAGGGTCCCCCGGTGGCTTGCCGGCCTGCGAGCCACCCGGAGACCCTTCGTGGTCAGCGGTATTCGATGCCGTGCCCAACGGCGAAAAACTGGGCTCCTTTTGTGCGCGGATGTGCGCCAGAAGATGCCGGCGCCAACCACGACATGCGCCGGGTGCGATTGCTGACAGCAGACGGTTCTAGCGACGACCGGGCCTGCAACAGCCCACGGGTGGTTCCGTCCTCCCGAGCCGAAGGCCACACGGCCTTCGGCGCCTTTCTCCTGCCGATCAACGTCCCGGCCCGGCCACACGGTCCAGGGCCACACGAACAGGAGACCCGACATGAACCCGCAACCTCGCACCTCACGCGGTGCGCCCCAGGCCGCGCCACTGCTGTACGGCAGCGTGTGCAGCGGCATCGAGGCCGCGAGCCTCGCCTGGCAACCCCTCGGCCTCGAAGCCGTGTGGTTCGCCGAAATCGAGCCGTTCCCGAGCGCCGTGCTCGCCCACCGTTACCCCCACGTGCCCAACCTGGGCGACATGACCGCGATCGCCCGCCAGGTG
Organism: Stenotrophomonas acidaminiphila; assembly: GCF_001431595.1. Lineage (GTDB taxonomy): Bacteria > Pseudomonadota > Gammaproteobacteria > Xanthomonadales > Xanthomonadaceae > Stenotrophomonas > Stenotrophomonas acidaminiphila. Next base: position 4,388 of record NZ_LDJO01000018.1, read on the forward strand.
CGCGCCGGCACCGTGCCGGCGCCCGACATCCTGGTCGGCGGCACGCCGTGCCAGTCGTTCAGCGTTGCAGGTAGCCGGCGCGGGCTGGATGACCCGCGCGGAGCCCTTTCCCTTGCCTATGTGGAGCTTGCCAATGCCATCGACCAAACCCGCCAACAAGACCGCCGCCCGGCGGCCACGCTCGTCTGGGAAAACGTCCCCGGCGTCCTCAACGACCGCAGCAATGCCTTCGGGCATTTCCTGGGGGCACTGGTCGGGGAAAGCCGTGCGCTCCAGCCGCCAGGGGATCGGTGGGCGCACGCTGGTTGTGTGTCTGGACCCCGCCGCCGCATCGCGTGGCGCGTGCTCGACGCTCAATATTTCGGTGTCGCCCAACGCCGCAAGCGCGTGTTTCTTGTGGCAAGTGGTGGAGATGACCTCGATCCCGCAGAAGTACTTTTTGAGCGCGCAGGCCTGCTCGGGGATTCTTGTGCGGGCCGCGCGCCGTGGCAAGAAGCTGCCCACGATGCTGGACCGGGTGCTGAAGCAGCAGGCGCATGCGCAGGACTTGCAGGATTCGCAGGGCTGAAGCAGCCCTACGGCAGGGTCACGACGACGTTCGGATTCAGCGGCGGCATTGGCCCCGTCGATGTGGCGGCGTGCCTGATGGCCGCTGGCCCCAAGCACGACATTCGCACCGAGACGTTCATGGTGCAGTCGGTCGTCGGCAGCATCGCCCACACCCTCGACACCGCCAACAACGGCAGGGGCAGCAGCGAGGATGGCACCGGCAAGGGTGTTCCGATCATCGCCTTCACTGCCCAGGGCAGCGGCGCCGATGCCACGTTCGACCTGACGCCGACGCTGCGCGCTGGCGGCCATCGCAACAGCCATGCGAACGCCGGTGTCGTGCCCGCCATCGCTTTCGCGCAGAACAACCGCGGTGAAGTGCGCTACGAATCCGGCCATGGACAGGTGGCTTGCACCGTGCTGTCCAACGGCAAGCCGGGCTACGGCGTGCCGATGGTGGCCTGCGTATCTCTGCGTGGCCGCGAGAACGGCCTTGCCGCCGAGTTGGGCGGCACCGTAGCGGGCGCACTTCGCACCAGCGGCGGCGGCGCGGACAAGCCCCATGTGCTGGCTCCCGACTTCGAGGCGCATTTCCGCTACGACTGGAACGGCCCTGGCCCCGGCGACTGGTCGCACTGGCGGGTGCGGCGGCTGATGCCCGTGGAGTGCGAGCGGCTGCAAGGCATGCCCGACGACTACACGCTGATCACCTACCGCGGCAAGCCCGCCGCCGACGCTCCACGCTACAAGGCGATCGGCAACTCCATGGCTGTACCGTGCATGGCATGGCTGGGCCAGCGCCTGGTGCAGTACCTGCACAAGACGGGCTCGACCGCTTCGGATTGATCGGCGACGCAGCCTGCGGGCCGCGCCATTCTCCCTCCTGCATTGCCGATGTATTGGCAGCAGCCCGCAGCCAGGGTGTCAAGGCTGCCGCGGGTTCCACCCGCGCCACCCGCCAGTTCGCCTCGGCATCTCACCGGCGAACGCTGCCCACCGGGGCACCGATGCCTCTTTCTCCAACCCACGGGATGGCCGCCACGTCCCGTCAGGGGCATGTCGCCACCCGGTCGATTTCAGGACTTCCCATGGACAACATCACCAAGCAAAACCGCATCACGCTGAAGAGCCTCAAGGTGGCAGATTTCGCCAGCGAAGAAACGATGTGCTTCAGCGCCACCGTCGTGTTCGACGGCACTCCCATCGCCGAGGCCCGCAACGACGGCCACGGCGGCTCGACGTTCCTGCACGCGCTCAGCGGCAAGGCGGCGTTGCTGGCTCAGGCCGAAGCCTTCGCCAAGGGCCTGCCGCCTGCGCCGCTCAACCTCGGCCAGGAGGGCGAAGACCCTCACTACATCGACATGACGCTCGACTTCCTGGTCGATGAACTTGCCGACGCCATGCACGCGGAACGCAAGGTGCGAGCCGCGTTCAACCGCGACATCGGCAACAAGGTGCTGTTCATCAAGGACGGCAAATTGCTGTTCATCAAGGGCATCAAGCTCAAGGCCATTGCTGACCGCAAGGCGTACTTCGCTTCGCTGCGCGCTCGGCAGGCCCAGCCCATCGTCATCCTCGCCGAGCTTGCGCCCGAGCAGGCATTCGACCTGTGGAAGCAGCATGTCCTGGGCGACAAGCCCGACTGACCCAGCACCGACGCACTCTCCTGGCAGCCCCGCACTCGATGCGGGGTTTCTTTTTCTCTGCGCGCATCAATCGGGGGTGGGCCGGATGCCGTTTTCCAACTGACGCGACGCGGCCCGCGCACGAAGCTGCCCGCATGTTCGCTGATTCGTCAGCACATGCCAGCAGCCAGGGTTTCAAGCTGCCGCGGGTCTCTCCCGCGTTGCCCACCAGTCCGCATCGCATCAAGTCTGCGGACGCGCGTCCCCATGACGCTGATGCATTTTTTCAACCGCGTGCGGGAGCTGCCATCCCGTGAGGGACGAGGCCCCGCTTTTCCAAGGAGCCCGTCCATGTCCCAGCAAGCCTCTTTCGGCCAATTGGCCTCGACCTACTGCGGCAAGTTCCTGCCGCTCGAAGTCCTGCAAAGCGCCGCCGGTCACTACATCGGCACGCGCGATACCGAAGGGCCCGTTTCGCGGGAATCCCGCGAGTACTTCCGCAGCCATGCCGCGGCTCAACGTGCCCTCGAAAGAGGCGGCTGGTCCCAGCTCGCCATTCCCTGATCCAACTGGAGGAATCACGTCATGAACCAGCTACTGCCACGGGAAGTCGTCGATCAGATCATGCGGGAAGAACAGCATTTCGCGGCCGCGCCCCAAGCCTTCTTCGAGGCCTGGAAGCGCGGTGTCGAGATCGCTGGCCCCGAATGGTTCGGTGACGGCACCCGTGAAGGTCTGAACCAGGCCAAGAGCAAGTGGGATCTGCGTCCCAACATGCTGCGGCTCAACGATGCCCTCGGCGTCCTGAGCAGCGGCGAACGCATGTTCCTGTCCGCCATGGTCAGCTTCTACAACGCGCGCGAGGGCGGTGCCATGCTCAAGCGCTGCCACTTCAACGGACTGTCGGACTTCGACGGTCTCGACCTGCAACGCCGTAAGGTCCTCGCCGACCTGCTCGTGAACTACAACGGCTGGTGAGCCGGTCTCCGGCACACCACCACGTCTTCGTTCACTCCCCACGAGGGGCACGCGCCCACGAGGCCGTGCCCCTCATTTTGTTTCCCGTAGTCCAGCGCAGTGCTGACAACGCCATGGTCGGCGCTGCCTGACGCTTTTTCCATTTTTCAACCCACCGGGTCCAATTCCCGGTGGCGGGGATTGGCTCCATTATTCAATCTGGAGAGATCCCATGTCCCAGAATCCTAATCCCTTCCTTCGCGGCTACTGGAATCTGAAAATCGTCCGCACGCTGTGCATCAGCTACGACGATGGAAGCCCGCATGTCTGGCGCAACATCCACGCGAGCCAGCAATTCCTTTCCGACGAAGAACTGGTTTCATCGTCCTGCATCGTCACCAACGATTTCGCCGTGGTCAGCAATGGCCCTGAACCCTTGAGCGACGACGTGCTGGCCGAATGCGACGCCGGTGAAGGCGTCAGCGGCGAAGGCGTGATTGGTGCCGTGGTCTATGCCATCCATGGCGAGGACTTCGACGGTCGCCCAGTCCACGTCGGCGATGCCTATTCGGCCGAGGCTGCGCGGGAAGTGGTGCAGCGCCTGACTTTCGAGACCGGCTACTACAGCCGGTGCTGGGAGATCAGCCGCGAGCACATCACGGTCGATACCTGGCACTACCTCGCCGACCTGGCGGACATCGCCACGCCGGAGGCCATGCTGTTCATCGCCTTCCGTGTGCCGTACAGCCCGGCGATCGGCGTCAAGCTGATCTCCACGCCCTGGACGGACCAGAACCTGGAGCACGCCGAGGGCATCACCGCCGAGCAGCTTCGGCAGGAGCACCGGAACAAGGGCATGCCGGAGGACCTGGCAAACATCCTTGAACTGGCCGGCCAGGCCGATGTGCGCATTCTGATCCTCGACGCCGACGCACCCGCGCTGCTGGGCCTGCCGCTGGCCGAGTCCTAGCAGCCGCGCGACACGCCGGCCTTCCTCATTGTCCCCCCATGCCAGCCCGTTTCCCCCAGGAGCCGGGCTGGTCCATTTTCATAGGCGCAACCTCATGTTCCCCGACCTCATCTCGCCCGCAGCCGACTTCGAGCATCAGCTTGGAGCCTGCGTCAACGCCATGAGCCAGGACGACGCCATCGGCCAGATCCTGGTATTCGAGCGCACGCACGGCGCGCTGCACATGCGCCATATCGTCAGCGCCGACCTGATGGACACCGACATTGATGACTACGAAATGGTCGTCTTCGACGGTGGCAACACCAGCGGCGACACATGGAAGCATGTCTTCTTCCCTCGTCAGCGCGAGCACTACTTCGTGTACGAAGCCTGACCTGCCAGCCCCTCATCCGAGGGGCTGCTTGTTTTCAGGCTTTCGCCGCGAATTGCACGGCCACCATCTCGCCTGTGACGCACACCTCGCCGCCGGCGCTGAGTGTCAAATCGATGATGGCCTTGCGCCCCTCCAGCGAACGTAGCGTGCCCTCGATGAGCAATTCGACGCCCAGCGGCGTGGGCCGCCGGTAGTCCACTTTCAGCGAGCCGGTGACAAAGCGGATCGGCGGGCCACCATCCCCCATGACGCGACCTTGCACCCGGTATGCGAAGGCCGCCGCGCTGGCGGTGCCGTGGCAGTCCAGCAGCGAGGCCAGCATGCCGCCATAGACGTTGCCCGGATAGCCGCCGCTGTACATCGTCGCCGGCGAGAAGCGCGCATGGGTGCGCTCGCCCTCGATGAAGCTCTTGAGATGGAGCCCCTGGGGGTTGGCTGGCCCGCAGCCGTAGCAGTGCGCGAATTCGGCCGGGTAATGATCTTGGATGGCTTGCATGTCGATCCTTGATTGCACAACGGCGAGGCTCAAGCCTCCACGGCCAGCCCGGCCGCCTTCCACTCCGGGAAGCCGTCTTCGAGCCGTCGCACCTTGAAGCCCTTGGCGCGCAGCGCCGCCACGGCCTCGAAGGACATCACGCAGTACGGCCCACGGCAGTAGGCAATGATTTCGTGGCCCTTGGGCAAGTCCGCCAGGCGACGCTCCAGCTCGTCGGCCGGGATGTTGATGGCACCCGCCACGTGGCCCAGCGCGTATTCCGCTTCCGGGCGCACGTCCAGCACCGTCACCTGGCCGGCATTCAGGCGCTCGGCCAGTTCTTCGCGCGAAACGGCTTCCAGCGCGTCACGGTCATGGAAGAAGTCGCGCATCACGCCGCGTACCTCTGCGATGTTGCGCTCGCCCACGCGGCCCAGCGCCTTGAGCAGCGCCACCACCTCCACATCGCCCGCCAGGCGATAGAAGACCCGCTTGCCCTGGCGTTCGGCCTCCACCAGCCGCGCGCGCCGCAGCAGTTGCAGGTGGCGTGAGGCGTTGGCCATCGACAGGCCGACCAGTCCGGCCAGGTCTTCGACGCTGCGCGGCCCCTGCGCCATGCCTTCGAGCAGTTCGAGCCGATGCGCATGGCCCAGCGCTTGCGCCACGGCGGCCAGGTTCTCGAACACCACGTGCTTGGGGCTTTCGGATGAGGTTGACAACATGGATTTCACAATTACACAATCAACACATTGATTGAATGATGGCATGATTGCTGCCCAGCATCAAGCCATCCCGGACAAAAGCCATTTTCTCCGCTGGGGCCTCCATGAAAACCCTCCTCATCATCAACGACCCGCCCTACGGCACCGAGCGCATGTACAACGCCTTGCGCTTGGCTTCCACGCTGCTCAAGGACGCGGCCAACCACGTCAGCGTGTTCCTGATGGCCGATGCCGTCTCCGGCTGCAAGGCCGGTCAGAAGACCCCCGACGGCTACTACAACGTTGAACGCATGCTGCGCCGCGTGACGAACAATGCCCAGGGCGAGGTGCTCCTGTGCGGCACCTGCCTGGATGCGCGCGGCATCAAGGACGAGGAAGTGATGCCCGGCGCACGCCGCAGCACGATGGATGAACTGGCCGCCGCCACCGTGGCCGCCGACAAGGTGCTGGTGTTCTGATGGCCGGCATCTACCTCGACTACAACGCCAGCACGCCCATCGCGCCGGAAGTGCAGGCGGCCATGCTGCCGCTGCTGGAGACGGCCTACGGGAACCCATCCAGCGGCCATTGGGCCAGCACCCCAGCCAAGGCGGCCCTGGAACATGCTCGCGCCCAGGTGGCGGGGCTGCTGGGCGCGTCGCCGGATGAGATCGTCTTCACCAGCGGCGGCAGCGAGGCCAACAACCTCGCGCTCAAGGGCAGCTTCTTCGCGCTGCGCGAGCGCGGCGAGCACATCATCACCGAGGCCACGGAGCATCCGGCGGTGTTGCAGCCACTGGCCTTTCTGGAGCGACTGGGGGCGAGCGTCACGCGGCTGCCGGTGGATGGCACGGGCCGGGTCGATCCCGAGGCGGTGCGCCGCGCCATCACACCGCGCACTGTGCTCGTCAGCGTCATGCACGCGAACAACGAGACGGGCACGCTGCAACCCATCAAGGTCATCGGCACCATCGCTCGCGAACACGGCATCCGCTTCCACACCGATGCGGCGCAGTCCGTCGGCAAGCTGCCGACGAAGGTGGACGACCTCGGCGTGGACCTGCTGAGCATCGCCGGGCACAAGCTCTACGCGCCTAAGGGTATAGGCGCGCTGTACGTGCGGCGCGGCACGGCGCTGGAGCCGCTGATCCACGGCGCCGGCCACGAGGCGGGCCGCCGCGCCGGCACCGAGAGCGTGCTGATGGCTGCGGCGCTGGGCGCGGCCTGCGAACTGGCGAGAACGAATCTCGATGTTGGTGAGCCGGAGCGCTTGCGCGCCTTGCGCGATCACTTCTGGCAAGCGCTGCAAGCGATCTTCGGTGAGCGCGTGGTGCTCAACGGCCACGCCGAGCACCGGCTGCCCAACACGCTGAACGTGAACTTCGCCGGCCGCATCGGCGCCGAGGTACTGGCTCATCTGGACGGCGTGGCCGCATCCACCGGCTCGGCCTGCCATGCGGGCCGTGTGGAACTCTCGCCCGTGCTGGCCGCCATGGGCGTGCCCGAGCCGGTCGGCATGGGCGCAGTGCGCTTCAGCCTGGGACGCGGCACCACGCAAGCCGAGATCGACGCCGTGGCCGAGCGCCTGCGCGCCATCGCGAGTCGATGAATCGAACAACAACGCGAAGAAACTCATGCTCAAGAACCCCATGCACCGCCAGGTGCTGATCCTGGCCTGCGCGCAGGCCCTGTTCCAGATCGTGTCGGTGATGGTGATGACCGTCGGCGGCCTGGCCGGCGGGCAGATCGCCGCATCGCCGCGCTGGGCCACGCTGCCCATCGCCACCATGTTCCTCGGCACGGCCACGATGATGTTTCCGGCCTCGATGTGGATGGCCCGCGCCGGCCGCCGGGCCGGGTTCCTGATCGGCACGACGCTGGGCGTGGCGGGGGGCCTGGTGGGTGCCTGGGGCATCCATCAGGCTTCGCTGCCGCTGCTGTCCTTCGGCACCTTCCTGGTGGGCTGCTACCAGGCGTTCGCGCAGTTCTACCGTTTCGCGGCCAGCGAAGTGGCGGACGCGGCTTTCCGCCCACGCGCGATCTCGCTGGTGATGGCCGGCGGCGTGGTCGCAGCGCTGGCCGGGCCGTTGCTGGCAAGGCTGGGCGGGCCGCTGCTCTCGCCCGAGTACCTGGGTTCCTTCCTGATCCTGGCCGTGGTGTCGATGGTGGCGGCGGGCGTGCTGCTGAACCTGCACATCCCTGCGCCTGCCGCGTCTACCGGCCCGGTGGACAAGGGCCGACCCTGGCAGCAGATCGTCGCGCAGCCCGCCTATCTCGTGGCGCTGTTCGGCGCCGCCACGGGCTACGGCATCATGATCCTGGCGATGACGGCGACGCCCATCGCCATGCGGCTACATCACCACGAACTGGGTGCGGCGGCCACGGTGATCCAGTTGCACGTGCTGGGCATGTTCCTGCCGTCGTTCTTCACCGGCTCGCTGATCGCGCGCTTCGGCGTGCTGCGCATCATGCTCACGGGCGTGGTGCTGTTCATCGCGCACATCCTGACGACGCTCACCGGCACGGGCTTTGGCTCCTTCGCCAGCGCGCTCGTGCTGCTGGGTGTGGGCTGGAACTTCATGTACATCGGCGGCACGACGCTGTTGACCGACACCTACAACGCTGCCGAGAAGGGGCGTGCGCAGGCCATCAATGACATGACGATCTTCGTTGTCGGCCTGACCTGCTCTTTCAGCGCGGGCGGGCTGCTGCAAGCCCTGGGCTGGCAGACCATGAACCTGGCACTGATCCCGTGGCTGGCGCTGGCGGCGCTGTCGCTGCTGTGGCTGGGGATGCGTCAGCGGTCGAAAGCCGCGAAGGTGGGCGCATGAACCGGGAAACGACCGATGAAACCGCCTACCGCTGCCTGTTCGAGCGCTTCGCATCTTTGGGCATCGACGCGAAGGTGGTGCCTTATCCCGAGCACGCGACCGTCGAGGAAGGCAAGGCGCTGCGCGGCGCCATGGCCGGGACATTCACCAAGAACCTGCTGCTCAAGGACAAGAAGGGCCGGCACTTCCTGCTGGCGATCCATGAGGACCGGACGCTGGATCTGAAGGCGGTTTCCGCGCTGGTGGGCGGCAAGGGGCACCTGAGTTTCGTGGCCGGCGAGCGCATGCAGGCGCTGCTGGGCGTGCAGCCGGGCGCGCTGACGCCACTGGGCCTGATGCAGGACGAGGAAGGCTTGGTGACGGTGGTGATCGATGCCTCGCTGATGGGCGATGCGCAATTGAACTTCCATCCGCTGCGGCAGACCGAGAGCGTCGGGCTGGCGCCGCAGGAACTGGTGGCCTTCGTGCGCTCGTGCGGGCGCGAGCCGCTGGTGGTGGACTTCGACACTTCGCCACCGGCCGCGTAGCGCCTGCGGCGCGGGAGAACAGGAAATGCCATCCAGAGAGCATTGGGATCACGTCTATCGGACCAAGGAGCCGACCGGCGTGAGCTGGTTCCAGCCGCACGCCAGCCACTCACTGGTGCTGATCCGGGAAACCGGCGTGCCGCTCGATGTGCCGATCATCGACGTGGGCGGCGGTGCCTCGACGCTGGTGGACGACCTGCTGGACAAGGGCCATACCAGCCTCACCGTGCTGGATCTGTCGGGTGCCGCGCTGGCGGCATCCCAGGCGCGGTTGGGCGAGCGCGCCCAGGCGGTGGCCTGGATGGTCGGGGACATTACAAAGGTCGAGTTGCCCGCGCTGGCCTACGACCTGTGGCACGACCGGGCGGTATTCCACTTCCTGACGGCGCCGCAGGAGCGCCAAGCCTATGTGCGGACGATGCTGCATGCCCTGCGGCCGGGCGGCTTCGCCATCATCGCCACCTTCGCGGACGACGGGCCGCAGCAGTGCAGCGGCTTGCCGGTGACGCGCTACAGCCCGGACGAGCTGCATGCGCAGTTCGGCGATGCCTTCACGATGCTGCGGCAGGAGCGCCAGGCGCATCACACGCCCTTCGGGACAGTGCAGCAGTTCGTTTTCTGCCTGTTCCAGAAGACAGCATCATGAAATCCTGAGGAAGCAAATGGCATAGACCATAGGAAGAAACCGGGTGCGGTGTGGTGCCGTTTCATGCAGGCCGGCCGAGCACTCTAGGGCCATCCTTACCCCATGTTCGTCGGTGTTGCCGACACATGCCCAGGCAGCCGAGACCTTCGAGGCTGCAAGCACGGGAAGCCGTGCTGGTCGTTTCTTCCTACGGACGCACCGCGTCCATCTACCCACAAGGGACCTCTCCCTTGCGGGCGGGGAATCCCTTGTTCTTCCTCAAGGAGATTCCCATGGACCGTTCCCTCATCAAAACCATGATGCCTTCGCTTGTCGCAGGCCATGTGCCCCGCAACGTGCGGTCGATCAAGTACCGCTTTTTCGATGATCAGCCGCAATCCTCGACGCTGGGCTTTGCCATCGATCCCAAGCCCTTCGACGGCAAGGTGGTCGCGGCCAACGACGACGCCATCGTCGTCAAGCTCAAGCCCAGCGAGTTCGCGGTGCTCGATCCCAACCTGGTGACTACCGTTCCCAGCGAAGGCGCCAAGGTGCATGTCCAACCGTATGCCCGCCGCCGCTTCGACGGCCTGCGCGCGGACACCCCGGAAGTGATCACCGAGAAGACCGCGGACGGTGTTCCCTACACCATCACCAGGCACATCCTCGGCTCCGCGCCTGCCAAGCTGCCCATCCCCGAGCCGCAGTGCATGGAACTGGGGCAGCTCATCCAGCAGTTGGAGGAAATGCCGGCTCCCGACGGGTTCCGGCGCATCACCCACATGCTGGTCGATGCGGGCGCCCGCGACTTCACCTGGGTCGATCCGAAGCCGTCCAAGATCATCGAGACGCCCCCGGCAATCAGCTTCACGGTTTCGACCGCGAAGTTCGAGGGCCAGGTGACGATCCTCTACGACCGCGGCGGCGACACCTACGTGGTGGAGATGCGCCGCGACGGTGAACTGGTCGATCGGCACGACGAGGTGTATTTCGACATGCTCGGTGAAGTGTTGGAGCGGCTTATCGACGACGGACGCTGGCGTCTGATCGACGTGAGCGTCATCGACGCCAAGGCAACCAAGCGGCGCTACGGCTGATCGCAGCCTACCGGCGACTTGCCGCCATGGGCCTTCCATCTATTCGGGTGGAGGGCCTTTTTCTTCAGGAGATCAACCATGTCACTGCGATTCAAAGGCTCCGACCTGCGCCCCGTGCTGGCCGAGGCCGTTGCCAACCAATGCCGCGTCGTCCTCGCCAAGGACCAGGGCGTGTACTTCCTCGCCGAGCAGGGAGAGCGCCGTCCCGATGGCCGCGTGAAGCTGCTGGCCTATGCCGTCGGCTGCAACCCGGATACCGACCCGTTTGACGACTGGTGGGAACTGGCGCGCGCCGAGCTGGGTGGCGACGACTTCGGCGAGTTCTTCGACCCGAAGGAAGACGTCTTCGCACGCATCCTGCACGGCACGGACGATCTGATGCTGTCTGCCACCACGACGCACCTGTCGCTGGAGGTGGTGCCATCGGTGTAGCGCAACGACTACCACCATCCCCTCACGGCCCCCTTCTTGGGGGCTTCCTTTTTTCCGCACTGCGGCCTTCGCCGCGTGCGTGCTCGTCTCCGGCCGCCATGGCCCGCCGCGTCGGCTCGCCCGCCGACCTACCCACGGAGACGACCGCATGCACGACCCGTTCAAGATCACCCAACCGACCTGCATCAGCTTCTCGGGCGGGCGCACCAGCGCCTACATGCTCTGGCGCGTATTGCAGGCCAATGGCGGCCTGCCTGCCGACACCGTGGTCTGCTTCGCCAACACCGGCAAGGAGGTGGAAGCGACCCTGCGCTTTGTGCGCGACTGCGCCGGGCACTGGCAGGTGCCGATACGCTGGCTGGAATATCTGCCCACGGAGCCAGGCTTCACGCTGGTGGACTTCGATCGGGCCAGCCGTCAGGGCGAGCCGTTCGAGGCGCTGATCCGCAAGCGTCAGTACCTGCCCAATCCCGTCGCGCGCGGCTGCACGACCAGCCTGAAGATTCGACCGATGCACCGCTACCTGCGGCATCTGGGCTGGACGGACTGGGACCAGATGATCGGCATCCGCGCCGACGAGCAGCGTCGCGTCGCCAAGATTCGCGCGCGCGGCCATTCCACCGAATCGATCCACGAGACCATGTGCATGCCCCTGGCGGACGCAGGCGTCACCGTGCGCGACGTGGGCGCGTTCTGGCAGGCGCAAGCGTTCGACCTCGACCTGCTGACGGTGAACGGGCGCACGCTCGAAGGCAACTGCGACCTGTGTTTCCTGAAGCCGCGCGGGCAGCGCCTGGCCCTCATCAAGGCTCGACCCGAGGCCGCGGTGTGGTGGATTCGCATGGAATCGCTGAACCTGGCGAGCAAGCCCAGCGGCGCCCGGTTTCGCGCCGATGGCCCGAGCTACGCCGACCTGGCACGCTTCGCCGCCGACCAGGGCGACCTGTTCGACGACGCCGAGGAACCGATCGCCTGCTTCTGCGGTGATTGACGGCCATGGCCGGGCCATCGACCTCGCCATCGCTGCGACTGCTGCCGGTATCCCTGCGCTGTGCCAATGCCTTCGTGCAGAAGCACCACCGCCACCACCGTCCGGTTCAGGGAGCGAAGTTCGCCCTGGCGGTCACGCTGTCCGCCACCGATGGCATCTGCGGCGTGGCCATCGTCGGCCGCCCGGTCGCCCGCCACCTGGATGACGGCTGGACGCTCGAAGTCACCCGGCTCTGCACCGATGGCGCACCGAACGCCTGCAGCAAGCTCTACGGCGCGGCCTGGAAGGCGGCCAAGGCCTTGGGCTACACGCGGCTGATCACCTACACCTTGCTCGATGAAGGTGGTGCCAGCCTGCGCGCCGCCGGCTGGCATTTGCTCGGAACGCGCGGCGGCGGTGCCTGGAGTCGCCCCAGCCGTCCTCGCGCTGACACCCCCGACCACCTGCGCGGCCCTAAGTGCTTGTGGCAAGCACCGGGCGGTGCGGACAAAGGGAAACGCCCGGATGCCGATTGATTGCTGCCGCGCGCGCGAGGCCCGGACATGCTGCCCCCATGCCTGCTGACGTTGTCAGCGACATGCCAGGCAACCATCGGTCTTCGAGGTTGCGACGCAGTTCCCACTGCGTGACCGAGCCAGCTCGCACCGCATCCGTCCGCGAGCGGCCACCAGTCTCTGGTGGCGGATGCTTTCGCCTTATCAACCCACCGCGGGGTTACGCACCTTTCCCCGCATGCGTGGGGCCGGTGTGTCTCCGCTTCATCCCAATGGAGATTCACCATGAGCACCACGTCCAACGAGAAATCGTATTTCGACCTCCACACCTCGGGCATCGGCTACATCCAGCGAGCCCGCGAGGTTCCCGTCCGGGGCGGCCGCCGCGCGCAGCCCTTTCTGGCATGCACCATCGCCGCACTGGTCGGTTCCGCCAAGGACCCCAGCTACCGCTACTTCGACGTCAAGGTCTCGGGTGCCGAGGCCAAGAAACTGGTCGAGCGCTACATCGGCGTTGACGATCCCAAGCAGCGGCCGCTGGTGCGCTTCCGCCTCGGCGACCTCTGGGGCGATGCGTACATCCGCGACAAGGGTGAGCACAAGGGCCAGGCCGCCGCGTCTCTGAAGGCGCGACTGCTGAAGGCCGAGCCGCTTGACCGGGCCGAACTGGCTTCGATCAAGCAGCACGAGCTGATCACCCGCGGCATCGGCTACCTCAGCCGTCCGAAGGACGTCTCCCCCAAGGATGGCGATCCGTTCCTGTCGTGCTGCGTCGCGGCACTGGCCGGGCCTGTCGGTGAACCGGAATATCGGTACTTCGACACCATCGTCGCCACCCCTGAAGCCGAGCACCTAGTTCGCCGGTGCGTGCAGGCCATCGAAGGGGACCGCAAGGTGCTGATCGCCTTCCGTCTGAACGACATGAAGATCGATCCGTACATCCGCACCAAGGGCGAGCGCGCCGGGGAACCGGGAGCGAGCCTGGAATCGACGCTGGTCCACATCGGTCTCATCAAGATCGACGGCACCCAGGTCTATCCGACGAGCCAGGCGCAAGCCGAGGCGCCGCAAGCCGAGGACGCACCCGCGCCCGAAGCCGAGGTTGCCGCCGACACCGCTGCCGACCAGCCTGTCGAGCCCGCCGAGCGCGAGCCCGCAGGTGAAGTCGAGGAGCAGGAGCCGGCATTGGCTGCTTCGTTCTGATCCGGCATGGCCCCTCACGGGGCCTTGCCTTTTTCCTATTCCCCAAGGAGAACCATCATGGCAGTCACATCGGCATCCGCAAGGTCAGTCCCGCCCATCGTCGTATCGGGTCAGCTTTCGATTCGCACAATCCACGGCCGCAATGGTCCGTTCTGCGTCGGCTACCTCGTCACTCCTATCGGAAACTTCGCGGTGAAGGACGCGGAGCTGGAGCAATACCCCGAAGGCAAGTACGACGGGGAGTTCGTGATCCGCTACATCTTTCCGAATCCGATCCCCATGCGGGGCGGTATCAAGTTCGAGATTCGTTGCAACTTGGATGGAATGACGCTCTTCGGCGTTGACAAACTGAGCCGCGACGATATTCGCAGCTTTTCCACCCAGGACATCGATCCGCTCGATGAAGAACTGGGGGCGCAGCCTGCGGCAACGCCGGCCAAGCCCGCCAAGGCATCCAGACCCGCCAAGCCCGCATCCGTGCAGGCGTCCGCGGACCCGATGGTCGATACCACGCCTTTCGGCGTGGATGCGCCGACGCCCGCTGCGGCTGCTGCCCCCGGCAGCACCGAAGATGGCGACGCCGCACTGTTCGGGCTGCTCTGGCCGCTGGGTGAGTCCGTGAAACTGGATTCGACCATCGACCGCCGCACCTTGCGCGCGCAGATCGCCCGCCTGGGCAAACTGGGCTACACGCTGGACTTCAAGACGCAGGAGTGGAGCCGCCAGGCCGAACTGCAACCTGCGTGATCGCAGACGCCGCACCTGCGGTGTTCTTCATCCACCCGCCGGGGTTCCTTCCCCATGCGGGGGAGGCTCCGGCTTTCTTCTGGAGGTCTCCATCATGTCCACCATCGCTTGCGATGCACCTCATTCCACGCTGGACGAAACCGCCTGGCGCGCTGTCTGCAAGACGGCCGCCGAGCACGCCCAGCGTGGTTGCGGCCTGTCCTGGGATCATTGGGTCACGCTTTTCAGTTCGGAAATCGACGCGCAAGCCAGTCGATTGCCGCAGGACCAGCGCACTCAAGCGCTGGAAATCGCAGCCCGGGAATGGGACTACGCAACGCCTGCCGAAAGGCAGGAAACCCAGGACTGGAATGCGGAGCATGGCTATTGCTCTCACGGGATCGAGTTCGGCTACTGCCCGGCCGGTTGTGATCGCGACGATGACGACTGGGACTAAGGGCAAAGCATAGGTTCCTTCGCCGCACGCGCGGCATTCCATCACCCGCTGGGGGTTCTCCCCCACGGGGAGGCCTCCGGCTCCATTCTTCAGGAGGCCTCTCATGGGCTGGTATTTTTCCCCCCAATCGCGATCTGAACTGATCGCGGAACTGATCGCACCGCAAGAGACCGAGCGCGCCAGCGTCAAGGTCATTGCCCACGCGCTGCGCGGCAACGTCCTCTGGTCCGTCACGGAAGTGACGGCCAAGGTCGAAGGCGTGCATCGTCATCTGGCGCCGGGCCAATCCCTGCGCTACATCCGCTGCGATCTTCTCGAACGCAGCGGCGGTCAGTGGGGCTACAAGCCGCTGGACGAGTCCATGCACCCGTACTACTACTCGTGCCCGCTGTCCTATCTGGACCTCGCACCAGAACAGTCCGCCGACTGGCGTGCAGGCGTTCGCGCCTACCACGCGCGGCGGCGCACACCCATGGCACCTGCGGCACCCACCGCAGCGCTGATGGCCTGAGCCAGGAGGAACCGACATGGACCCGATCCTGGCTGCGCTCCCGCCCTTGCTGCTGAAGCTCGTTGAAGGGAGTTTGTCCAACGACGAAGTTTCTTCCGACGAGGAAATGCTGGAGTACTTCATCAGCAACGGCCTCACCGACGAACAGGGGCGGCAGGCACTGGCCTACCGCGACCAGTACCTCAACAACATCTACCTGGAGGGCTTCACGCCAATCACTTCGGTAGATGAGGCGCTTCACTTCAACCCGCACACCCGGCAGTTCGAGCCGGACTGAGCGGTTTTCTTCCACCCCCTGGGGCAGTACTTGCCCCAGCGGGCGGTGCTGTTCCCGTTCATCCGAGGACACCACCATGCCCGCAAACACTTCTTCCACCACGCTGTATCGGATCGACGAATGCTCCGACGTGATGGCCGACGCTTGCGTCGGCGATGACCAGGGCAATCTGATCTTCCTGTCGATCTGGGCGCGCGACACCGCCATCCAGCAGTTCCTCGCTCGTCTGACCCTCGGGCGCGACGAGCAGGGCCTGGACCAGTTCCACGTCATCACCGACCAGGGCGGCAGCGTCCCGGTATTCGTCGGCAACGTCGATCGCCTGGAAAAGCGCATGACCCGCGCCTACCGGCGAACGCTGTTCGGTTCGCTGTCCAACGTGTGGCTGTTCGACCGCCGCTGCGTCAAACCCGACAAGGCCAACGCCAGCGCACTGGCATTGCTGCCCAAGGGCAGCGCCCACCGGCTTGACCGCCTGTGGATACTGGTACGGGACACCTGCCCACTGCCGCTGCTCGACCACTGGCGCGAAACCGTGCTGGAGCTGTTACAGACCCGCGAGATGCTGGCCCGCCTTCCGTTCGCCCTCGGGCCGCTGGAAGGCCATCGGCTCGCCATCGACGTGCCGGCGCTGACCCTGGCGCTGGGCTCCCTGATCCGCAGTGACGTGCTCACCGCCTATCCGTATCCGGCCAAGATTTGGACGCCGGAAGCGGTAGCGGCTTGACCCACCCGCGAGAGCACGCCAAGGCGTGCTTTCGCACTTCATCCCCGCCAACCAGGAGACTTCCATGGCCCTCATGTTCCCGCGGCTCGCCCGCAATTTCGTGAAGAACGGGTACTTCCCCACGGATGAACCCACCCTCGAAAGAGCCCTCACCGCACTGATGCCCAGCGATGGCCCGATGTGCGTCCTCGATCCCTGCGCCGGCGAAGGCGTGGCGATCGCCGAAGCCGCTCATGCCCTTGGGCGCGAGCAGGCCAAGGCGTTCGCCGTCGAGTTCGACGCGGAGCGGGCACGCCATGCCCGCGGCCTGATCGATCACTGCCTGCACGCGGACCTGATGGACACGATGATCTCCAAGCAGTCGTTCGGGCTGCTCTGGCTCAACCCGCCGTATGGCGACTTGTCCAAGGACGTCAACGGCAACATCGGCTATCAGGGCCAGGGCCGTGCCCGCCTCGAAAAGCTGTTCTACCAGCGCAGCCTGTCGCTGTTGCAGTACGGCGGCGTGCTGGTCTTCATCGTCCCCGGCTACGTGCTCGACGCGGAGCTGGTCGGCTGGCTGACGCGCCACTACACGGACCTGCGGATCTACCGAGCGGTGGAGACGCAGTTCAAGCAGGTGGTGATCTTCGGCCGCAGGGTGCGTCAGCGTGAACTGGCACCCGATGGTCTCAAGGCCGTGCGCAATCTGCTGCTGCAGGTTGGGCTTGGCGAAGTCGAAGCCGAGGAGCTGCCGATCGAATGGCCGTTCCTGCCGTACATCGTCCCCGCCAGTCCGGCCGAGCCGGAGCATTTCTTCCGCGTGACGATGGAGCCGGAGCAGTTCGCCGATGAAGTCGGCCGGCTGCAAGGCCTCTGGCCGTCGTTGGACACGCACCTGGGGGCCGCGCAGCAGTCGCTGCGTCCGCCGGCGCGTGCCTTGTCCCACTGGCATCTCGCCCTGGCTCTGGCCGCGGGCGCGATCTCGGGGGTTGTGCGCTCCAAGACCGGCCGCGTGCTCGTCGTCAAAGGTGACACCCACAAGGACAAGACGCTCCAGCGGGAATTCACCGAACGCGAAGACGGCTCGATCGCCGAGACCCGCATCCTCACCGACAAGTTCGTACCCGTCATCCGCGCGTGGGACATGACGCCTGGCTCCGCGACACGGGGCGAGGTCCTGACCATCCGTTAGTCCACCGGACGCGCTGCCGTCCTGCTGTACCACCTCGAAGGAGAAACACCCATGTTCTCAAGCCTGTTCAAGCGGCCCGCGCCGCAGAAGCAACCGTTGTTCGCACCAGGTACGTTGCAGTTGAGCGAAAAGGTGCATTGGCTGGCCCGCAAAGGCCTGATCGACCCCTTGGCTCTTGTCCAGCGCCATGTGCGCGGTGACTGGGGCGAGACCGATGAGGCCACCCGTCAAGCCAACGATGTCGCAATCCGTGGGGACGATCCGATGATCTCCCACTTCAGGATCACGCCCGAACTGGTGTTGATCGTCAAAACCAGCGAGGACCACCAGACCACGGTGATCCAGCTTCCCGAAGAACGGGACATGATCTGACAGCACCATTGTCGTCTTCATCCACCTGCCGGAGCCACTTCACTCCGCCAGGGGTGTCGTGGCTCAATGACTCATCAAGGAGGAGCCCATGGCATCACATCGCATTGAAACCTACTGCCACAGGCTGGCGTTTCCAATCGGTGCGCTCATCTTCAGCAGGGGCATCGATCGCCTGGTCCGAACGGGTCGCCTCGACCCGATCCCGTACTTCAGGCGCCACACCCGTGGCGACTGGGGCGACGTCAACATCCAGCAATGGCAGGCCAACAGCACTGCACTGCAATCCGGTGCATCGCTGGAATCCCGCTACGTGATCCATCCGGGGCTGGCCATCCGCATCGTCACCGATGCGCAGCGCAGCGCCACCGTCATCGTGCTGCCGTCCGAAGACTGAGCACGATTCACCAGCAGGCCGCCACGGCCGGCAACTTCGACCACCTCGGCCAAGCGCCGATTTCCTTCCCACTGCGGGGCATGCCATTGCCCCGCTGGGGGTGGTGCATGCCCCATTTTTCATTGGAGCATCACCATGTCCCTCGATCTCGAAACCACTGCCGTTGAAGCCGCGCCCGTACAGGGCGAACTGCTCGATGCGGAATCTTCCCCTCTGACCCTGAGCCTTCAGGATTTCGTCGGCGAGTTCGGCGACGAACTGCTCGACGCCCTCAATAGCGCCAACCCGCCGGTCTATAACGGCCAGCCGCAGGCGCACCGGCAACTCGTCGTCGCCAGCCTCAAGCGCAAGCTGTTCCCGGCCCAGGCCGAAGTCGTCCACGCCGCCGCCGAGCTGCTGATCGACCGTGGCGAACGCGCCGCGATCGTCAATGGCGAAATGGGCTGCGGCAAGACGACCGTCGGCATCGCCACGGCCGCTGTGCTCAACGCCGAAGGCTACCGCCGCACCCTGGTTCTTTCGCCGCCGCACCTTGTTTACAAGTGGCGGCGCGAGATCCAGGAGACGGTGGCAGGCGCCAAGGTGTGGGTGCTCAACGGGCCGGACACGCTCGTCAAGCTCATCAAGCTGCGCGAGCAGTTGAATGTCCAGCCCACGGGCCAGGAGTTCTTTGTCTTGGGCCGGGTCAGGATGCGGATGGGGTTCCACTGGAAGCCCGTCTTCACCCAGCGGCGTACCCGTCACGGCAACGTGGCGGCGTGCCCGGACTGCGGCACGGTCATCACCGACCTCGACGGCGAGCCGGTCAACCCGGTCGCGCTCCAAGCCGAGGAATACCGCAGGAAGTGCAGCCATTGCGCCGCCCCCCTGTGGACACTGATCCGCCCGCGCAGCCTGTCCGGCAGCGACCAGTCCTCGGCCGTGCTGAAAGCCTTGAAGCGCATCCCGACGATCGGGGAAGTCACTGCGCAGAAGCTGATGCAGAAGTTCGGCGACGGGTTCTTGGCGTCGATGCTGGGCGACAACATCCACGAGTTCATCAACTTGATGGATGGCAACGGCGAACTGGTCTTCTCTGACCGCCAGGCGCATCGCATGGAAAGAGCGATGGCGAACATGGAGTTCGGCTTTGGCGAAGGCGGCTACCAGCCGTCCGAGTTCATCAAGCGCTATCTGCCGCAAGGCACGTTCGACTTGTGCATCGCGGACGAGGCGCACGAGTACAAGAACGGTGGCAGTGCCCAGGGTCAGGCTATGGGCGTGCTGGCGGCGAAGGCTCGCAAGACCTTGCTGCTGACAGGCACGCTGATGGGCGGCTACGGGGACGACCTGTTCTACCTGCTGTTCCGAGCCCTGCCTGGGCGGATGATCGAAGACGGCTACCGCCCGACCACGAGCGGCAGCATGACCTCGGCGGCCATGGCGTTCATGAGGGACCACGGGGTCCTCAAGGACATCTACTCCGAAAGCACCGGCACGGCGCACAAGACGGCCAGGGGCACCAAGGTATCGGTGCGCACGGTCAAGGCTCCCGGCTTCGGGCCAAAGGGGGTCTTGCGGTGCATCCTGCCGTTCACGATCTTCCTCAAGCTCAAGGACATCGGCGGCAACGTCCTGCCGCCGTATGACGAGGAGTTCCGCGAAGTCGCAATGGACACGGCGCAAGCCGCGGCCTACCGCGACCTGGCGGGTCGGCTGACCGCAGAGCTGAAACAGGCTCTGGCGCGACGCGATACGACGCTGCTGGGTGTGGTGCTCAACGTGCTGCTGGCCTGGCCGGACTGCTGCTTCCGGTCGGAAACCGTAGTGCATCCGCGCACGCGCAACACCTTGGCGTTCGTCCCGGCTCAGTTCAACGAGTTCGAGGTGACGCCGAAAGAGCGCGAGCTGATCGACATCTGCAAGGAAGAGAAGGCGCAGGGCCGCAAGGTTCTGGCCTACACGGTCTATACCGGCACGCGCGACACCACGTCGCGCTTGAAGGTATTGCTGGAGCAAGAAGGCTTTCGGGTGGCGGTGCTGCGCGCAAGCGTGGACGCCAGCCGCCGCGAGGACTGGATCGCCGAGCAACTGGACCGTGGCATCGACGTGCTCATCACCAACCCCGAGCTGGTCAAGACGGGCTTGGACCTGTTGGACTTCCCGACGATCGTTTTCATGCAGTCGGGCTACAACGTGTACTCGCTCCAGCAGGCGGCACGCCGCTCCTGGCGCATCGGACAGAAACAGCCGGTGCGCGTGATCTACCTGGGCTACGCCGGTTCCTCGCAGATGACCTGCCTGGAGCTGATGGCCAAGAAGATCATGGTCTCGCAGTCCACCTCGGGCGACGTGCCCGAATCGGGCCTCGATGTGCTCAACCAAGACGGTGATTCCGTCGAGGTCGCACTGGCCCGGCAACTTGTCGCCGCCTGATCCCCACGCCAACGCCGGCCTCGCGCCGCCGGCTTTCCATTGTTCCCACCTTGCAGCCACGCCCACGGTCTCCGTGGACGTGGCTGCATCTTCACTGGCCCCTTCGGGGGCCTTTTTCTTTGGAGGGAGGCTGCCGGGAAATCGGGCGCTGCCTGGTTCGCATTGTTTGCTGCCGCTCGTGGCCCGAGCGGCGATGGTGAGGGCTCGATGTTTCAGGACGACGCGCCATGTGCCCCTCTCCACCTTGGTTTCACCATCCCGAACGCCGCCTGCTGGCGGGTTTTCTCGGCCTGCTTTGGTCGGTGCTGGCTGGCGGCTGCGCCACGACGAGCGCGCCGGTCGCGCCCGACACCATCGAGGAAATCTCGGCCGCGCCCGTACCCGAGGCGCCCGATTACATCCCCGTCGTGCGCTACGGCCGCTACACCCTCGTGGAATTGGCACCGACAGCAGCGCAGCGGGACCTGCTGTTGCAGACCATCGATGTCGCCATGCCCGAGGATGCACGCGCCACGGTCGGCGACGGGCTACGGCATGTGCTCAAGCGCAGCGGTTACGGCTTATGCCAGACGGCGCACGCGGTGATCGAGCTGTACGCACTGCCGCTGCCGGCGGCGCACCTGCACCTCGGCCCCATGGCCCTGCGCGATGCGCTGCTCACGCTGGCTGGTCCGGCCTGGGAACTGCACGCGGATGACCGCGCGCGGCAAATCTGCTTCGAGCGGCCCGGCGACAGCATGACCGCCGACAACGCACCCGCGCCGCCCGCCACCGAGGCGGTGCAGACGTTCCCGCTGGCACCCGCGGCATCGGGAGGCCAGCCATGAACAGCCCGCAGCCCACCCATCGTTCAACGGCCACCGTGGTGGTGCAGAGCCTGATGTGGCTCTGGCTGATCGGCCTCAGTGTTCTGATGGCCCTGGGCTACCAGGCCATGAACGACCAGGCCGACCAGGATCGCCTCGATTCCCGCCTGCAACGCCTCGAAGCGCAGGCAACGGGCCTGGCCGAGATCGTCGAGGCCATCCAGCAGCGTCCGGCCGTCGCCACGGCGGCAGACCTCAAAGACACCCGCCAAATCCTGGAAGCACGCGCGGCCCAGGTCGAGAAATCGCTGAGCGCCTATGCCGCTGCCGACGACCTTCAGGTACTGCGCGCCGAAGTCGAGCAGGTCAAGGCGCGCCAGACCGCCGCACGCGCCGCAGTACCCGCCCAGCCGCGCGCACCGAGCAAGTCAGCCGCCAAGCCTGAACCCCCGCCGCTCCCGTTCCGCATCGTCGGTGCCGAACTGCGCGCCGGCGAGCGCAGCGTGTCCGTCGCGCCGAGCAGTGGCGACTTCACGCCCGACCAGCTTCAGGTGCTGCTACCCGGCGATGCCGTCGGCCCGTGGCGCTTGCAGGTCGTCGAGGGCAACACCGCGGTGTTCCAGGCCGGCGACCAGACCCGCCGCGTGGCGATTCCCTGACCGGAGCAGATCGCATGAAGCCGTCGATCTTCCTTTCCGCGCTCCTGCTGGCGTCCGCCCAGTGGCCCGTCTGGGCGCAGCAGCCGCCTGCGGCACCCGCCCGCAATGCACAGAGCCAGGAGCGCCCGCTGGTCGCTCGCGTTCTGGATGACCGGGTGGCGAGCGACTGGGGCCTGCAACCGCAGGAGTGGGCGCGCTACCGCGAACTGATGGACGGGCCACTGGGCATCTACTCGCCCAACCTGGACCCGCTGTCGGCCCTGGGCATCGAGGCGCGCACCGATGAAGAACGGCGCCGCTACGCCGAGCTGCAGGTGCAGGTCGAAGCGCGCCGCGTGGAGAAGCTGCTCGCCTACCAGAGGGCTTACGACGAGGCCTGGCAGCGTCTGAACCCCGGCATGCAGCGGGTGAACTTGCCCGACGACAAGCCGATCGCCGGAGCCACGCGCGGCTCCGGCCGCACGGCGGTGTTCGTCAAGGACGGCTGCGAAGCCTGCGGGCAGCTCGTACAGCGCCTGCAATCCTCGGGGACTGAGTTCGACCTGTACATGGTCGGCAGCCGCCAGGACGATGCGCGCATCCGCGACTGGGCCAAACGCGCGAACGTCGATCCGGCGCGCGTGCGCAGCGGCACCATCACGCTCAACCACGACGGCGGCCGCTGGCTGTCGCTGGGCCTGCCCGGCGACTTGCCCGCGGTCGTGCGCGAGGTGAACGGCCAATGGCAGCGCCAGCCATAGCCGCACTCCTGCGCGCACTGATGCTCGCCGCTGGCCTGTGCGCCTGCGTCGCCCAGGCCCAGGAGGTTCCGCCACCGGCCTACCAGCTCGCCGCACAGCGCGCAGGCATCCCCTCGACGGTGCTCTACGCCGTGGCCTTGCAGGAGAGCGGCATCCGGCGCAACGGGCGCATCGTACCGTGGCCGTGGTCGCTCAATGTCGCCGGCCAGTCGCGCCGCTATGCAACCCGCGCCGATGCCTGCGCGGGCTTGCAGCAGGTGATGCGCTCCACGCCGCACACGCGCATCGACGCCGGCCTGGGCCAGATCAACCTCGGCTACCACCAGCAGCGCTACGCCAGCGCGTGCGACCTGCTGGACCCGTACCGCAACCTCGCCATCGCTGCCGAGATCCTGCGCGAGCAGCACACCCCCGGCGAGGACTGGTTGCTGGCGATCGGCCGCTACCACCGTCCTGCGGGCGGCGAGCCTGCCGCCCGCTACCGGCGCAGCGTGTCGCGCCACCTCGCCCGGGTGCAGGGCGCACGCCCAACCGCCGCGGTTCTCGCCGCACGCCAGGAGACATCCCCATGACGACATCCCATCTGGCCTTGCGGGGCCTGCTCGTACTGCTGGCGGGCCTGCCGCTGGCCTCGCTTGCCGGCGAGCCGCTGATCGTGGTCGAAGACCGTGGCGGCGCGTCGGCGCTGCCGTACTACGAAGCCCTGAACCTCCAGCCGCGCGCCAACGCGCCGGCCCGGCCGCCGATCCCGACACCCCAGGTTCTCGCCACGCCGGCGGACGAGGCCGCGATGCTACCCGTGCGCAGCGCCAAGCTCACGCCCGGCACCGTCGCGCGGCGGGTCATCGAGGCACCGGGCCTGCGGCCTTTCGTGGTCGTCGGCGACGACGAGGCATCCCGGGCCTGGCTGCGCAGCCAGGCGGCAGCGCTGCGCGAGCGCGGCGCGGTCGGCCTGGTGGTCAACGTCGAGACCGTGCAGGGCCTGGCGCTGCTGCGCGCCCTGGTGCCCGGTGTGCCGCTCGCGCCTGTGTCCGGCGACGACCTGGCCGAGCGTCTGGGCCTGCGGCACTACCCGGCGCTGATCACGGCCACCGGCATCGAGCAATGAAGCCATGTCGGGGAAACAGCCGGTCGAGGTACTGCTACGCCCAGCGGTGGAGCTATACACCGTTGCCGCATGCGCGGGCGCCGCGTTTCTGTCCCTGGTGGCCCCATGGTCGCTCGCGCTGAGCCCGTCCATGGGCGTCGGCAGCGCGCTGGCGTTCGGCGCCTACGGTGCCATCCGCTACCGCGATGCCCGCGTCATCCTGCGCTACCGGCGCAACATCCGCCGCCTGCCTCGATACGTGATGACCAGCAAGGACGTGCCGGTCAGCCAGCAGCGGCTGTTCGTCGGGCGCGGTTTCCTGTGGGAGCAGAAGCACACCCATAGGCTGATGCAGACGTACCGGCCGGAGTTCCGCCGCTACGTCGAGCCGACGCCCGCGTACCGGCTGGCGCGGCGTCTGGAAGAACGGCTGGAGTTCGCGCCGTTCCCGCTGTCCCGGCTGCCAGCGCTCACCGGCTGGGACGTGCCTTTCAACCCGGTGCGGCCGCTGCCGCCTGTGGGCGGTCTGCCGCGCCTGCACGGCATCGAGCCCGAGGAGGTGGATGTCAGCCTGCCGTTGGGCGAGCGCGTCGGGCATTCGCTGGTGCTGGGCACCACGCGCGTCGGCAAGACCCGGCTGGCCGAACTGTTCGTGACCCAGGACATCCGACGCGTGAACGCCGCGGGCGAGCACGAGGTGGTGATCGTCATTGACCCCAAGGGCGATGCCGATCTCCTGAAGCGGATGTACGTCGAGGCAAAGCGCGCGGGCCGCGAAGGCGAGTTCTACGTCTTTCATTTGGGCTGGCCGGACATTTCCGCGCGCTACAACGCCGTGGGGCGCTTCGGCCGCATCAGCGAGGTGGCCACCCGCGTCGCGGGGCAGCTTTCCGGCGAAGGCAACAGCGCGGCGTTCCGCGAGTTCGCCTGGCGCTTCGTCAACATCATCGCCCGGGCCTTGGTGGAGCTGGGACAGCGCCCGGACTACATGCTGATCCAGCGGCACGTCATCAACATCGACGCGCTGTTCATCGAGTACGCCCAGCACTACTTCGCCAAGACGGAGCCCAAGGCCTGGGAGGTGATCGTCCAGATCGAGGCCAAGCTCAACGAGAAGAACATCCCGCGCAACATGATCGGGCGCGAGAAGCGCGTGGTGGCGCTGGAGCAGTACCTCTCGCAGGCGCGCAACTATGACCCGGTGCTGGATGGCCTGCGCTCCGCCGTCCGCTACGACAAGACGTACTTCGACAAGATCGTCGCCAGCCTCCTGCCGCTGCTGGAGAAGCTCACCAGCGGCAAGATTTCGCAGCTCCTGGCTCCCAACTATTCAAACCTCAACGACCCCAGGCCGATCTTCGACTGGATGCAGGTCATCCGTAAGAGGGCCATCGTCTATGTCGGCCTGGATGCACTGTCCGACGCCGAGGTCGCCGCTGCGGTCGGCAACTCGATGTTCAGCGATCTCGTGTCGGTCGCCGGGCACATCTACAAGCACGGGATTGACGATGGCCTGCCGGGCGCATCGGCCGGTGCGCGCGTGCCGATCAATGTCCACGCCGACGAGTTCAACGAGTTGATGGGCGACGAGTTCATCCCGCTCATCAACAAAGGCGGCGGTGCCGGCCTGCAAGTCACCGCGTACACGCAGACCCTCTCGGACATCGAGGCCCGCATCGGCAACCGCGCCAAGGCCGGTCAGGTGATCGGGAATTTCAACAACCTTTTCGTGCTGCGCGTGCGCGAGACCGCGACCGCTGAACTGCTGACCCGGCAACTACCGAAGGTCGAGGTCTATACGACCACCATCGTGAGCGGCGCGACGGACAGCTCGGACATCCGCGGGGCGACGGACTTCACCAGCAACACCCAGGATCGCATCAGCATGTCCAGCGTGCCGATGATCGAGCCGTCGCATGTCGTCGGCCTGCCCAAGGGCCAGTGCTTCGCACTGCTGCAGGGCGGCCAGCTTTGGAAAGTGCGCATGCCGCTGCCGGCGCCGGACCCGGACGAGGTGATGCCGGCAGACTTGCAGCAACTGGCCGGGTACATGCGCCAGAGCTACAGCGAAGCGACGCAGTGGTGGGAGTTCACCAGTTCCCCGGTCTTGCAGGACGCAGCCTTGCCCGACGACCTGCTAGACGATGCCGCTGCGCCCGGGCCAGACGTGGTGACCACCACCACGGGCGACAGCGCCGCCGACGAGGCTTCGCCATGAAAGACGCCGCCTCGACTGCGCAACGGGAGCAGAACCAGCGCCAGGGCCTGATCGTCGGCACCATCACCTTGCCCTTCCGGCTGCTCGGGGTACTGGTCGGCTCGCTGCTGTTCTCGATCGTCGTAGAGTGCGTCGGCATGCACCTGTTCTGGCAGGACCAGGGCTGGCGCCATTCCCAGCAGATGTTGCAGTACGAGCTGGGGCACCTGTCCAGCCACTTCACGCGCAGCGTCGTCGTGCAGGAGCCGGGGCGCACGGCGCACGAGCTGGTGGATACCGGCTACGAATGGGTGTTCGTGCGCTCCGGGCTGCTGGAGCGCATGAGCCAGACCGCCGAACGTGCGCGCACGCCCAGCCACGGACAGACACGCAACTTCCGCTACTACGTCAGCCGGGTCTATGTCTGGACCGAAAGCTACCTGATCGCCGCCGCGTTCACGACGCTTACGTTCCTCGTGCGCCTGCTGGTCCTGGTGCTCACGCTGCCGCTGATCTTCACCGCGGCATTCGTCGGCCTGATCGACGGTCTTGTGCGGCGGGACGTGCGCCGGTTCGGCGCAGGCCGGGAATCCGGCTTCATCTACCACCGCGCGAAGGCGAGCCTGATGCCGCTGGCCGTACTGCCGTGGGTCACGTACCTGGCCTTGCCGATCTCTGTGCATCCACTGCTGATCCTGCTGCCCAGCGCCGCCTTGCTGGGACTGGCCGTGAGCCTGACCGCAGGCAGCTTCAAGAAGTACCTCTAGGTCATCAATCCGGTCATCCGCGGATTCCTATTGTTTGCGGCCTAAAAGCCCCTCGCTGCCCACGATCAAGCCATTGCTGATCACACAGGAATGGCGCGATGTTGGCTCCGATCTGGCAGCGCGCCGCGCATCGCGGCGTGCCCATTTTTCTCGTGACGGCCCTGCTGCTGGGTCAGTCCCCGATGGCGTTGGCCGAGTCCCCCGCACAGCGCCAGGAGCTGGTCGCGGCGCTGCGCCAGCTCGACGCCCTGGAGCGCACCGTCGCCGACAGCGCCGCGCGTGCCCCCATCCAGCCGGGCGAGCGCTACCACTTCGATTACCCGCGGCTGCTGGCTGACCTGGCGCGCGTGCGCGCCGGCATCCAGGCCCATCTCACACCGTCGCGTGCCCGGCCGCGCGACCCCTCCGAACTGGCCGGCGACTACCGCACCGAGCGGCCCGCCTCGCCATCACCGACGGCTACGGAAGCCAAGCAATGAACGGCGCCCAGGTCTCGGCATTTCAAGCCAACAGCGGCATCGCGCCTTCGGCGATGGCGACCGTCCTGGTCGGCGTCGTGTTCGCGGTCCTGCTCGTGTGGGGCGTCTGGGCCATCCGAACGGCCTACGTGGGGTGGTCCGAGAGCCGCCTCAACCAGCGCCAGTTCCTCGGCGTCTGCATCCGCTTCGTCGCGATGTACCTCGTCCTGAGCTTCTTCCTCCTCTCCTGACCTGAAAGGCACGACCATGCAAAACCGCATCCTCCATTCCCGTCTTGCCCAGCGCGCCGCCGTGGCGCTGGGCGCCGCTGCGCTGCCCGCGCTGTCGTTCGCGCAAGGCTTGCCGCAGTTGGAGAACCCGACCCGCGGCACCGGCAACGGCATCATGGAAACGATCAGGAACTACGGCTACGACATCATCATGCTCGTGGCCCTCCTGGTCGTGGCGTCGATGTTTATCGGCGTCTGCTACCACGCCTACGGCACCTACGCCGAAATCCACACCGGCCGCAAGACCTGGGGCCAGTTCGGCCTCACCGTCGCGATCGGTGCCGTGCTGCTGGTGATCGGCATCTGGCTGCTCACCGAAGCCACCGGCATCCTGTAAGGCGAGGCCGGTATGTCCGAGCAGCAGCACGTCCGTGCGGACGGGACGGTCACGTTCCTTCCGCACCGGCTCAACCGCCATCCCGTTGTCGTGCGCGGCCTCACCGCCGACGAACTGTGGATCTGCTGCGGCCTGTCCGGCGCCGCCGGCCTGCTGGTCGGCTCGCCGCTGTCCTGGGTGTTCCGCACGATCGCCATCGCGCCGACGTTCGTCGTCCTGGGCGTGGCCCTGGGCGTCTTCATCGGCGGCGGCATCCTGCGCCGGCTCAAGCGCGGGCGTCCCGATACCTGGCTGTACCGGCAACTGCAATGGCGCATCGCCACGCGCCATCCGCTGATGGCGGGCTGGGTAGGCGGGCACGTGCTGATCTCGCGCTCCGGCTTCTGGTCCACCCGAAGGTCTGTTGCAAGGGGGGCACGATGAGCCGCTTCAAGAACGAGATCACCCACCTGCAGGCGCACATCAAGACGCTTCGCCTGGGGGCTGGCGCGCTGGTGATCGTCGCCCTGGTTATGGGCGGCGGCTGGTGGAGCGCGCCGCGCGACCTGACCATCCACGTCCCGCCCGACCTGCGCTCCGGCAGTACCCGAAAGTGGTGGGAAGTGCCGCCCGAATCGGTCTATGCGTTCACGTTCTACGTGTTCCAGACCCTGAACCGCTGGCCGACGAACGGCGAAGAGGACTACGCGCGCAACCTCCACACGCTCTCGCCGTACCTCACCCCGTCCTGCCAGGCCTTCCTGCGCGCGGACTACGACTACCGCCGCAGCACGGGCGAGCTGCGCCAGCGCGTGCGCGGCATCTACGAAATCCCCGGCCGCGGGTACGGTGACGACCCCACGGCGCGCGTGCGCGTGGTCTCCGACCGCGACTGGGTGGTGACGCTCGACATCACCGCCGACGAGTACTACGGCGCCGAGCAGGTCAAGCGCGCGCTCGTGCGCTACCCGGTGAAAGTCACGCGGGTGGACGTCGATCCCGCCCGCAACCCGTTCGGCCTGGCGCTGGATTGCTACGACGGTGCGCCCCAGCGCATCAGCGCCCCGGAGCCGACGCGCCCGGCGCCGGGCGGCCTGTCTCCGCAAGCGCCCCAAGGAGGAAACACCCCATGAAGCATCCTGTACTCGTGCTGCTGGGGCTGCTGGCCGTGGCCGCGGCACCCGTCTCCCATGCTGTGGAGATTCTGCGCTGGGAACGCATGCCGCTCGCGGTGCCGCTGAAGGTGGGCCAGGAGCGCATCGTGTTCATCGACCGGAACGTCCGCGTGGGCGTGCCCGCAGGCGTGGGCGAACGCCTGCGCGTGCAGAGCGCGGGTGGCGCGGTGTACCTGCGCGCAAGCGAGCCGATCGAGCCCACCCGGCTGCAACTGCAGGACGCCGACACGGGCGCGCTGATCCTGCTCGACATCGCGGCCGAGCCGCCCAAGGACGGCGAAGCCGAGCTGGAGCCGGTGCGCATCGTCGAGGGCAGCAGCACCCCGGCGCGCTATGGTGATCAGCCAGGCGGTGCCGATGAGGCCCCGGCACGCGCCCAGGATCAGGCAGGTACGCGGGCAGCGCGGCGCGAGACGCCGGTTCCGGTCGTCCTGACGCGCTTTGCTGCGCAGAACCTCTACGCGCCGCTGCGCACCGTGGAGCCGCTGCCGGGCGTCATGCGGGTGAACCTGCGCCGTGGCCTCGACCTCAGCACGCTGATGCCGACGCTGCCCGTGCGCGCGGTCGCTCTCGCGTCGTGGCGTCTGGAAGACCAGTGGGTCACCGCCGTGCGTCTGACCAACAGCAGCCGCGGCTGGGTCACGCTCGACCCGCGCGTGCTGCAAGGCGATTTCCTCACCGCCACCTTCCAGCACGAAGCGCTCGGCCC
>NZ_LDJO01000019.1 GCF_001431595.1 Stenotrophomonas acidaminiphila
CAGATGGGGATAAGGGACTGGTTGTACAGGCGGGTGGGGCCGCTGCGGCCGTGGCGGGCGGCATCGCGGGCAAGCATCGGGCCCATGATCCGCGGCAGCGTGACCAGGTACTGGTAGTTGATCGCGCACATGCCCACCAGCAGCGCCGCCAGCGACACCACCAGCCCCAGGTGCAGCACCACCACCAGCAGCGTGCTCCCGCAGAACAGGGCGGCGGTGGCGGTGTGCAGGCGCATGAAGCGCTGTACCTGTGCGCGCTCGGCGGCCGATTCGGCGTAGTGCAGCAGGTACAACCCGCCCAGCCAGGCGGCCGCGGTGCCACCGATGGTGGCGCCCAGGGCCAGGCCGAAGTTGAAGCCATCGGCCATGAGCGTGTTGGCCAGCATGCCGACGGAACCGCCCGCCGCACCGCCACCCACGGCGCTTGCGCCCATGCCACCGGCGCCGAGTTTGCCCGCGCCGGCCAGGCCGGCGCTGCTGCCGATCACCACGGCACTGGCGGTGCCGGGCGCGGCCACCATCAGCAGCGAGCCGATGGTGGCGGCGAACGCGGTGCCCGGTGCGCTGCTGCGCGCGAACTCGCCGAAGCGGCGCAGCATCTCCTCGCGCACGGTGGCGCGCGCGCGCGACAGGCGCTTGCGCACCGCCGCGTCGCTCAACCCCAGCAGCGCGGCGACCTGTTGCGAACTCTGGCCCTCGCGGTAGAACAGCAGCAGTGCCTCGCGGCTGTCCTCGGGCAGGGCGGAAATGATCTCCTCGGCGACCAGCTCTTCCTCCACCCGCGCCATGGTCTCGGCGGCATCGGGGCTGGGGTCGGCGGCCATGCCGATGGCGATCTCGGCCGCCTGGCCGCTGAGCGGGCGGTTGCGGTTGGCGCGCAGCCAGTCGCGGGCGAGGTTGCGGGTGATCTGCCGCAGCCAGGGCAGGAAACTGGAGGGGTTGTTGAGCTGGTTGAGCTGCTGCCAGGCCTTGATGAAGGCTTCCTGGGCGATGTCCTCGCTGGCCTGCACGTCGCGGGTGATGGCCAGGGCGATGGCGGTCACCGTGTTCTGGCAGGCCACCACGATGCGCCCGTAGGACTGGGTGCAGCCGCCGCGGGCGGCGGGCAGTTCGCGGTGCAGCAGGGATTCGAGCGTGGCAGCGGTCATGGGCGGCTCCCGGTGGTCTGCAGCACAGGACGGAGCCCGCCGGCCGATGTGACTGCCCGCTTGCCGGTCAGGGTTTCGGCGGCGGTGGTACCGGCGTGGCCGGTGCCGGCTGGCTGGGCTGGATGCGCACGCGGAAGCCGTCCTCGCTGTCCCGGGCAGGCTGCACCTGCGGCGCGGGCGCCGGTGCAGGCGGCGGTGTGGCGCGGTGGCGCAGCATGATCACCAGGGCCACGCCGGCGATCACCACCAGCAGGGCGATGCGTATGCGCCAGGCCCAGCCGCGGCCGCCGGACTGTGCCGGTGTGTCGCGGAACGCGTAATCGGCGACCGGATGGTCACGGCGGGTGGTATCGAGCAGGCGGGCGTCGCGCAGGATTTCGCGGGCGCGTGGCTGGTCGTCGGCGCGCACCACCCACACCGTGGGCAGCTGGCTGTCGTCCTTCCTGTCCAGGTAACTGAACTGGCCGCGGCGCTTGCTGTGGTACGAGCGGCCGTTGGTGAGGCGGACCTCGATGCCGGCCTCGCGCAGCAGGTTGGCCACGCCTTCGGCGTTTTCCACGCGCTGGCTTGAGAAAATCTTGCGCATGCTTACTCCCCGCCGCCTTCGCCGGCCGCCGGCGCGACCCGGATCAGCCCTTCCTGCGCGGTGCTGGCCACCAGCACGCCCTGGCGGGTGAAGAACTGGCCCCGCGCCAGGCCGCGCGCATCCTGCGCGCTGGGGCTGTCGAGCGAGTACAGCAGCCAGTCGTCCACCCGGAACGGGCGGTGGAACCAGATGGCATGGTCGAGCGAGGCCATCTGCACGTGCGGCTGGTAGTAGCTGATGCCGTGCGGGAAGGTCGCGGTGCCCAGCAGGTGGAAATCCGAGGCGTAGGCCAGCAGCGCCTGGTGCAGTTCCGGCGCGTCGCCGACACGTTCGTTCAGGCGCATCCACACCTGGTGGTACGGCGGGCGCTTGGGTGGATTGAGTTCGTCGCGCGGGTAGACATGGCGGAACTCGAACGGGCCGCCGCGCGAGAGCCAGCGCTGCACCTTCACCGGCAGCCGCTCCAGCACTTCCGGCGGCAGCGGGCGGTTGGGCTCGATGTCTTCGGGCTGCGGCACCTCGGGCATCTTGTGCTGGTGCTCGGCGCCGCGCTCGGCCTGCTGGAACGACGCCGCGCAGAAGAAGATCACCTTGCCGTGCTGGATCGCGGTAACCCGCCGCACCGAGAAGCTGCCGCCGTCGCGGGTACGGTCGACGTCGTAGATGATCGGGTGGTCGATGTTGCCGGCGCGCAGGAAATAGGCGTGCAGCGAATGCACGTGGCGGCCGTTGTCGATGGTGGCCTGGGCGGCGGCCAGCGCCTGCCCCAGCACCTGCCCGCCGAACACGTACTTGGTGCCGATGTCGCGGCTCTGGCCCCGGAACAGGTTGTCCTCCAGCCGCTCCAGCGACAGCAGGTCGATGAGTTCGGGTACCACGGGGTCGGCGTTGGGGAGCAAGACGGCGGGCCTGGGTTTCGACAGGCGGCGATTATAGCGGCCGGGGCCCGGTGGCCACGGGGTCGCCGGGCATGGCCTCAGGCCTTGCCCAGCTTCGCCGCCAATGCCTGCAGCGCCGCCTGGGCATCGGCCGAGTACCAGGCCTCGACGAAGCGTTCCAGCTGGATGTGCTGCGGCTGCATCGCCTCGTGCAGGTCGGTGCGGGCGATGGCGCGGGTCTGCAGCATCGGCTGCCGCGGCAGCTTCAGCTGCGCCTGCAGCCAGCCCAGCGCACGCGCGACCACGGCATCGGCGCCGTCGGCCAGTTCGTCCACCAGCCCGATTTCCAGCGCGCGCTCGGCGCTGACCAGTTGCCCGCCCGCCAGCAGCACCCCGGCCCGGTGCGCACCGACCACGCGCCGCATCAGCCGCTGGATGCCTTCCGGCGCGACCAGTCCCACCTGCACCTCGTTCAGGCCGATCAGGTACGGCTTGGCCGGGTCGGCGCTGCGCGCCATCACCCGGTAGTCGCAGCACAGTGCCAGCACGCAGCCGCCGGCCGGGGAGTGCCCGGTCAACGCGGCCACCACCGGGATGCGGCTGTCGGCCAGCGTGCGCGCGGCGCCGAAGAACGCCTGCCAGCTGTCCATCAGCCGCTGCCGGTCCTCGCCATGGCGCAGCAGGTAGGGCACGTCCATGCCGCCGGTGAAGACGCGCTCGCTGCCGGACAGCACCACGCCCTGCACGTCCTCGGCCATGGCCTGGTTCATCGCCGCGATGAGCGCGCGGCACAGCTCGGTATCCAGCGCGTTGACCGGCGGCCGTGCCAGCCGCAGTTCGCGGACGGGGCCGTGGTTGATCGTGTCGATGAGCGTTGTCATGCTGCGGCCTCGAATTACGGCAGGGAGTCGATGGTCCGATGATAACCAAACCATTCGCGTGCGTACTGTTGGCGGTCGCGGGCGTCGCCGCCAGCGCCGTGGCGCAGGCCGCGCCATCCCCGTGCGTGCGCCTGGACGGCGGCTGGATCCGCTTCCCGGCGATGGCGCACATGGCCGGAGGCTTCGGTCGCATCGACAACGCCTGCAAGGCGGACGTGGCGGTGACCGCGGTGCGCAGCCCGGCGTTCAAGGACGTGTCCCTGCACGAGACCACGCTGGTCGATGGCGTCAGCCGCATGCGCGCGATCGAACGCCTGCCGGTCGCGGCGGGCAAGGACGTGGAGCTCAAGCCCGGCGGCCTGCACCTGATGCTGATGGACGGCACCGGCCCGTTGCGCGAGGGCCAGCGCGTGCCGCTGTCGCTGGTCCTGTCCGATGGCACCGAGGTGCAGGGCGAACTGGTGGTGCGCAAGCCCTGAGCCGCCCGGCCGCAACGACCCGGGCGTGCCGGCCAGCGCACCCGCGCCCGGGGCGATCGGGTGGGTTGCCGCGCGTCCGCAATGGCCTGGCCGCGGTGGGAGCGGGGCTTGATGCGCCTTCGCGGTAAAATGCGCCGATTCCCACTTTCCCGCTCCTCATGACCGTCCGCACCCGCTTCGCTCCCAGTCCCACCGGCTACCTGCACATCGGTGGCGCCCGTACCGCGCTGTACTGCTGGCTGGAGGCCCGCCACCGCGGCGGCGAATTCGTGCTGCGCATCGAGGACACCGACCGCGAACGCAGCACCCAGGCGGCGATCGACGCGATCCTGGAAGCGATGGACTGGCTGGGCCTGGACTATGACGAAGGCCCGGTCTACCAGACCGACCGCGTGGCCCGCTACAAGGAAGTGGCCGAGCAGCTGATCGCCGCCGGCAAGGCCTACTACGCCTACGAGACCCGGGAAGAGCTCGATGCCATGCGCGAGGCCGCGATGGCCCGGCAGGAGAAGCCGCGCTACAACGGCGCCGCGCGCGACCTGGGCCTGCCGTTCAAGGACGACCCGAACCGCGTGATCCGCTTCAAGAACCCGCTCGACGGCAGCGTGGTGTTCGACGACCTGATCAAGGGCCGCATCGAGATCGCCAACAGCGAACTGGACGACATGGTGATCTTCCGTCCGGACGGCTACCCCACCTACAACTTCGCGGTGGTGGTGGACGACTGGGACATGGGCATCACCGAGGTCATCCGCGGCGACGACCACATCAACAACACCCCGCGTCAGATCAACCTGTACGAGGCCATCGGCGCGCCGGTGCCGAAGTTCGGGCACATGCCGATGATCCTCGACGAGCAGGGCGCCAAGCTGTCCAAGCGCACCGGCGCTGCCGACGTGATGCAGTACAAGGACGCCGGTTACCTGCCCGATGCGCTGCTGAGCTACCTGGCGCGCCTGGGCTGGTCGCATGGTGACCAGGAACTGTTCAGCCGCCAGGAGCTGATCGACCTGTTCGACGTGAAGAACTGCAACTCCAAGGCCTCGCGCCTGGACATGGCCAAGCTCGGCTGGGTCAACCAGCACTTCCTCAAGACCGAGGCGCCGGAGCGCATCGTGCCGCACCTGGTCTACCAGCTGGAAAAGCTGGGCCTGGACCTGGCCGCCGGCCCGGCGCCGGTGGACGTGGTCATCGCCCTGCGCGAGCGCGTGCAGACGCTGAAGGAAATGGCCGACAAGGCCGTGGTCTGGTACCAGCCGCTGACCGAGTACGACGAGGCGGCCGTGGCCAAGCACTTCAAGGCCGGCGCCGAACTGGCGCTGGGCAAGGCGCGCGAGCTGCTGGCGGCGCTGCCGCAGTGGACCGCCGAGAGCGTCGGCGTGGCCCTGCACGACACCGCCGCGGCGCTGGAGACCGGCATGGGCAAGGTCGCCCAGCCGCTGCGCGTGGCCATCACCGGCACCCAGGTCAGCCCTGACATCTCGCACACGGTGTACCTAGCCGGCCGCGACGAAGCCTTGAAACGCATCGACGCCGCACTCATCAAGGTCCCGAAGGGTTGATCCCGCCGAGGCAGACATGACCGGACACGAGCACAGCTGTACCGCCCCCCACCACCACGTCGACGACGCGGCGGACTTCATCGCGGTGGTCGAACGGGTGTGCCGCGAGCGCGGACTGCGGCTCACGCCGATCCGCGCCAACGTGCTGCGGCTGATCGCCGAAGCCGGCAAGCCGGTCAAGGCCTACGAACTGCTGGACTGGGTGCGCGAGGGCAAGGGCGTGGGCGCCGATGCCCCGCCCACCGTGTACCGCGCGCTGGATTTCCTGATGGCCAACGGCTTCGTCCACAAGCTGTCCTCGGTCAACTCCTTCGTCGCCTGCCACCATCCCAGCAGCAACCAGCATTCGGTGCCGTTCCTGATCTGCGACCGCTGCCACAGCGCGGTCGAGCTGGAGGACCGCGACATCGTCCGCCAGCTCGAAAACCGCGCCCGCGAACTGGGCTTCAAGCCGCAGGCGCAGACCCTGGAAGTGCACGGGTTGTGCGCCGACTGCGCGGGCTGAGCGCGTGGCAGCCGCGGGAGCCCGTCCCGCGCCTTATTTCCCCGCTTGCTCCGCAGCGTAGACGACCTCGCCGTCCTTGATCGTCTGCAGCACCTTGATGGTGTGAAGCCGGGCCGGCGCGATGGTCAGCGGATTGTCCGAGAGCACCACCAGGTCGGCGCGCTTGCCGGTTTCGATCGACCCCTTGCGGTCCTGCTCGGCGTACTGCCGCGCAGCCCACAGGGTGATGGATTTGAGCGCCTGCTCCGGCGTCACCCGCTGTTCCGGGCCGAGCACGCGCCCGCTGCGGGTGGTGCGGTTGACCGTGGCGTCCAGCACCCGCATCGCATCGGGGAACACCACCGGCGCATCGTGGTGCGAGGTGAACACCATGCCCGCATCCAGTACCCAGCGCGTGGGCGAGATGTTCTCGGCGCGTTCCGGACCGAGCACCGAATCGCGGTGCCAGTCGCCCCAGTAATAGGTGTGCATGGGGAACAGCGAGGGGAAGATGCCGAGCCGGCGCAGTTCGCCCACCTGGTCGCGGCGCAGGGTCTGGCCGTGGATCAGCACCGGCATCAGCTGCCTGCCCGGGTGCGCGGCTTCGGCCGCGGCCACGGCGTGGATGAACTGGTCGATGGCGGCATCGCCGTTGGCATGCGCCAGCACCTGCCAGCCATGGTCCCAGGCCTTGCCGATCAGCTCGTTCGCCTGCGCGTCGGTGTAGGCGGGGTAGCCGGCGTAATCGGCTTTCTCGCCCGCGGGCACCTTGTAGTACGGCTGGCTCAGCCAGGCGGTCTTGCCCTGCGGCGAGCCATCCAGGCTGATCTTGACCCCGCCGATGCGGAAATGGTCGATGTAGTCGGGGCCGTAGTACGGGCCGCGCATGGCCGGGCTGTCCAGGGCCACGTGGATGTCGGGGTAGGCGACGACGTCGATCTTGAGCCTGCCGGCCTTGCCGGCCAGCGGCAGCATCGCCAGGGTGCCGGCATCGGTCTTGCCGTCCTGTGCGGTGGTGTAGCCGTACTTCATGTACAGCGCCTGGCCGGCCTCGAACATCGCCATGGCCTGTTCCAGGCTGAGCGTGGGCATCAGCCTGGCCAGGGCCAGGCTGTGCGCGCTCTCCTCGAGCACGCCGTCGGGAACGCGGCTGCCGGGCTCGCGGCGGATCACCCCGCCGGCGGGGTCGGGAGTGTCGGCGGTGATGCCGGCCTGCTCCAGCGCCTTGCTGTTGTAGGCCCCCAGGTGCCCGGACTGGTGCATCAGGATCACCGGGATGTCGGTGGCGATGGCATCCAGTTCGGTGCGCGTCGGGTGGCGCTTTTCCGCCAGCTGCGAGTCGTCGTAACCGAAGCCGATCAGTATCGGGCGGCCGCCGGGCACGGTGTCGGCGGCACGGTAGCCGCGCATGATCCGCTGCAGCGCGGGGATCGAATTGCCTTCGCCGTCGGGCGCGGGCAGCAGGTTGGCCGACAGCGCCTGCAGGCCGACGCCGGACACATGCCCGTGGCCGTCGATGAAGCCCGGGACCAGGGTATGGCCGTGCAGGTCCACCTGGCGCGCGTGCGGGCTGAAGGCGCGCGCGGCCTTGCGCGAGCCGACGAAGGCGATGTCGCCGTCGCGCACCACCACCGCCTCGGCCTGCGGCTGCCGGTCATCGAGGGTGACGATCGGTCCGCCCGAGTACAGCGTGTCCGCCGCAACGGCGGTGCCATGCAATGCCGCCAGGATCGGCAGGGCCAACAGCAGTTTCATGGGTGCGCTCCATAGCCACGGACGATGCGCGGAGCTTAGCGCGTGGCGTGCCAGCGCAAGGTGAGCGCGGCGTTGCCGCGCGGGCGTCAGGGCCTGCCGCTGCCCATGCCGGGCGCGGCGGCCGTATCCACGTCCACCACCACCGACATGCCCGGGCGCAGGCGTGCGGCCAGTGGCTGGCCGGCGTCGATGGCGATGCGCACCGGCAGTCGCTGCACGACCTTGGTGAAGTTGCCGCTGGCGTTGTCCGGCTTGAGCACCGCGAACTCCGAGCCGGTGGCCGGGGCGATCTGCTCGACATGGCCGCGCAGTTGCTGGCCCTGGAACGCATCGACGCTGAAGGTCGCCGGCTGGCCGGTGGCCATCTTCCAAGTCTGGCCCTCCTTGAAGTTGGCCACCACCCAGGGGGCGTCCGGTACCAGGAACAGCAACTGGGTGCCGGCGGTGACGTACTGGCCCAGCCGGACCGAGGCCTCGGACAGCTGGCCA
Organism: Stenotrophomonas acidaminiphila; assembly: GCF_001431595.1. Lineage (GTDB taxonomy): Bacteria > Pseudomonadota > Gammaproteobacteria > Xanthomonadales > Xanthomonadaceae > Stenotrophomonas > Stenotrophomonas acidaminiphila. The sequence continues at coordinate 8,263 of NZ_LDJO01000019.1, forward strand.
TCGCGCGGGGCACGGACCACGGTGTTGTCCAGGTCGATCCGCGCCAGCTCCAGCGCCGCCCGTGCACTGGCGACCCTGGCCTCCAGCCCCTGCCGCGCGACGCGCGTGGCGGTGAGGTTTTCCTGGGCGATGCGGATGGCCGCCTGCGACTGCGCCACGCCGGCGCTTGCCGCCTGCGCGCTGGCGCGCAGCTTGTCGCGGTCGCTGCTGGATACCAGCTGTTGTGCGGCCAGGGCCTCGTAGCGCTGCAGCTCTGTACCGGTGCGCTGCCGTTCGGCCTGGCCGGCCGCCAGGTTGGCCTGCGCCGAAGCGATCTGCGCGCGGTTCTGCGCCTGGCTCTGGACGGAGTTGGCCAGTTGCGCGCGTGCCTCGGCCAGCGCCGCCTCGGCCTGGTCGACCTTCTGCCGGTAGCTGCGGTCGTCGATGCGCAGCAACGGCTGGCCGCGCTTGACGCGGTCGAAGTCCCTGGCCAGCACCTCGGTGACATAGCCGCTGACCTGTGGCGCCAGCACCGTCACCTGCCCGCGCACGTAGGCGTCGTCGGTATGCACGTGGTCGCTGGTGAACGGCCATAGCTGCCAGGCGCGCAGGATCAGGGTCAGCCCGACCAGGGCGATGGCCACCATCACCACCACGCTGGTGCGGCTGGGGGTGTTGTATTTGGATATCGGCGCCGATGCCGATGCCGCGGCGGCTTCGCCATCGCTGGCGTCGGTGATCTGCGCGTTGCCGCTGCCGGGGTTTTCCTGTGTGTTGCTCATGTTGGTCGCTTCGTCTGCAGCATCGCGGCCATGGCCGGCCGCATTGCTTTTCTTACGGTGGGGTTGCGGAACAGCACTTCCAGCAGCAGCCAGCCGAGGAAGCCGATCGCCAGCCAGCCGCTCAGCGCGAACACGTCGTTGAACGCGCGCACGTTGGCCTCGCGCCGCGCGGCCTGGGCCAGCGTCGCGGCCGCCTGCGCCTGGCGTTGCGCCGGGTCGGTGATGACACAGGCATAGCCGTGCTGCAGCGCCTGCAGGCGCTGGGCGACGACCGCATCGGCCGGATCCAGCTGGCTGGCCAACTGGCTGGAATACACGTGTTCGCGGTGCAGCTGGTAGCTGCCCAGCAGGGCCGAGCCGGCCAGGCCGCCGAAGGTCTGGGTCAGCGACAGCACCACGATGAAGGACACGATGTGGTCCAGGCCGCGGGCCATGGCCTGGCGGATGCCCATCAGCATCAGCGGGCCCATGAACATGCCGCTGCCCACCGCGGCCAGGAACTGGCTCAGCGCGAAATCCATCGGCCGGTCCAGGCTGGTGCGGTGCTGGTCGAGGAAGGCCGCGCTGCCGAGCAGGATGATCGAAGCCAGCAGTTGCGGGATCAGTGCCTTCGGCCCGAAGGTCAGCGCACCGGCGGCGATGCCGACCAGCACGCCGAGCAGGATCACCGCGAACAGTGGCGCCATCTGCTCCGGGCCCATGCCCAGCGTGCGCATCATCGTGACCATGCCGTAGGACTGCTCGTTGGTCAGGAAGCGGATCAGGAACGCGCCGGCGATGAAGCGCAGCATCGTCGGTCCCATCAGCCAGCGGATCTGCAGCAGCGGGTTGCGGCGGTAGTGTTCGATCAGGAACGCCGCCAGCACCAGCACCGTCGCCGCGGCCAGCAGCGCGCCCAGCCATGGCGTGTCGAACCACCAGTGCAGGTAGCCCTGGCTGAGCACGATGACCAGCATCGCCAGCGCCGGTGCGAGGATGGCGAAGGTGACGAAGTCCAGCGGCTCGAACACCTTGATCTGGATGCCCGGCGGCAGCTTGAGGATCACCACCGCGGCGAACGCGCACAGCGCCAGCCCGGCCTCGAACAGGTACAGGTTGTGCCATTGGCCGTGGTCGAGCAGGCCCGGCGAGACCAGCCACGCCAGCGGCACCGCCAGCTGCGACAGGCTCATGCCGACCACCAGCAGGTTGCCCACGTAGCGGCGCGGCAGCGCCTGCAGCATGTACAGCGTGCCCAGGGTGGTGCAGGCGGCGCCGGCGAAACCGCTGGCCGCGCGCACCAGGAGCGTCGTCGCCAGCCCGCCCACGGCCAGGTGCAGCACCGCCAGCGCGGCGTAGATGCCCAGTCCCAGCTCGGCGAACAGGCGGATGCCGTATTCCTGGCGGAACTTGAACACCAGCAGGTTGGCGGTGACATTGACCATCACGTAGGCGGCCGCCAGCCAGTTGGCCTCGCCCGGCTGCAGGCCCATCTGCCCCTGGATCCACGGCAGGTTGGCGCTGAGCAGTGCATTTCCCAGCCCGCCGGTGATCGCCACCAGTACCGCCACCGCGGCGTAGGCCGCGCGCCGGTGCGGCGGATGCCAGGGCATCGACGCGGAGCCGGGCAGGGTGGGTTTTTCGTGTTCCTCCCAGTCCGGGATCGGCTTGAGCGGTTTCATCCGCCGGCGCCCTCGGTCGCGGCCAGTCCGGGGCGCAGCAGCTGCAGCGCGCGGGTGGCGAGGCGGGCGCGTTCGGCGCGGGTGCGCCCGCGCAGCGCGGCGCCAAGCATGCTCGATACCAGCGACAGGTCGGCCAGCTCCAGGTCGGGGCGGCACAGCCCGGCGGCACGGGCTCGCTGCAGCGCCGGTTCCATCAGCTTCAGCACGCGCAGGCGGGCGGCACGGATCGGCGGGTCGTTCTGGTCCACGGCGCGCCAGTAGTCGGCCAGCGCCGGCGAATGCACGATGCGCCTGGCCATGCCGTCGAGCAGTTCGAACAGGGCATCGTCGCGCTCGCCCAGTTCGGCCACGTGCGCCTGGATCTTTTCCAGCGTGCGCTGCAGCATCGCCTCGATCAGCGCGGCGCGGTCGGGGAAGTTGCGGTACAGGGTGGCGCGGCCGACGCCGGCGCGTTCCACCACCAGGTCCAGCGGCGCGGTGATGCCGTGTTCGCCGAACACGGCGTCGGCGGCGTCCAACAGCTGGGCGCGACGCGCGGCGGCATCGGAACGGATCGAGGTCATGCGCACATGATCCGGACAAAAATGTCCGCTTGCAATGAGCGCGGCGTGAAATGCAGTGTCCGGAAAAGCGGCCATTCATTCGTGCGCCGGGGGGTGTTGCCGGGCGCCGGAAAAGCGGAAGGGGCCTTGCGGCCCCTTCCTCATGCAGTGGCGCTGCGGCGCGCGCTCAGAACCAGGCGCGGATGCCGAAGGCGACGCCGCGGCCGGGCAGCGGTGCGTAGTCGCGCAGCAGCGAGGTGTGCGGACGCGCCTGGCGGTTGCCCAGGTTGCTGCCATCCAGGAACACCTCGTAGCTGTTGCTGCCGTTGCGGTCCCAGCGGTACGCCAGGTGCGCATCGACCAGGGTGTAGCCGGCGCTGGGTGCCTCGTTCGGCGCGACGTCGCGCTGGCTGGCGTAGCGGACCGCGCCCAGCGAAGCGCGCCAGCCGTCGCGTGCCCAGCGCAGGTCGGCGCCCAGTCGCGCCGGCGCGATCCGCGGCAGGTAGCCGCCGTTGGCCAGGTCCACGCTGTAGTCGTGGCTGTGGTCGCCATGCGGCACGGCGATCTCGGCGCGGCGGCTGCCGTTGCCGTCCAGCTCGGCCTTGACGTAATCGCCGAACACGCGCAGGTCCCAGTCGCCGCTGTCGCCTTCGACCAAGTGGAACATGGCCTCGGCCTCGGCGCCCTTGAAGGTGGCGTCATGCTGGGTCCAGACCCGCACCGGCAACCCCTGTTCCACCACGCCGGTGTCGGCCAGGTAGATGAAGTCCTTGAACCTGGTCTGGTAGATCGAGGCCGAGACGTCGATGCGGTCACTGTGCGCGTGCAGGCCCAGTTCCATGCGGTGGCCGCGTTCGGTGTCCAGGCCGGCGTCGCCGATCTCCAGCGAACGGGTGGCGATGTGCGCGCCGGCCGCATACAGCTCCTCGTTGGTGGGCGCGCGCTCGGAGCGGTCCACGCCGAAGCGCAGGTCGAAGTGGTCGTTGACCGTCCAGATGCCGGCGGCCGACAGGTTGGTGGCGCCGAAGTCGCGGTCGTGCGAGGCGCCCTCGGGGCTCAGCCTGACCCGGTCGTGGCGGCCGCCCAGTTCCAGCTTGAGCGGGCCGAACTGCTTTTCCTGCAGCACGAACAGGCCCAGGGTGCGGGTGCTGGTGCCGGGGACGAAGGCTTCCTCGCCCTGCGCGCCGAAGTCGCTGTCGCCGAACTGCAGGCCGAAGGCACCGTTCCAGCCAGCGAGCGGCTGCTGCACCGCTTCCACGCGACCCTCCACGCCCTTGTTGGTGAAGCGCGTGGACGGTGTGCCGGCTTCCAGCTCGGTGTGCTCGTAGTCGGTCCAGGCGGCGCGGACGGTGAGGCTCTGCAGGAACGGCAGCGGGTCGTACAGCCCGCCCTTCAGGTCGAAGCGGTTCTGCACCATGTCGATGCGCACGTCGTGTTCGCCGGGGTCCTCGTCGGCGTGGTCGTCATGGTCATGGTCGTGGTCGTGATCGTCGCCGGCGTGGACATGGGCGCCGTTGGGAATGCCGTAGTTGCTGCGGTAGGTGCCCAGCGAGGCGCCGAGGAAGCCGGACTCGCCCAGCCAGGTGGCGCCGACGCCGCCGGCGCGGGTGCGCATGGCGCTGTTCTCCAGGCGGCCGCGCGGGCCCAGTTCGTCGCCGTGATCGGCATGGTCGTCATGGTCGTCGTCCAGCGCGGCCGGGTCGATCGCCCGGCCGGGAATGCGGAAGTCATCGCCGTTGCGCACCAGCCCGTCGACGTGCAGCACCAGCTTGTCGCCGCTGACGCCGTCGAGCCGGAACATGCCGCTGCGCTCGTTGTTGACGCTGTTGCCGCGCAGTTCGGCGCGGCCGCTGAGCGGGCGCCCGGGCAGGTCGCGGGCGATGCGGCCGTCGACCACGTTGACCGCGCCACCGATGGCGCCGCTGCCGAACAGCAGGGTCGCCGGGCCCTTCAGCACCTCGATCTGGTCGGCCAGGAACGGCTCGATGCTGGTGGCGTGGTCGGCACTGACGGTGGATGCGTCCATGTTGCCGACGCCGTTGGCGACCACCGCCACCCGCGGGCCTTCCTGCCCGCGGATGATCGGCCGGCCCACGCCGGGGCCGAAACTGCTGGTCTGCACGCCGGGCATGCGCGCGATGGTGTCGCCCAGGGTGGCGCCCTTGCGTGCATCCAGTTCCTCGCCGGTCAGTACGGCGACCGGGCGGGCGAGCGATTCGGCATCGCTCTGCAGCGGCGAGGCGGTGACCTTGACCGTGGACAGCTCGGTCAGGTGGTGGCTCTGCCCATCGGTATCGTCGGCGGCCTGGGCGGCGGCCGGAAGGGCAGCGACAAGCGCCACGGACAGGGCGTGGCGGGCGAGATGCGGAAAGCGGCGGGAAGGCAGGGGTCGGGTCATGGTGTTGTTACTTTGTATCAATTGGGGGGCGTGGGACGGCCGGGACGGGCGGAGAGAAACAGGGGGGCTCAAACGGGCTGGCGCATAATGTTATATTATTCCATAACGCGCCGCCGCCCCTGCTGGAAGTCATGCCACCGAAATCGTCCCGCCAGTTCCTCGACCGCTTCGGTGCCGCCGGTTCGCTGCTGTGCGCGGTCCACTGTGCGGCGCTGCCGGCCCTGCTAGCGCTGGCGCCGTCGCTGGGGCTGTCGTTCTGGCTGAGCGATGGGGTCGAGCAGGCGGTGGTGGTGTTCGTGACCTTCCTTGGCCTTTTCAGCCTGCTCTGGGGCTACCGCCGCCACCGCGCGCTGCGCGCGCTGGCGCTGCTGGTCCCGGGGCTGGTGCTGCTGTGGGCCGGGTTGCTGAATGCCGAACTGCACCACTCGCGCGTACCGCATGCGGTGGTGATGACCCTGGGCGGTGCGCTGGTGGGCCTGGCCCATCTGATGAACCTGCGCCTCAACCACCGCCACGTGCACGACGCCAGCTGCGCGCATTGAGGGGCGCATGTTAGGCTTCCACTTCACGCGCGGGGGCGCTGCTACAGCGGCCTCGCCGAACCCGTGTCAGTACGGGGCAATCTGATTTCACACTAAGGAGTTGACGACATGGGTAAGGGTGACCGTAAGACCGCCAAGGGCAAGCGCTACAACGCCAGCTACGGCAACGCGCGCTCGCATTCGGTGAGCAAGGTGGCCGTGGGCGCAGCTGCGCCGGTCGCCAAGAAGACTGTCGCCAAGGCCCCGGCCAAGAAGGCCGTGGCCAAGAAGACGGTGGCCAAGGCCGGTTGATCCCGGGCTGGCATCAGCGAAAAAGCGGCGCTTGCGCCGCTTTTTTTTGTCCGTGCGCATTGCATGGCGGAAGGGCAGTCCAGGGAATGCCGCGCGTGAAGCAGGCGCCTGCGCCGGGCCCGGTCATTGGCGCACAGCATGGTCCCCTGGCGTGTCCTGGAGGCGCCCGCGGTGTCGTGCCGGGTTGAGTGCTGCCGGGCCATGTCGAGCCAGCACGCACGCGGTGAAGGCATGCCGTCACGGGCGCACAGCCCGCCACGCGAGTGCGCTTGAACCTCCTTGCGGGCGAAAACGGCTGCAAAAAAAGGGGCATGGTATAAATGCGCCTGCTTCCGGGGGCTGGGTGGGGATGACAAGAGGGCTGTCCGCGGTAAAGGCGATAAGAGGGATGGCATGCTTCATGGTCCTCGTGGGGCATGCGGCGGGCTTCAGCCTGAAGGCGCTTACGCCCTTCGTCGGCCCCCTTGCCAAGATCGGCGTATGGCTGTTCTTCGTCCTGAGCGCTTTTCTGCTGACCCTCAAGATCAATGCTTCCGGAATCAGCCGCAGGTCCATGGTCGAGTACGGGATCGGCCGCTTCGCCAGAATCGTCCCGATGTACTGGCTTGCGGTGTGCATCTACTTCTTTGCCGGTAGCGCCGGCATCGATTCCGCAGCCGACCTGTTCGATGCGGCACTGATGCGCAAGGGGTACGCGCACCTCTGGACGATCCCGGTGGAGTTCAAGTTTTACTTCCTCCTGCCGGTCATCGTCCTGGTGGTCGGCTACGCAGGCAGGCTTGGCGTCGCCTGGCAGGTGCTGGCGTGCGGCCTGGTCATCCTGGTCTGCCAGGCCCTGTATCCGTTCTGGATGACGCCCGAGAACAGCATCCAGATGCGCTGGTATGTCGCCAGCTTCGTCATTGGCGTGGCCTGTGCGGTTCTCTATGCGCAAAGCGACGAGCAGCCTTCGTTGCGTCGCGTGCAGCTGGTCGTTCTGTTGACGGTGGCCTTGCTCGTGCTTGCCATGCCTGTTACCAGGAACATCCTGTTTGGGATGCCTTATGGCCCGTGGCTGCGGGACAAGTTCGTGTTCATTTCCCTGATCTGGGGGGTATTCCTGTTCTTCTGCGCGGACCGGCTTTCCGGAGCGGGGCTTGGGCGGAGGGTTTTCGACCGTATCGGTGAATGCAGTTTCTCGATCTACCTCATCCACTGGCTGGTGATGTCCAGGGTGTCGGCCATGGCGGGTGATTCGGTATCCGCTTTCATCGCGTGCATCCTCGCCTCGATCATCGCCGGAATGATCCTCTACTACACCGTGGAAGCGCCTTTGCAGCGGATCAGGTCTGCCGGCCTGAAGCGCTTTCCCCCGATGCCGGCCGGCTGATCTCCGCGCCAACCTCTGGAATCGGCGGCATGCGAATCCCCGGCTCGCCCGCAGGCCTGTACCCGCGCTCAGGCCTGGCCGCGGTGCTGCGGTGGACCCGCACCGCCGCGCAGCCACATGCAGATGGGTGCCAAGTGCAGCCGCCGGGCGTGTCTTCCACCCGCGCCCCCTCGCTTCTTCGGGGGCGCGCGCCGCACTGGTTTACTCGGGGTGACGCAGCGCCTGCTGCAGCGCCTGCGGATCGCCGTCGTTCGGCGCCGCGGTGATGCCGGTCAACCGCGCCAGCAGCGGGTAGACATCGACGTTGTCGAACCGCGGCAGCAGCAGCCCCTGCCGGAACGACGGGCCACGGGCGACGAATACCGCCTGCATCGACGGCAGCGCCGGGTCATAGCCGTGCGAGCCGCGGCTGCCGGGCGGGCGCCTGGCGATGCTCTTGCGGGTCAGTGCATCCCAGCCCTCATGCATCTGGCAGACGATGGGCGGAATGCGCGGGTGGGTGCCGTAGTGCCAGCGTGCCGGCAGGTGTTCCTTCTTCCAGCAGTCATAGTGCGGGTGGGCACCCAGCAGGGCCTTTTCCGCTTCGCGTTCGCGCCCCGGCTGCGGCGTGAAGCCAACCGACTGGCCGACCGACACCTCGCGCGCGATCTCCGGCGCGACCATGTCCTCGGTAGCGATCACCTGTCCGTCCGGAACATTTGCCATGCCATGGTCGGACACGACGATCACGTTGGTCTGGTCGAGCAGGCCGTCGCGGCGCATGCCGTCCAGCAGCTGGCCGATGGCGGCGTCCACCTGCCGCACCGCGGCCGCGTACTCCGGCGAGTCCGGGCCGTGGTTGTGCCCGGCCTTGTCGACCTGCTCCATGTAGGCGGCGACCAGGCGCGGCTTGTGGCCGTCGGGCGCGCCCTGCAGCCACGACAGCACCAGTTGCATGCGCTCGGGCAGCGGCACGCTTTCGTCGTAGGCGTGCCACTGGTTGGCGTGCACGCCCTGGATGGCGGCCTCGCTGCCGGGCCATGACCAGGTCGCGCTCTTGTAGCCGGCCTTCTCCACCCCGACCCAGATCGGCTCGCCGCCCCACCAGGCCGGGTTGGTCACCGCGTCGCGGTTGTCCAGGCGGAAATCGCCCAGATCCTCGGCGCGCATGCTGTTGTGGATGATGCCGTGGTGGTCCGGGCGCAGGCCGGTGACCAGGGTGTAGTGATTGGGGAAGGTCAGCGATGGATAGGACGGCGACATGCCGACCGAGCGCACGCCTTCGCGTGCGAGCCGGGCCAGGTTGGGGCTGTGGCCACGATCGACCATGTCCGCGCGCAGGCCGTCGATGGACAGCAGCAGGACGGTGGGCGGCGCCGTGGTGGCGGTGGCGACGGATGGGGCCGGGCCGGTCGAGGCGCAGGCGGCAAGCAGGCTGGCGCTGAGCAGCGCGAGGGAAGTGCGGAACCGAATCATGCGCCCATGATAGTCCCGGCACGATGACAGCAGGCATACACCGGGGCATGCCCGGTGCCGTGGTTTCAGTCGAACAGCGAAGGCGCCGCAGCCGTGTCGGGCAGCGCGCCTTCCAGCCGCAGCAGCGCGGCCTTGGTGGGCAGGCCGCCGCCGAAGCCGGTCAGCGAGCCATCGTTGCCGATCACCCGGTGGCAGGGCAGCACGATGGGCAGCGGGTTGCGGCCATTGGCCGCGCCCACCGCGCGGGTCGCGGTGGGGCGGCCGATGCGCTGGGCCAGCTGGCGATAACTCCAGGTGCCGCCGAACGGGATCTCGGCCAGTGCGTGCCAGACCTGCAACTGGAACTCGGTGCCGACCGGTGCCAGCGCCAGCTCGAACCCGCGGCGCCTGCCGTGCAGGTAGTCCAGCAGTTGCCGGCGCGGTTCGGCGACCGCGTCGGGCGCGTGCTGCCACTGCTCGCGGCCCTTGGCGTCGTGGCGGTTGCTGGCGAACAGGACGTGGCGCAGCCCGGCGCTGTCGGCGGCGATCGTGAGCGGGCCGATGGGGCTGTCGAAACGGTCGTAGAACAGGGTCATTTCGCGGGTTCCTCGTTGCGGTCGGCGGCCATGTGCCAGAGGTGCAGGACGGCGTAGGCGCGCCAGGGGCGCCATGCCTGGGAGCGGGCCTCGGTGGCGCGCTCGCCCAGCCGTTGGCCTTCGCCCAGCACCTGCTGCAGGACCAGGTCGCCGGCGGGGAAGGCGTCGGGCATGCCCAGTGCGCGCAAGGCCATGTAGTGCGCCGTCCACGGGCCGATGCCGGGCAGGGCGGTGGCCTGGTGGACGAACTGTTCAAGGGTCTGGGCGCGGCTGAACTGCAGCCGGCCTTCGCTGCACGCCCGGGCCACCGCGCGCAGGGTGGCTGCGCGGGTGCGCGGCAGGCCGATGCTCTCCAGCGGCGCCTCGGCCAGTACGTCGGGGCTGGGGAACTGCCGGTCCAGGCCGTCGGGCTGGTCCGCCAGCGATTGTCCGAAGCGATCCACCAGCCGCCGCGCCAGGGTGGTGGCCGCGGCGACGCTGACCTGCTGCCCCAGCACCGCACGCGCGGCGACCTCGAAGCCGTCCCAGCCGCCTGGGATGCGCAGGCCCGGGCGCCGGGCGATGCCCCGCGCCAGCAGCGGCTCGTGCCCCAGGCAGGCATGCACGGTGGCCAGGTCGGCGTCCAGGTCGAACACGCGCCGCACCTTGGCCACGATCGCCGGGATCGCGCGTGCGTCGGTGGTGCCCAGCTGCAGCCGCAGTTCGGGGCGTTTCGGGTCGGCGCTGACCCGGATCAGGCTGGCGCGGCCATCGGTGACGATCACCCGCTGGTAGCTGTCGGCGTCGATGCGCTCGATGCCGGGAATCGCGCGCTTGCGCAGGAAGCCGAGCATCGCCGGGAAATCCAGCGGTGGGCGGTAGGCCAGCCGCAGCACGGGCTCGCCACCGGCTACCGTGCCGTGGCGCTTGCGCAGCGCGCTTGGCGGCATGCCGCAGCCGGCCAGGAACGCATCGTTGAAGCGGCGCAGGCTGTTGAAGCCGGCGGCCAGTGCCACCTCGGTCACCGGCAGGTGGGTTTCGGTCAGCAACTGCTTGGCCAGCAGCAGGCGGCGGGTGGCGTGCAGCTGCGCCGGGGTGGCACCGAGCCGGGCGACGAACAGCCGCTGCAGCTGGCGCGCGCTCAGCTCCATGGCCCCGGCCAGCGCGGCGGCCGGCTGGTCCTGCAGGATGCCTTCGTCCAGCAGTGCCAGCGCCCGGTGCAGGGTGTGGTCCTGCATGTAATTGGCGTCGTCCGGCGACAGTTCCGGCCGGCAGCGCAGGCAGGGGCGATAACCGGCCGCCGCCGCGGCCGCGGCCGTGGGGTAGTAGCTGACGTTGTCGCGGCGCGGTGGCGGCGCCGGGCACACCGGCCGGCAGTAGATGCCGGTACTGCGCACAGCGGTGAAGAACAGCCCGTCGAAGCGTGCGTCGCGGGCCAGGCGGGCCTGCTCGCATTGTTCGTGGCTGGGCAGCGCGGGATTGTTCATGGCGCCAGTCTAGGGCCGGCGGCAGTCGTGTACTGGCCATTTCCGGACATCAATGCCTGTGCGGGCCGCCCGGTTCAGGGCGCATTGCGGCGCTGGCGCCAATGCGGACTAGACTGTTGTCCCCCCGGCGCGCCGCGCCCTTGCACGGATCCGATCGTTGTCCATGTTGCGCAGATTCTGGTGGTCGCCGTTGCTGTGTGCCGGGCTGCTCGCCTGCAGCCCCGCCGACAAGGGCAGGCCGGTGGCGGCCGCCGATCCGGCCGCGGCGCTGGCTGCCGATGGTGACCACATGGTGTCGATCAACGCGGCCGATGCGCCGCCGCCGCCGCCGCCGGTGAAGCCGGCGCGCGACAAGGCCTGGCCCGAGGTGACGCTGGAGAACGGCAAGGCCTGGGTCAGCTGCGACACCGACTATGCCGGTGAGGCCGGCGATGGCGCCGCGCTTGAGGCGCTGGACCGCAAGACCCTGGATGCCGCGCTGGAGCCGTGCCGCGAGCGCGGCCTGGTCCGGGTGCGTTATGCCGGCAAGATCAACCCGTCCTTCGCCGCGATGGTCTCGCGCCTGGCGGTGGTGGCCGATGCGAAGAAGATCGGCAAGCGCGTGCTCGACTTGGACTCCAGCGGCGGCCAGGTGGAAGCGGCGATCGTTGCCGGCGACAGCATCGGCGAGTCCGGCTGGACGATCTGGGTGCGCGAAGGCTCCATCTGCCACAGTGCCTGCGTGTTCGTGCTGGCTGCCGGCGACAACCGGCTGATCTCCGGCAAGGTCGGCATCCACCGGATGATGCGCATCAGCTCCACCGCCACCTCGCGCGCCGAGCTGAACAAGGAACTGCACGAGGTCTACGACAACGTGAAGGACTACCTGCAGCGCAACGGCGTGGCGGTGGGCGTGGCCGACCTGATGATGACCGTGCCCAACCGCAGCCTGCGCCTGCTGACCAGCGAGGAGCTCAAGCAGTACGGCCTGGACGGCACCAATGCGGTGCAGGACGACCTGGAGCGGATCAAGCAGATGCGCAAGTGCGGCGACGACTTCGTGCGCCGCAAGGATGCGTTCCTGATCGCCTTCGACCGCCAGTGCAAGCTCGAGGGCGCCGAACTGGACGCGGTGACCACCTGCGGGCAGGCGCTGAAGGAGCATTTCGGGTTTCCCGACGAGACCTGCCCCGACGAGAGCCCGCTGTCGGAGATCGACACCGCGCTGCTGGAGATGCCGGCCGACACGGTGCCGCTGCCGGTGGTGACGCCGGCCACGGCCGGGGTGGAGCCGCGCCGCGGCGACCTGTGAGCGCCGCGGCCCGGTGCCGGCCGCCAGCCGCACCGGGGCGGCACGATCCACGGCGTACATGATCCGGATCAAGGCCGCTGCCGGCCACCGGCCCTAGGCTGTGCCGGACACGGAATGCGGAGGCGGAAGAATGGGTGCTGTCGATGTGCTGGTGGTGGGCGCGGGCCCGGCCGGACTGTGCCTGGCGCGCGGACTGGCCGATACCGGGCTGTCGGTGACCCTGGTGGAACTGCAGCCGGCCGCGGCGCTGGCCGAGCCGGCGTTCGATGGCCGCGAGATCGCGCTGACCCATGCGTCGCGGCAGATCATGCGCACGCTGGGACTGTGGGATCGGATCGATCCGGCGCAGGTCTCGCCGCTGCGCAGCGCCAAGGTCATGAACGGCGCCTCCCCGTTCGCGCTCGGCTTCGCCGCCGACAACGAGGACGCTGATCCGCTGGGCTGGCTGGTCCCCAACCACCTGATCCGCCGCGCCGCCTGGGAGGCCGTGCAGGGGCAGGCCGGGCTGGAGCTGGTGGACGGTGCCAGGGTGACCGCGATCGAGACCGGCGAGGCCGCCAACACCGTGGTGCTGGACGATGGCCGCCGCCTTTCGGCGCGGCTGGTCGTCGCCGCCGACAGCCGCTTCTCGGCGACCCGGCGGATGATGGGCATCGGCGCGCAGATGCGCGATTTCGGCAAGTCGATGCTGGTATGCCGGCTTGCCCACGAGCAGCCGCACCAGCACACCGCGTGGGAGTGGTTCGGCTACGGCCGCACCCTGGCCATGCTGCCGCTGCCGGGCGACCAGTGCTCGGCGGTGATCACGCTGCCGCCGCAGGGCATCCAGGAACTGATGGCGATGGACGATGCCGCCTTCGGCGAGGCCGTCACCGGTTTCTTCGAGCAGCGCCTGGGGCGGATGCGGCCGGTCGGCACGCGCCATGCCTATCCGCTGGTGGGCGTGTACGCGCACCGCTTCGCCGGGCACCGCTATGCGCTGGCCGGCGATGCCGCCGTGGGCATGCACCCGGTGACCGCGCACGGGTTCAATTTCGGGCTGCAGAGCCAGCAGCGGCTGGTGAAGGAAGTCGCCACCGCGGCCGCGCGCGGCGGCGACATCGGCGCATCGGCGGTGCTGGCCCGCTACGAGCGCGCGCACCGGCTGGCGACGCGGCCGCTGTACGAGGCGACCAATGCCATTGCCGCGCTGTACAACGACAGCCGCCTGCCGGCGCGGCTGCTGCGCGGCGCCGCGCTGCGTGCAGCGCACGGGGTGGCGCCCTTCAGGAAGATGATCGCCGCGCACCTGACCCAGCGCGCCGCGGGCTGAGCGCCCGCGGCCGGCGTCAGCGCACCCGGATCAGCACGTCGCCCAGCTCCACCTGCTGGCCCGCGCGGATCTTGCAGGCCTTGCGCAGCTCGACCGCGCCGTCGACGCTGACCTGGCCTTCGCCGATGATCATCTTGGCTTCGCCGCCACTGGCCACCAGGTCGGTCAGCTTGAGCAGCTGCTTGAGTTCCACGTACTCGCGGTCCAGTTCGAAATCGATGGTCTGCATGGGGAGGCCGGCAGGAAAAGAGGGCGATTATCGCCCGCCGCAGCCGCGAACCGCTGCAATCGACGCCGTCCCGCGATACGCCGCCGTCCGGGGCGGGTCCTCCAGGGCGGTAGCGCCCACCCGGCCCCGGCTGCGCGGTCAGTGGATGGCCCGGATGCCGGCCCGCTGCGGGCGCCGGGGGCGAGGGCGGGCAGGCTGGCGCGGGGTGCGGACGGAGGCCCTCCGGACGCCGCCGTGGGGAGCAGCTGAACGGATGCCATCGGGGGATTTCGACAGCGGCCGGCGCAAGGCGCACAATACGCCCCATTTTCCTGCCCGCTGCGTTCGCCGCGGTGCCCCCGGAGTTCCCATGTCCCAAGAATCCCCCGCGCCGCTGCTGTTCGCAGACCTCGGCCTGTCCGACGCTGTGATGAAGGCCGTGGCCGCCGTCGGCTACGAGACGCCGTCGCCGATCCAGGCCGCCACCATCCCGGCGATGCTGCAAGGCCGCGACGTGCTCGGCCAGGCGCAGACCGGCACCGGCAAGACCGGCGCCTTCGCGTTGCCGGTGCTGTCCAACATCGACATTTCCGCCACCAGGCCGCAGGTGCTGGTGCTGGCCCCGACCCGCGAACTGGCCATCCAGGTCGCCGAGGCCTTCCAGACCTATTCGGCGTCGATGCCCGGCTTCCGCGTGCTGCCGGTGTACGGCGGCCAGCCCTATGGCCAGCAGCTGTCGGCGCTGCGCCGCGGCGTGCACGTCGTGGTCGGCACCCCCGGCCGCGTCATCGACCACCTGGACCGCGGCACGCTGGACCTGTCCGAGCTGAAGACGCTGGTGCTGGACGAGGCCGATGAAATGCTGCGCATGGGCTTCATCGACGACGTCGAGGCCGTGCTCAAGAAGCTGCCGGAAACCCGCCAGGTCGCACTGTTCTCGGCGACCATGCCGTCGCAGATCCGCCGCATCGCGCAGACCTACCTGCGCGACCCGGTGGAAGTGACCATCGCCTCCAAGACCACCACCTCGGCCAACATCCGCCAGCGCTACTGGTGGGTGAGCGGCATGCACAAGCTCGATGCGCTGACCCGGATCCTGGAAGTGGAACCGTTCGACGCGATGATCGTCTTCGCGCGTACCAAGGCCGGCACCGAGGAACTGGCCGAGAAGCTGCAGGCGCGCGGCCTGGCCGCCGCGGCCATCAACGGCGACATGCAGCAGGCCCAGCGCGAGCGCACCATCGGCCAGCTGAAGGAAGGCAAGCTGGACATCCTGGTCGCCACCGACGTGGCCGCGCGCGGCCTGGACGTGGAGCGCATCAGCCACGTGCTGAACTACGACATCCCGTACGACACCGAAAGCTACGTGCACCGCATCGGCCGCACCGGCCGCGCCGGGCGCAGCGGCGAGGCGATCCTGTTCGTCACCCCGCGCGAGAAGGGCATGCTGCGCCAGATAGAGCGCGCCACCCGCCAGCCGATCGAGGAAATGCAGCTGCCGACGGTGGACGCGGTCAACGACCACCGCGTGGCCAAGTTCATGGAGCGCATCAGCCAGACCCTGGCCGATGGCGACACCGATTTCTACCGCGACCTGGTGCAGCGCTACGAGAACGAGCACAACGTGCCGGCGGTGGAGATCGCCGCCGCGCTCGCACGCCTGCTGCAGGGCGATTCCCCGTTCCTGCTGGCCCCGCCGGTGCGCGAACGCCGCGAGCCGCCGGCCGCGCGCAACGAGCGTCCGGCGCGCGATGGCGGTTTCCCGCGCCACCGCGAGGACCGTGGCGAGCGCCCGGCGCGGTTCGAGCCGCGCTTCGAGCGTGCCCCGCAGGCGGATGACGGCGAGCGCCCGGCGCGTGCCGAAGGCACCTTCGAACCGCGCCAGCGCCGCGAGATGCCGCCGCGCGGCGCACCGGAGTTCGGCATGGAGACCTACCGCATCGAGGTCGGCCACATGCACGGCGTGAAGCCGGCCAACATCGTCGGCGCCATCGCCAACGAGGCCGGGCTGGAGAGCCGCTACATCGGCCGCATCGATATCCACGACGACCACTCGGTGCTCGACCTGCCGGCGGAAATGCCGGCCGATACCCTGCAGCACCTGCAGAAGGTGTGGGTGTCGGGCCAGCAACTGCGCATGCGCAGGGTTGAGCCGGGCGAAGCGCAGGACGCCGCGCCGGCGTCCAAGCCACGCTTCGGCAAGGGTCCCCGGCCTGCCGGGCGTCCCGGCGGTCCGCGGGCACCGGGCGGGCGCCCGGGTGGCTTCAAGCCACGCGGTCCGCGCGGTGCCTGAGTCCCGGCGGATGCGGCCCGGCGCCATGGCGACGGCCGCGTCCGCTCCGTTGCGGGCGGCGCTGCCGGCTGCACCGCTGTCGTGACAGGGGCCGAGTACCCGCATGCGATAATTGCGGACGCATCTGGATGTGCGCAGGGGAAGGGATGGTGATCGGCGGGCGTGGGGCGAAGGCACGGCGGTTGGCGGGGCAGATGCTGCTGCCGCTGCTGCTGTTGCTGTTGCCGCTGGCCACCCTCGCCCAGACCCCGAAACCCGACCGGGACTACCTGCTGATCGGCGCACCGACCGCCGAACAGGCGCCGATCCGCGCCTGTCCGCCCGAGGTGCTGGAACGGCTGGGTGACGGCATCCTGATCCCCGCGCCCGCCGGCGGCTGGTCCGGCGCGCCCCAGGCCGTGGACGTGTTCAACGTGTTTGCCGGCGAGGTGATGATCTCCCACGGCGACCGCCAGATCTGCGGCAACATGCAGGACGCACGCACCCGCGACTCGCGCTTCCGCGCCGGCATCGGCATGGTGATGGTGCCCAAGCCCGGTGACATGGAGCCGATCCGTGTGGCCTGGGAAAAGCCGCTCAAGGCGCGCTTCATTCCCACGCTGCAACTGGGCGCGCCCAGCCCCGTGCAGCAGGTCGACACCATGCGCCTGCTGGTACGCACCGCCTGCATCGCCATCGCCATCGCCCTGGCGCTGTCAGCGCTGATGGGCTTCCTCACCACCCGCGACCGCGATTTCCTGGTGTACACGCTGGCCACCGCCCTGCTGGTGGTGTGGCAGGCGGTGCTCAGCGGGCTGAGCGGCTATCCCGAACCCTGGCTGCCGGTGGGCAGCCTGGCCTCGTGGTGGATGGTGTCGGCTTCGGCACTGGGCATCGGGGTGATGGGCTGGGTGTCGTGGCGGCTGTGCGGCGGCCTGCAGACCTGGCCGCGGTCGCGCCCCTGGGTGCGGCGCCTGGCGCAGTTGCTGATGGTGCTGGCGCTGGTCACGCCGCTGTTGCCATGGGCCGGGCTGGCCTGGGTGGCCGCCACCCTGGACCATGCCTTCACCCTGGTCTGCGTGCTGGCACTGGTGGCCGGCATCGCGTCGCTGCGCCGTGGCGACTACCAGGCGGTGGACGGCATCGCCGCGGTGGCGCCGCTGCTGCTGATGGCGCTGGCCGATATCGCCGGCAGCCGCGAACTGGTGCGGTTCCGGGTCGAGGCCGTGCAGCTGTCGGTGACCTGGTTCCTGATGATGTATGCCTATGGCCTCAACCGCCGCCTCGGCAACCTGCGCCAGCAGCGCGACGAGATGCGCCAGCTGGCCGATACCGATGCGCTGACCGGGCTGCCCAACCGCCGCGCCGGCCTGCGCCAGCTCGAGCGACACGTGCTGCGCGCGCGCAAGGACGGCCTGCCGCTGTCGATCGGCTTCCTCGACATCGACCTGTTCAAGCAGATCAACGACCGCTTCGGCCACGAGGTCGGCGATGCGGTGCTGGTGTCGGTGGCCAATGCCCTGCTCGCCGCGGTGCGCGACCGCGACGACGTGATCCGCATGGGCGGCGAGGAATTCCTGGTGCTGCTGCCGGGCACCCGTGCCGAGGTGGCGCTGCCGCGGCTGGAGCAGTTGCGCGAGAAGATCGCGCGGCAGGCGGCCGAACTGCGCCACGACGGCCTGGTGGTCACGGTCAGCATCGGCCTGGCGGAGATGCTCGCGCAGGGCGACGACCTGACCGCGTTGCTGCGCCGTGCCGACAATGCCATGTACCAGGCCAAGCGCGGTGGCCGCGACCGCGTGGTCACCGCCGGCGACGATGCCGCTGCGCTGTCCGCCACCCCGGGCGATGGCGGATAATGGGTCGATGACGACCCGACTCAACAAGCACATCGCCGAATCCGGCTTCTGTTCCCGCCGCGAGGCCGATCGCCTGATCGGCGCCCGCCGCGTGACCGTCAACGGCATCGTGGCCGGTACCGGCGCGGTGGTCGGCGAGGGCGACGAGGTGCGCGTCGATGGACAGCCGCTGCGTGCGCGCGCCGTGCAGAAGAGCACCGGTCGCAGGCACGTCTACATTGCGCTGAACAAACCGGTGGGCATCACCTGCACCACCGAGAGCGCGGTCAAGGGCAACATCGTCGACTTCGTCGGCCATGAGCAGCGCATCTTCCCGATCGGCCGCCTGGACAAGGATTCGGAAGGCCTGATCCTGATGACCAGCAACGGCGACATCGTCAACCAGATCCTGCGCGCCGAGAACGGCCACCAGAAGGAATACCTGGTGGCGGTGAACAAGCCGGTCACCGAGGAATTCCTGCGCGGCATGGCGCGCGGCGTGCGCATCCACGACCAGATGACGCTGCCGTGCCGGACCACGCGCATCGCCAAGTTCGGTTTCCGCATCGTGCTGCAGCAGGGCCTGAACCGGCAGATCCGGCTGATGGCCGCCGCCTTCGGCTACCGCGTCACCCAACTGCGCCGGGTGCGCATCGACAACATCAAGCTGGGCGCGCTGAAGCCCGGGCAGTGGCGCAATCTCACCGAGCAGGAGCTGGGCGGCCTGCTGCCGCAGCAACGGGAATGGTGAAGTGTGACCGGCTCGCCGCGTTGACCGCGGCGGGGTGAGGCTAAACTCACCGCTGTTTCCGTCACGCCCAGGGACTGGTCTGGTTTCCGGATGATCAAGCCGCCCCTTCCTGCCAACGAGGCCGAGCGCCTGGCCGCGTTGCAGCGCTATCGCATCCTCGATACCCCGCGCGAGCAGGAGTTCGAGGACCTGGTGACCATCGCCCGCGCCATCTGCGGTACCTCGATGGGCGCGGTGACCCTGGTCGATGGCCAGCGCCAGTGGTTCAAGTCACTGCAGGGACTTGAAGGCGAACAGACCCCGCGCGACGAGGCGTTCTGCGCCCACGCCATCCTGCAGCCGACACGCCTGACCGTGGTCGAGGATGCGCTCCTGGACGAGCGCTTCCGCGGCAACCCCTCGGTCACCGCCGATCCTTTCATCCGTTTCTATGCCGGTGCGCCGTTGCTGAGCAGCGACGGTTACGCGCTGGGCACGCTGTGCGTGTTCGATTCGCGTCCCGGCCAGCTCGCCGGTCCCCAGGCCGAGGCGTTGCAGGCGCTGTCGCGGCAGGTGGCGCGGTTGCTGGAGATGCGCGGCCTGCGCCGCCGCATCGACCACCACCAGAGCGAGCACGAGTGGTACGAGGCACGCCTGGCCGAGTACTACGTGCAGCTGGAGCAGCAGAACCTGGAGTTGTCCGAGCAGACCCGCACCGATCCGCTGACCGGGCTGCCGAACCGGCGTGCGCTGGCGCTGGCGCTGGCCGAGGCGATCGAGCGCGGTACCGGGATGCCCCCGGCCGTGGCCATCGTCGACATCGACCATTTCAAGCAGGTCAACGACATCCACGGCCACAACGAGGGCGACAGGGTGCTGGTCGAGCTGGCCGGGGTACTGCGGGCGCAGTTCGCCGGATGCGGCATGGCCGCGCGCTATGGCGGCGAGGAATTCGTGATCCTGATGCCGCGCACGCCGCTGGCGCAGGCCGAACTGCAGTGCCAGTACCTGCGCCAGGCGGTCGCGCACTTGCCGCTGGGGCTGCCGCTCACGGTCAGCATCGGGCTGGCGTCACAGCAGCCCGGCGAGTCGGCGCAGGACATGCTGCGGCGCGCCGACGCGGCGCTCTACCAGGCCAAGGCACAGGGCCGCGACCGGGTGGTGGTGGCGGAGTAAGCGCGGCTATTCCGGCTGTGCGCTGGCCGAGGGTGCTGGGCGCGCGCGGTTCAGCAGCGGGTGCAGGAATACCGCGCCGATGATGATGGCCACGCCCAGGTAGAACAGCGGCGTGAGCTCGTGCTGTTCGCCCAGGAACAGCATCGCCAGCACGATGGCATACACCGGCTCCAGGTTGGTCACCAGTTGCACCGTATAGGCGCTGAGGTGGCGCAGCGCCACCAGCGCCAGCGCGAACGGCAGCAGCGTGCACAGCCCCGACAGCACCAGCAGCAGCACCGTGTCGTGCAGGTCGGGAAGCACCCACGGGCTGCTGGCCAGGGCCGGCAGCAGCAGCGGCAGGGCCGGCGCCAGCAGGGTCAGGGTCAGGGTGCCCGCACCCAGCTCCAGCGCGGTGACGGTCAACGGGTCGGCATGGCTGACCAGGCGCTTGTTGAACGAGCCGAACACCGCCACCAGCAGCGCCGACAGCGCGCCCACCGCAACGCCCAGGCGCATGCCGTGCGGTACGCCGCCCACCACCAGCGCCACACCTGGCAGCACCGCCAGGCCGAAGGCCAGTTCGCGCGGCTGGAACGGCCGCCGTGCGATCCACGGCTCGACGATGGCGGTGAACACCGGCGCCAGCGCGATGCAGGTGGCGGCCACCGAAGCGTTGGCCAGCTTCACCGCGCCGTAGAAGGTGAGCCAGTGCAGCGCCACCAGTGCGCCGACGCCGCAGTAGCCGAGCGCCAGCCGCGGGGTCAGTGCGGACAGTCCGCGCCACACCCGCGGCAGCAGCGCCAGCATCGCCACCACCAGCAGCATCCGCCACCACACCAGGGGCAGCGCGGGCAGGGTGATGAGCTTGCCGAGGATGGCGGTCACGCCCCACAGCAACACGCAGAAATGGATCTGCAGCAGGGCCTTGCGGGTATCGGGATTGGACATCGGCGGATTGTCGCCGATGTCCCTCGCCGGCGCCGCAATCGATGCTTCAGTTTCCGCCCAGCAGGCGCAGCAGTTCGCGCGCCGCCGCCGGGTTGCGGTGCTTGGCCGCGCCGATGAAGTAGACGAACACCTCGCGCGGGGCCGCCGCGGCCGCGACCGGGCTGGCGTGCGGCAGGTCCGGGTGGTCGCGGCCGTGCCGCCAGTCGCCGACGCGGCGCGCCCACTGCGCCAGTGCCTGCGGCGGATAGCCGGCGGCGCAGTCGTCGCGGCTGCGCATCAGCCGCGCGTAGACGAAGTCGGCGCACAGGTCGGCGGCATTGGGGTAGTCGGCCGAATCGGTGAAGACCAGCGCCATGCCGCGCTGCCGTGCCAGCGCCACCAGTGCGGCGTCGAGGAACGCCGGGTCGCGGATCTCCAGCGCGTGGCGTTGCGTACGACCGTCCAGCGTGGCCGGCAGCAGGTCGAGGAAGGCGGTGAAGTCGTCGCGGTCCAGCGTGCGCCCGGCCTCGAACTGCCAGACCAGCGGCCCCAGGCGGTCGCCCAGCGCGGCGATGCCGGCGACGAAGTCCTCGATCTGCGCGCCGGTACCGGCCAGGCGCCGGGCGCCGGTGATGCGTTGCGGCGCCTTGGCCGAGAACAGGAAACCGTCCGGGGTGGCGTCGCGCCAGCCGGCGTAGGTCGCCGGCTTCTGCGTGCCGTAGTAGGTGCTGTTGATCTCGATGGCGCTCAGCTGGCGGCTGGCGTACTCCAGCTCGCGCCGCTGCACCAGTCCGGCTGGATAGAACATGCCGCCGCGCCACGGCGCGTAGATCCATCCACCGATGCCGACGTGCACGCCCGGCGCGGTGGGGGCGGGGGCGGCGGCGAACAGGTCATCCATGGGCATGCGGGTCCGGGGGCGTCATCGCGCCGATTCTATCGGCACGCGCCGCCGACGCCGGCCTATGCCGTGGCCGCGGCCCAGGGGTCGTAGCTGCCGAACCACCACAGGTGGCCTTCCGGGTCGCGGCAGGCGTAGCCGCGGCCGCCGTAATCCTGGTCGGCGATGTCGATGACGATCTCCGCGCCGGCCGCGGTCGCGCGCGCGTAATGGGCATCGGCGTCGCTCACGATCACGCATGCGCTCTGGGTCTCCATGCCGCCGACCTCGTCGGGCTGGATCATGTGGCTGCCCCAGGCGCCGGGCTGCACCGAACCCAGCATCACCATGCCGTTGCCGAACACCAGCTGCGCATGGTGGACGGTGCTGCCGTCCTGGTAGACGGCATGGCGCTGGAAGCCGAAGGCGCGGCACAGCCAGTCGATTGCCGCCGGTGCGTCGCGGTAGCGCAGGCAGGGCACGATGGTGGCGGTGGTCGTGGCGGCAAGCTCCATGGCGTGGCTCCGGTGGCGTGGAAGGCGAGGGTGGCGGTGGCCGCGTTACCATCGCGAGAAGGCCGGCATGCCGGCATCGATCCCGAGGGAGAACGCATTGAACAAGTGGCTGGGCAGCGGGCTGGTGCTCGCGATGGGCGTGGCGGCACAGGTGGCGGACGCACAGGAGGCGGCGATGCCGGTGGAACTGCAGCAACTCGATGCCACGGTGGAGCGGGTGCGGCAGCAGTTCGACGTGCCGGGCGTGGCGGTGGCGGTGGTCAAGGACGGCAAGGTGGTGCTGGAGCGCGGCTGGGGCCTGCGCGAGATCGGCAGGCCCGAGCCGGTGCAGGCCGATACGCTGTTCGCGATCGCCTCCAACACCAAGGCGTTCACCGCGACCTCGCTGAACCTGCTGGCCGAGGAAGGCCGGCTGAAGATGAGCGACCGGGTGGTCGACCACCTGCCCGGTTTCCGCATGTCCGACCCCTACGTCACCGGCGAGATGCGCATCCGCGACCTGCTCTCGCACCGCAGCGGGCTGAGCCTGGGGGCCGGCGACCTGCTGTTCTGGCCGACCACCACCTACAGCAACGCCGAAGTGGTGGCGCGGCTGGCGCACGTGCCGCTGAAGAACGGCTTCCGCGACCGCTACGCCTACGACAACATCCTCTACGCGGTCGCCCAGCAGGTGATCGAGAAGGTATCCGGCCTGTCCTATGCCGACTTCCTGCAGCAGCGCATCTTCGACAAGGTGGGCATGGCCGGCACCCGCTACAACGCCGACCACCTCAAGCCCGGCGACAAGGCCGCCATCGGCCATGCCAAGTTCGACTTCAAGGACCTGCGTCCGGTGGCGCCGCTGACCTGGTCCAACAACGCCGGCGCCGGCGGCCTCTATTCCAGCGTGCACGACCTGGCGCTGTGGATGAACGTGCAGCTGGCCGGTGGCCGCCTGGCCGATGGTTCGCCGCTGTTCTCCGAGAAGACCCAGCAGCAGATGTGGCAGATGCAGATCCCGCAGGTGGTGGCCGCGCCGTCGGTGCCGGAACTGGCCCCGGCCCGGCCCAACTTCGCCGGTTATGGCGAAGGCTGGAGCCTGAGCGACTACCGCGGCCAGAAGCTGGTATGGCACACCGGCGGCTGGCCGGGGCAGGTGTCGCGGCTGACCCTGGTGCCCGACCAGAAGCTGGGCGTGGTGGTGCTGACCAACCAGGAATCGGGCGCGGCGTTCAACGCCATCACCATGAGCGTGCTCGACGCGATGCTGGGCGCGCCGGCGCATGACTGGGTGGCCGCCTACGCCGCCAGCGTGGCCAAGGCGCAGGACAACGCCGACGAGGGCTGGCAGAAGCACGTGGCCGCGCGCGATGCCAGGAGCCGGCCTTCGCTGCCGCTGTCCGGCTACGCCGGTACCTACCGCGATGCGTGGTACGGCGATGTGTACCTGGAGCACCAGGGCGGTGCGCTGCGGCTGCGCTTCGGTGCCACCGCCGACCTGGTCGGCCGCCTCGAGCACTGGCAGCACGACACCTTCATCGTGCGCTGGGACAACCGCTCGCTCAACGCCGACGCCTTCGTCAATTTCAATCTCGATCCCGACGGCAGGGTGCGCGAAGTGCGCATGCAGGCGGTGTCGTCGCTGACCGACTTCAGCTTCGACTTCCAGGACCTGCTGCTGGTGCCGACGACGCCGTGATGGTCCGTGCCGGGGCGGGGCCTGCACCGTGGCATGCCGATGCGGGGCAGGGGGGCGGGCCTGCCGCTCCCGCGTCCGGTCGTGTGTGCCCACGCCCCGGGTGGGGCCGTGTTCGTGTGGCCTGCCCGTGATGGAGGCCATGCTCCGTGGCCGGCGCCAGGACGGTCTTGGACCGGCCCGGCGTCAGCCTGATGGCAGGCCTGGTTGCCCGGCTTCCGTCGGCGGTCGCGTTCTTCCTGCGCGCGCCTAACCGCCGCGGGTGCTGCGATAGACCGCCACGACCTGCGACGTCGTGGGATTGGACATGCCCATGCCATTGATGAAGACCGCGGGCGCGCCCTGCTGGAACACCTCGACGGTGCGGTCCACGGCAGTGCGCTGTTCCTGGCTGGGGTTTTCGATGTTGAAGGAAAAGGAACTGCCGCGCTTCACCGGGATGCCGATGTCGGTCAGCTCACGGATGAGGGCTTCGGCCCGCTGCGCCTGCTCGGACGGGCAGTTGGGCGGTGCCAGCACCAGCACCGTGTCACGCGGTGTGCCTGTCGGCATTTCCACCGCGACGAAGCCGTCGTTGCCTGCCGTTGCCGTTGCCGGCGCGGCGCCGCCAGGGGAGCGGTGGCTCCACCAGTTGTAGCCGCCCGCCAGCCCGGCCGCGATGAGAAGCAGTGTCCACCAGCGCATTGCCGTCTCCTTTCCATGAGTGTCGATTCAACTGCCGTGTCCGCGGGCGCCGCTGCGGCGTCGCGCATCCGCGCCGATTATCGATTCATTGCGGTCCCGGCTTCCACCCGGCAGGGTGGAAAGGGCCATGCCATCGCCATCTGGATGCGCGCTGGATGCCAAAGTGCCGTCCGCCAGCCATGCATTGCCGCAGGACAGCGGTTCCCCGCGGTGCTGCATGCGGAACCGGTGGACAGGCCGGTTGCCCCTGCGTCCCGGCCCATTGGTGCCTGGTTGCCGCCCGCGCGGGCCAGGCATCGTCAAGGCCTGGCGGGGCACCGGCGCCCGGCCAGCCCCCTGCGCCGTGGGGATACGCGACAATGACAGGCCCCGTCCGTCCGCTGGCCCGTCTCCATGTTCCGTTGGTTCGAATCCCGCCTCGATCCGTTCCCGCCCGATCCGCCGGCGCAGCCGCCGCGCGGGCTCTATGCCTTCTGCCGCCACTACACCCGCGGCGCGGAAAAGTGGCTGGTGCTGATGGCGCTGACCACGGCCGGCATCGCCGTGGCCGAGCTGGCGCTGTATGCCTACGTCGGCGCGCTGGTGGACCGCCTCGGTGCCAGCACCCCAGACACCTTCCTCGATGCCGAAGGCCGGCGCCTGCTGTGGATGGGGCTGCTGGTGGTGGTGGCGCTGCCGCTGATGGTGCTGCTCAACTCATTGGTGCAGCACCAGACCCTGCTCGGCAACTTCCCCATGCGCATCCGCTGGAGCGTGCATCGTTACCTGCTGCGGCAGTCGATGGGCTACTTCCAGGATGAATTCGCCGGGCGCATCGCCACCAAGCTGATGCAGACCTCGCTGGCGGTGCGCGAGACGGTGGTCAAGCTGTTCGATATCGGCAACTACGTGCTGGTGTTCTTCATCGGCACGCTGGCGGTGGCCGGCGCCGCCGACTGGCGGATGATGCTGCCGTTCGTGGGCTGGATGGTCGGCTATGCGCTGCTGATGTGGCATTTCGTGCCGCGCATGGAGCGTATCTCGCGCGAGCAGGCCGATGCGCGCTCGGAGATGACCGGGCGCATCGTGGACAGTTACACCAACATCGCCACGGTCAAGCTGTTCTCGCATTCACGGCGCGAGCAGGCCTATGCGCGCGAGGCGATGGCCGGCTTCCTGGACAAGGTGCACCCACAGATGCGGCTGGCCACGCGCATCTACACGCTGCTGTACGCGCTGAACATGCTGTTGCTGTTCTCGGTGGTGGCGCTGGGCCTGTGGCTGTGGCACGGCGGCTCGGTGAGCGCCGGTTCGGTGGCGGTGGCGGTGGCGCTGGTGCTGCGCATGCTGGGCATGTCGCAGTGGATCATGTGGGAGTTGTCGGCGCTGTTCGAGAACATCGGCACCGTGCACGACGGAATCAATTCGATCTCGCTGCCGCCGACGGTGGACGACGCGCCCGGTGCGCCGGCGCTGGCGCATGTGCTGGGCGATATCCGCTTCGAAGGCGTGTCGTTCCATTACGGCAAGAACCACGGGGTGATCGAGGGCCTGGACCTGCACGTGCGCGCCGGCGAGAAGATCGGGCTGGTCGGACGCTCCGGTGCGGGCAAGTCCACGCTGGTCAACCTGCTGCTGCGCTTCCATGACGTCGAGCGCGGCCGCATCCTCGTCGATGGGGTCGATATCGCCACGGTGCAGCAGGACTCACTGCGCGCGCAGGTGGGCGTGGTCACCCAGGACACCTCGCTGCTGCACCGCTCGATCCGTGACAACCTGCTCTACGGCCGTCCCGATGCCAGCGAGGCGCAGCTGCGCGCAGCCGTCGCCAAGGCGCGTGCCGACGACTTCATCGCCGAACTGCGCGACAGCGAGGGCCGCAGCGGCTACGACGCCCATGTCGGCGAACGCGGGGTGAAGCTCTCCGGCGGCCAGCGCCAGCGCATCGCCATCGCCCGGGTGCTGCTCAAGGACGCGCCGATCCTGGTGCTGGACGAGGCGACTTCGGCGCTGGATTCGGAAGTGGAAGCCGCGATCCAGGAGAGCCTGGACGAACTGATGGGCGGCAAGACGGTGATCGCCATCGCCCACCGCCTGTCCACCATCGCGCGCATGGACCGGCTGGTGGTGATGGACCAGGGGCGCATCGTCGAGACCGGCACCCATGCCGGACTGCTCGCCGCCAACGGCCTGTATGCGCGGTTGTGGGCGCGCCAGACCGGGGGCTTCGTCGCCGCGGAAGAGTGAGCCCGCGCCCGGTGCCTGAGGGGCGCGCCGGCTGGGGAGCCATGGGGCAGGATGCCGGCGGCGTGCCGCCGGTTGCCTTTTGCGGCGAACATTGCCGCAATGCGGGCTGCGATAGATGCGGCTACACCGCGCGCTGCCTCAGCACTTGCCTGCCGCCTTCAGCAGCGCATTGCACGCGCCGTCAGTGGCAGGCTTGCCGCTCATGCCGCCCTTGCCGAGTTCGGAACAGATCGAATCGGACACCGCGCGCCCCGTGATCGATACTCCGCCAGTGACATAGCACGAGTATTGTTTGCCGCTGTCGGTCCTGACCTTGTAGCTTGCCTTGACCCCGTCGTTGCTGCGATCGGTGATGGTGAACGCCCCTTCGGGCAGGCCCAGCGCATGGGCGGTGCTCTGCTCGATGGCGTCATCACTGACCGAGAACGAGGCGCAGGCCGAAGTTATTGCAGCCAACGCGGCCAGCGCGGCCCATGCAGCAGTGTTCCTCATGGTGGAGCTCCTTTCTTCAGGCGTTCTGATCGGGAGTCGGAATGTTCCAAAGCCATTGCGCGCGATCAACCCTACTGCGGTAGGGTTCCGCCAAGGGCGGGGCGGCTACGCATAATTGCCCGCGCCTGGCGATTGCCGACGGCCATGCGCGCTCCCGTCACTGGCCGGTCCCGGATCTGCGAATGAACGCCACGCGCTGGTTGTGGATGCCGCTGGTTGCTGCGCTGCTGTTGCCGCCGGAGGCGCGGGCCTTTGCCGTGGTGCTGCAGTACGCGGGCGCCGTCGATGACCGCATCGCCTACTTCGCCGATGTCCGGGTCATCGCCAATCGCACACCACCGGCCGGGGTCGGGGGCGCGACCGAGGTCCGCGAGATCGACGTGACGGCGGTGTACGAGAGTGCCGACAAGCCCGAGTTCGTGCACATGAAACTGCAGTTCCAGTGTCCCGGCGCCTTCCCGATGGACAGGGCAGGCGGGCGCGCGAGGGAAAACACGCCGCGGGTGCGCGCCGGCGATGCGGTCACCTTCCGCATCGGGCCCGGCAGCTACCAGCTCAGGCGCACGGACCTGAAAACCGAGCCGGTCGCCGCCACCGGCTGGAACACGTCCGCCGCCCCTGCGCTCTCCCGGGCGGGCGCGATTGCCTGCAATCACATCGCCTTCGACCACGCCCTGCATGCCGCCATCAAGGCCGGCGGCACGTTCGATGCCGGCGAGTTCGGCAAGCGCGTCGTCGCGCTGGGCCTGCCGGTGGACATGCCGTTGATCGCGGAGACGCTGCCGTCCGGATTCCTGGAATTTGCCTGGGAGAATTTCTGGTGGGAGAAGGTCCTCGCCGGCAAGCGCCCCGACCCGAGCGGCAAGTGGGCCACGCCGCTGTCCGAGGCCGATCGCCAGGCCGCGATGCAGAAACTGAAGCAGAAGCAGCGGGAACTGGAAGCGGGCACCGCGTCGATCCAGGCCGACCTGGGGCAGGGCATCGCGCAGCTGCAGGCACAGATGCGGGCCGACACGCAGGCTGTGGGCGCCGGCGGCAGAGGGCCCGATGGCCGCAAGCTGACGCCGCTGGAATCCAGCCTGATCGCCATCTGGAAAGGCCGGCCCGAGCAGGATGTCGTCGCGCTCATGGGCAACCCGCAGTTCGACGAGGCCGGCGACACCCGTTTCCTGCGCTACACCCATACCTGGGAGCGGGACGCGGTGACGGCCTACGGCAGCCAGGGCGTGGTGGGCGGCGATGCCGGCGGCTTTGCGATGTGTTTCGTGGAATTCCGGACCCGGCGCGATGCGCTGGGACAATGGCGCGTGGACGACATCCTGGTCCGGTCCGACTACGAAGGCGCCGGACTGGGGCGCACCCGCAGCATGTGCGAGGCGCTGGCGCGCCATGCGGCCGGTCCTTGAGCGCACTCGCCACGGCGGCGGATGCGGCAAAGCACGACAACGGACGGAGGAGGATGGCGATGATCAGGAACATGATGCTGGCAGCGGGACTGTCGCTGGCGGGCGTGCCGTGCGGGGCCGCATCCGGCGTGGACGGCGCATCGTTCGACGTACTGGGATCGATGATGGAAACCCGGCGGGCAGAGATCAACTCCGGGGACATCCTCGAATCGAACAAGGAAGAAGCGATCCGCTACCGGGAGAAAGTCATCGCTGGCTGGTGGGAGTTCATGCAGGCCCGCTCGGGTGCCCGCCCGGGCGAATACTGTGCGGCTTCGTTCCTCCGCGGCAAGCGGGTCAAGCGCGAACGGGTCGACGGCATCAGCGACGGAATGGTGGTGACCCTGTTCGGCCCGGGCGGGGGCTACGGCGGCGCGCTGCTGGGCTTTTCGCCGCTGGGCAGCGAGCACGCCTTTCCACGGCTCGGCAATGGCACGCCGGTGCGCGTGACCCTGAAGCAGGGTAATCTGCAGCCGGCTACCTTGAACGCCATCTACACCAAGGCAGGCGCAAAGGCACCGCCGATGCTGCTGTTCGCGATACCGAGCATCGAAGCGCTGCTGGCGGGGATGCGGGATGACTGGCATTTCGAGGTGATTTACCAGGGCACGTCGATTGCCGACATCGCATGGCACGATGGACTCAAGGCACGCGATGAACTGAAGCGGTGCCTGGCCGGCGAGGGCGGGCATGGGTAGTCGGTGTGGCCCGCTGGCACCACGGCGGGTGGCCCGGACCGCCGCTGTCGCGGCAAGGGGGACGGAAAGATGGCTGGCAAGCGCACGACCCGGGCAGCGCACGTGAATCCCGGCCTTCGCCCGGTCGCAGCGGCATCGCGATGACGTTACGGAACGAATGCTCGGCCGTGGTCGTGGACGACCATCCGCTGGTTGCGCGCGGCATTGCCGACTATCTGCGCACGCATTGCGGGTTCGCGCGCGCCGAGGCGATCTGCCACGCCGATGACCTGTGGACGCACCTGGTGCAGGTCGGGGTACCGACCCTGGCCCTGGTGGATTTCTGGCTGCCGGAAGGCACCGCACTGCCGATGCTGGCGCGGCTTCGCGCCGAGTATCCGGGCATGCGCCTGCTGGTGATCAGTGGTGACGGCGACCCGGCGATCCGCGACAAGGTGCACCGGCTGGCGGTCGATGGTTTCGTGCTCAAGCATGCCGAGCCCGCGGTGTTCGCCCGGGCGGTGAGCGCGGCGCTGCGCGGCGACGCATGGTTCGACGATGCTCCGCTTGCCACTCAGGCGAACGATGGGGCACGCAGCCTGCCGCTGAGCCCGGCCGAACTGGGCCTGACCCCACGCCAGGGAGAGGTGCTGGCGCTGATGCTCAAGGGCCTGCCGAACAAGCGCGTGGCGCAACAGCTGTCGCTCACCGAACAGACGGTCAAGGAGCATGTGAGCGGCATCCTGGAGCGACTGGGCGCGCGCAACCGCATCGAACTGATAACCCGGCTGAGCGGGAAGCGGATCGATGTCTGAGCAGGACCCGGCGCGGCCGACCGCCACCGACAGGGCGCCCGGGTATGCCGATATCAGCCCTGCGCGCCGGGTAGGCCTGCTGGAGGTGGCGTTCGCCCGGATCAATTACGGCTTCGGGGCGATGGTCGTCGTCAGCCTGCCCTTCATTGCCTGGTATGCGCGGCTCGGGCAGAACCCGTTCGGGCTGGTGCTGTGGTCGGCGTGGTATTTCGTTGGCTTCTGGATCGTCCGCTGGTTGTACCGGCGCTACCAGCGCGCCTGCGCACGGGACGCCGCCGATGTGGTGCTGCGCCGCTGGTCGCCGTTGATCCATGGGGTGGCGCTGGTTTACGGCGCCAGCATGGCCGTGCCGCCGTTGCTGACGGCCGCGCACGCCACGTTCGAATTCCAGCTGCTCTACCTGGTGACGATCGCGGCGATCGTGGCCAGCAACTCGGTGCACGCCTCGCCGGTGCTGTCGGTCTTCCGCTGCTTCTTCCTGTCCGGCTGGGGAAGCCTGACCCTGCTGGTGCCCTACAGCTTCCCGGGGCACGGGTATTACGTGATGCCATTGGCGCTGATCTACATCCTCACGATCCTCAGGCACTCGGCCATCTCCCTGCGCTTCTTCGTGCAGAACGTGGTGCTGCAGGAGGAGGCCGCGCGCCTGGCCGAGGATTTCCGCCAGGCCAAGGAGCAGGCCGAAAGGGCGCTGTACGACAAGCACCTGTTCCTGACCACGGCCAGCCACGACCTGCGCCAGCCGGTACATGCCATGGGCTTCCTGGTGGAGTCGATTTCACGCAGCAACCGCGACCGCGCGCTGGATACGGCCCTGGCCGACCTGCGCGAAAGCGTGCACTCGGCCACGCAGATGTTCGATGCGCTGCTCGACCTGTCGCGGATCGAAAGCGGCCGGGTGCAGGTCCGCAGCGAGGCCGTGGACCTGGCCGGGATGATCGCCCACGTCGCGGCGGTTTTCCGCGAGGAGGCGCGCGATCGCGGGTTGGCGCTGCGCGTGCACCTCCCCCCGGGGCAGGCGATCGCCATCGCCGACGCAACACTCCTGCGCCAGGCATTGAACAACCTGCTGCACAACGCGCTGCGCTACACGCGCCGGGGCGGCATCCTGCTGGCCGTCCGCCGCCGTGGCGGCAGTTGGCGCTGCGAAGTCTGGGACACCGGCATCGGCATCGCGATGCGCGATGGCAACGCCATCTTCTCGCCGTTCTTCCGCAATGCCCATGCCTGGGGCATCGACAGCGCCGGCCACGGGTTGGGGCTGGCGGTCGTCGCCCGGTGCTGCGCCATGATGGGCGCGAGGCACGGCTTCCGTTCCCGCGAAGGCAGGGGCTCGTGTTTCTGGATCCACCCCGAAGCGGGGGAGCCGGCGACGCTGCCGGCGAGCGTCCGGCTGGCCGATCCGGTCGCGCCAGGCGCGGTGGCGCATGGCATGGGCACCTGCCTGGTGGTTGACGACGACCCGTTGGTGCGCAGCGCCTGGCAGACCCTGATGCAGTCCTGGGGACTGCAGGCCACCTGCGTCGAATCGGGCGGACAGGCGCTGCACCTGATCGAATCCGGCTTCAGGCCGGATGTCGTGTTCTGCGACCAGCGCCTGCGTTCGGGAGAGAGCGGTTTCGAACTGTTGTGCGAACTGCTTGGCCGCTTGCCGGAAGCGAACGGCGCCATGATCAGCGGCGAGCTGGATTCGGCCGAGTTGGGTCACGCCCAGGAGCAGGGGTACCTGGTGCTGCGCAAGCCGGTGGAGACGGCGGAGCTGCAGGCGGTACTGGGCTGCTGGCTGCCGCCGCCGGCGCGTACCTGAGCAGGCGCCAGTTGCAGTCGCGCGGCGGGTGCCAGCGTCCAGGCCACCGCGGTGGATGCTGGTCGCGGCGGCACGGCATGCCGGGTTTACACGGCTAGTGCTCCAGCTCGTGCTCGATGCGCCGGTCCGGAATCAGCCACAGCAGCGCGACCAGCGCGTACAGCGCCTGGCCGAGCCGCGCATCGGCCAGGGTGGCGCCGATCCCGGCAAGGTAGAGCAGCGGCGAGAGCTTGCCCTTCCAGTCGCCGCCCAGCGCATGCCGCAGCACCGACGCGCTGCCATCGGCGGCGATGATGCGCCGCTGCAACAGCCAGTAGGCGATGGCCGAGGCCAGCAGGACCAGGCCATAGGCCACCGATGGCAGCGGCGCCAGGTGGTTGTTGCCCATCCAGCGGGTCGCGAAGGGCAGCAGCGACAACCAGAACAGCAGGTGCAGGTTGGCCCACAGCACGCTGCCGGTGACGCGCCTGCAGGCCTGCAGCAGGTGATGGTGGTTGTTCCAGTAGATGCCCACGTAGATGAAGCTGAGCACGTAGCTCAGCAACGACGGCGCCAGCGGCAGCAGCGCGTCGAGCGTGGCGCCCTCCGGCGCTTTCATCTCCAGCACCATGATGGTGATGATGATCGCCAGTACGCCGTCACTGAAGGCTTCAAGACGTCCCTTGCCCATGCGTTGTCCCCGTGGATTGCCGTGTTGGGTGGCTCTGCTGCGGATGAGGTGGCACCGGTGCCGGTTCAGCCGGCGGCCCGGCGCACCATGGTGGCCCCGGCATCGCTGAACCGGTGGATGGCGAAGGCCGTCGGCCACAGCCCGCCCTCGTCCAGCTGCGCCTGGTCGCTGACGCCGAAGGTGGCGTAGCGGGTCTTGAATTTGCCCGCACCCTGGAAGAAGCACAGCACTTTGCCGTCCTTCGCCCACGCCGGCATGCCGTACCAGGTGCGCGGCTGCGGGCCCGGTGCGGTGGCCATGACCAGCGCATCGATGCGGCGCGCCATGTCGCGTTCGGCCGCGGGCATCTCGTCGACCCGGGCCAGCAGCTCGGCCTTGCCGTCGGTGCTGCTGCGCTGGGCGCGGGCCTCGGCCTTGAGCTCCCTCACCCGTGCATTCATCGCCGCCTGTTCTTCGGCGGTGAAGCCGGCGGCGCGCCTGGCCGCGGCCGTTCTGCCGCGCGCGCTGGTCCTGTCGGTGGTGGTGCGGGTCATGGGCGTCCTCGGCAGGAAAGCGACGGAGGCCGGCGAAGGCGCCGGATCAGCCGCCGCGGCGCGCCAGCCAGAGCGCCGCCAGCGGGGCGAGATTGAACAGCAGGATGCCGATCTTGTACGCGGCCATGCCGCCGTAATGGATCGCATCGAAGCTGGCATCGGGCAGCGCGAACCAGCGGCCATGCAGCTGCCTCAGCGCGTCGCGCGCGGTCACGAAGGCAAGGAACCAGACCAGCAGGACGGCGTAGTTGAACGCCAGCGACCACAGCAGGAAACGGCACAGGAAATCGCTGTCCATGGAGTTCTCCGGAGGGCGTTACAGCAGGCGGGTACCGAGCGGGACGTCGTGCTCGGGCACGCACAGCGATACCTGGCCGTGGGCATTGTGGAAGCCGGTGACCAGGCATTCGGACATCAGTGGGCCGATCTGCTTGGGCGGGAAGTTCACCACCGCCACCACCTGCTTGCCGACCAGCGCCTCGGGCGCATACAGGTCGGTGATCTGGGCGCTGGACTTGCGGACGCCGATCTCCGGGCCGAAATCGACCTGCAGGATGTACGCCGGCCGGCGCGCCTTGGCGAACGGCTCGGCGGCCACGATGCGGCCCACGCGCAGTTCCACCTTGCTGAAGTCGTCCCAGTCGATCGTTTGCATGGCGTGCGCCGGCAGGATGAGTGCCGATCAATAGCGCCGGCGCGGGCGGGCGTCAACCGCGCCACCACCGGGGCGGTTCGCGTCCGGGGCAGGGCGGCGGGCGCGCTCAGCGGGTACGCCCGGCGCGCTTGAACAACGCCGTCCGCAGTACCGGCGTGCCGTCCTTGAAGTAGGACTCCGTCTCGGTCATGACGTTGCCGTCCGCACTGACCGAATACACCCGCGTCGAGCGCGGGATGCCTTCGTAGACGAACTGCATGACCAGCACGTTCGGCGCCGGCATCTTGGCGGCCAGCACGTCGACCCAGTACGTGCCCGACGCGCGGCCGGGGGTGCCGTCCAGCGACAGGGTGGATTCGGCGTGCATGATCTTGTCGTCCTGGCCGACGATCCGGACGCGTTCGTTCCAGCGGCCGTCGGGCGTGGCGGCGAACACCAGGTCCACGCGCTTCGGGCGCGCTTCCGGCGGCATCGGCAGGCTGTCCACGTCCAGGAGCCACTGGCCCACCAGCGGCGAGTCGGCCGGCGCCGCGGCGGATGCGGGCGCGGGTGCGGTGGCCAGGGCGGCGGACAACAGCGCGGCAAGCATCACGTTCATGCGATCTCCTGGAGACAGGGGGACTGGAGCCGATCATGCCCCGGCGCGGCACCGGCCTGCGTGAACGGGGGCGGTGCGCTACCGGGGCCTGCCGGCGATCACGTGCGGGCATGCGCGGGGCCGCGGCGGCGCTGGCGGGTGCCGCAACGACGAAGGCCCGGGAATCCCCGGGCCTTCGCGCATCCCCTCGCGGGGCGGTTACTCGATCGGCTGGTCCAGCATCAGCTGGCGCGCGAAGCGCACCGGCGGCGCGCCGTAGGACAGGATCTGGTCGTGGTAGGCCTTGAGCTTGAAGTCCGCGCCGAGCTTGTCCTGCACCGCCTTGCGGGTGTCGAAGTGCTCCTGCGCGCCGACGAAGTAGGTCGGCAGCTGCGCCGAGGTCAGCTGCGCGCGCACCCACTTGCCCGCGGCCTCGCTCTCCTGCTGGAAGGCGTCGTGGGTCATCAGCTGCATCGCCTGCTCGCGGCTCCAGTTGTCCACGTGCACGCCCTGGTCGAGGATGGCGTTGGCAATCGTGCGCAGGTAGAACTTGAGCTGCACCAGGTGGAACAGCGGGTCGCTGTCCAGGTAGCCCTGTTCCTGCATCATGCGTTCGGTGTAGACCGCCCAGCCCTCGGCGAACAGGCCCGAGCGCAGCACCGCGCGCAGGGTGGAGGGGAACTTGCCAGAGTGCCAGCCTTCCAGGTAATGGCCCGGGGTGCCCTCGTGGATCGACAGCAGGTGGATCATGCGGCTGTTGTATTCGCGCAGGAACGAATCGACCTGCTTGTCGTTCCAGTCCTCCGGAATCGGCGAGACCGCGTAGAAGGTCTTGAGGTTCTTGTCCAGCGGGCCGGGCGAGTCGCAGTAGGCCACCGCGACGCCGCGCTGGAATTCCGGCATCAGGATGATGTCCACCGGCGCGTCCGGCAGGGTCATCAGGTCATGCTTGCGCACGAACTCGGTGGACTGATCCAGCGCCGCCTTGGCATCGTCGACGACCTTGTCGCGGGCCGGCTTGTCGGCATAGGCCAGTTCCAGCGCGGCCTCGATCGCCTTCTGCTGCTGTTCGTCGGTCGGGTCGGCCGGCATTTCCGGCGCACCCGGCTTGTCCTTCAGCACCACCTGGGCGATGCCGTACATGTCCTTGCGTACGCGGGTCAGCTCGGCGCGGGCGCGCTCGCCGATCTCCGCGCGCGACAGCGAGGAATTGAGCGAGAACTTCAGCTTCTGGTCGTACTTCTCCGCACCGATGCGGAACTCACCCTTGGCGTTGGGTACCAGGGTCTTGTCCAGCCAGGTCTGCTGCTCTTCGACGGCGGTGGTCAGCGTGGCGATGGCGGCCTTCAGGCGTTCCTGGTCGGCGGCTTCGAGCTGGCCGATGTTGGGGACGATGAAGGTCTCGACCAGGCTGAGGATGCCGCGGTTCTGCTTGGCCACGGTTTCGGCGTGGATCTTCGGTACGCGGGCCGGGTCGAGGTTGGCGCGTGCGGCGGCGAAGATCTGCGGGATCTTCTCGATGCGCGCGGTGGCCGACTTCAGGCGCTCGGGCAGCGGCGCGAACTCGCGCGCCATCAGGCCGTAGATGGCGCTGCCGGCCAGGCCGGTATAGACCTGCGGGTCCCACTGCCACGACTGCAGGGTTTCGTTGCCCCAGATGTCGGACTGCAGCTGGTTGCGCAGGATCGCGGCATCCACCTGGTTCTCGCGGCCGAGTTTGCCGGTGTCGATCCTGTCCAGCTCGGCGAGCAGCGCCTTGCTGGCCTCCAGGCCCTTCTGCTGGCCGGCGGCGCTCAGGTCATCCAGCTCGGCGTCGTAACGGTGGTCGCCGATCTGGGTGGCGCTGACCGGGGACAGCTGCATCCAGGTATCGAGCGCCTTCTTGGACAGTTCGGCGAACTGCGCGTCGGCCTGGCTCTGGCCGGCCTGTTCGGTGGTGGCGGACGGGGAGGACGGGGCGTCGCTGTTCTGGCAACCGGCCAGGCTGGCGAGCAGGGCGGCGGCGAGCAGGTGCTTGCGCATCGGGATACCTGTTGCGGAGGGAATGACGCAGGATAGGCCAGCGCCGCGGCGGACGCCCATGCCATTGGCTTACCATGGCCGCCAGACAGGCCCGTGGAGATCGTGCGATGCATTACGAAGGCAGCTGCCACTGCGGACGCATCGCGTTCGCTTTCGAATCGGCCGAGCCGATCGCCAGCGCGGTGTCCTGCAACTGTTCGATCTGCCGGCGGCGCGGTTCGCTGCTGTGGTTCGGCCCGCGCAGCGGTTTCGAGCTCAGGACCGACCCGGCCCAGCTGGAGAGCTACCGCTTCAATTCCGGGCACATCGACCACCACCACTGCCGCGTCTGCGGCGTGGCCCCGTTCAGCGAGGCGGTGGACCCGCGCAGCGGCCAGCCGACCGTGGCGATCAACCTGCGCTGCGTGCCGCAGGTCGATCTGGACGCACTGGAAGTCAGGCATTACGACGGGGCCAGCCGGTGACGGCGGCGCGGCGCCGGCCGTGGTTGGCGGCCGGCATGCTGCTGGCGCTGGCGTTGGGCGCCGGCTGTGCCAGGCATGGCGCCGAGGCCGCGGGCGTGCCCGCCGAGGTGGCGCTGGCATCGCCGGAAGGCGCGTTCCTGGCCTATGAACACACGCTGCAGCTGCAGCTGCCCGGCGCACAGATCGGGCCACGGCTCAAGGCGCTGGCCGAGGCCTGCCAGAGCGCGAAGTTCGGCGACTGCGCGGTGCTGCAGCTGGCGCAGGGCGGTGGCGACACGGCTTCGGGCTTGATCGAGATGCGGATCGCGCCGCAGGGCGTGGAGCCGATCATCGCCCTGGCCAGCGAGAAGGGCGAAACGATACGCCGCGACACCCGTGCCGAGGACCTGGCACAGCAGGTGGCCGACACGCGCCTGGCCCAGGCGCGGCTCAAGGGCGAACACGCGCGCCTGGGCGAATACCAGCAGCGCAGGGACCTGGCGGTGGCCGACCTGCTGGCCATTTCCCGGCGCCTGGCCGAGATCGAGGCCGCGCTGGAGCAGGCCGGGCGCGATGCCGCCCAGCAGCACCGGCGCATCGACACGCAGAAGCTGACCATCCAGCTGGATTCGACCAGCAGCCAGCGCAACCGCAGCGAGATCGGCCGCGCGCTGGGCGAGTTCGGCAGCATCTTCACCACCAGCCTGGCCTACCTGATCCGGGTCGTTGCCGGCCTGCTGCCGCCGCTGCTGGTCGCCGCCGTGCTGCTGTGGGGCGGACTGAAGCTGTGGCGCCGACGCCGGCGCCAGCAGCAGGGGTGAGCCGGTCGCAGGGCGCACCGGAGTGCGCCTGCGATCTCACGGCCGCCAGTAGTTGTTGGCTGCGGCCACCGTCTGGAAGTTGAGCGCCAGGACCTGCGCGGCGGCAGTCAGGCCATCGGCGGAATCGGCGTATTCCGGGCGCAGCTTCTGCAGGATGGACAGGTCGGGCTGGGTGTACTTGACGCTGCGGCGGCTCAACAGCACCGCGAGCTCGAAGCCTTCCTGCGGGGTGGCGGTGATGAGGGTGTCGAGCCAATGGTCGGTCATCGCGGTGCTCTCCTGTAGCGGTGGGTGGACAGCGGAATGTGCGCTGCCACCGGCCGCAACGTCTTGACCTGGATCAAACCGCGCCGGCGACGCGCCACGTCCCCCTGCAGTCGCCGTGGCCGCGGCGCGGTTCAGCCCTCGTCGTGCTCGTATTCGATGACCAGCCCGCGTTCGCGGGCCAGCAGTTCCACCGCCCGCCGCGCCTTCTGCGCAGTGGCGGCATTGCCGATCTCGACTTCCAGTTCGTGGATGCCGGGGCCGATGTCATCGGACAGGCCGGCCGAGCTGGAGTCCTCGTCGTCCATGTGCGGCATCAGGTCGTCGGTTTCCTCGACGTGCTCGATGCCTTCCAGGCCGTGCAGCAGGTCGCTCACGGCCAGGGCGTCGTCGGCGTTGCCGGTGATGCGGATGCGCAGCAGGGGCATGGGATTCTCCGTGGGAAGGGGAATCCAGCCTGGGCAGTCGGTGGGCAAGGGAACGTGAAGCGCGCCGGTGCGGGCACGCGCTGTTTGTCAGCGGGCACGGTTGCAGGGATGCTTGCGTTCCACCAACGGAGGGATGTCCATGGCATGCGCGGTGCGGGCGGAAACAGGGGCGATGGGGCCGGGGCCATGAGCGGGGCGACACCGGCGCCGGTGGCGCGCGACTGGTCCACGCCGCTGGAGCTGCTGGGCCTGGGCATGGTGTGGGGCGCATCGTTCCTGTTCATGCGCATCGCGGTGCCGGATTTCGGCCCCTACGCGCTGGTGGAGGTGCGCCTGCTGCTCGGCGCGCTGGTGCTGATGCCCTTCCTGTGGCGCGCGCGGGCCCTGTTCCCGGCGCGGCGCTGGTTGTGGCTGGCCCCCATCGGCCTGATCAATTCGGCACTGCCGTTCGTGCTGTTCGCCTGGGCGGCGCAGCGTGCGCCGGCGGCGATCGGCGCGATCTGCAACGCGATGACCGTGTTGTTCGCCGCCCTGGTCGGGTACCTGTTCTTCGGCGAGAAAATCGGCCCGCGCCGGGCGCTCGCGCTGCTGGTCGGCTTCTCCGGGGTCGTGGTGCTGGCCACGGCGAAAGTCTCGGGGCTGGCGATCGGTACGGCGGTGGCGGCCGGCACGGTGGCGGCGCTGCTGTACGGGGTGGGGGCCAACCTGGTCCGCCGCCACATGAGCGGGCTGCCGCCGGCCGCATCGGCCGCGGCCACGCTGGGCTGTGCCGCGTTGTGGATGCTGCCGATGGCCTTGAACCACTGGCCGCGGCAGCCGGTATCGGCCGCATCGTGGGCCAGCGCCATCGCCTTGGGCATCGTCTGCACCGGGCTGGCGTTCCTGGTGTTCTACCGCCTGATCGGCCGGGTCGGGCCCTCGCGCGCGGCCACCGTCACCTACCTGATCCCGCTGTTCGGGGCGCTGTTCGCCTGGCTGTTCCTGGGCGAGCCGGTGACCCTGCAGATGCTGCTCGCCGGCGGCCTGATCCTGGGCAGCGTGGCGGTGAGCCAGCGCTAGGCCGCGGCCGCACGCGGCGACGGCCTGGCGGGGGCAACCGCGGTTGGCCGGCTCAGCGCACCGGCAGCGGAATGTTGCACAGGTCGATATGGCCGGCCGGGCGCTTGTAGAAGTCGTCGCGGCGGTTGCGGCGGGCCTCCACCATATCAGCGAAGGTTTTGGAGTCGGTGCGCAGCACCCGCAGCGGCGTGCGCTCGGCGTCCGGCACGTCGCTGGCCAGGCGGATGGATCTGATCGGCGTGCGCTGCGCGGCGTCCTCGTAGAAGCCCATCGGTTCGGGCCCGCGTTTGATCGTGCTCAGCAGTTCCATGCCCTTGAGCACGCGCCCGACCAGGGTGATGTTGCGGTCGAGCTGGCGCGGCGACTGCCCGGTGACCACGTACAGCTCGGCGCCGATGCTGCTGTCCTCGTCGTTGTTGCGGCCGGCGCCGACCGCGCCGTAGCAGTGCGCCAGCCAGGTGTGTTCGCCGTCGCTGGCGACGGCGAAGTCGCCGACGAAACCGGTTTGCGCGGCCCAGCCGTCTCGGTCGGGCAGCGCGGTGAACGCCAGCCCCCGCGTGGGCCGCTGGAACTCGGCCGGCAGGTGGGTCCTGGCGCTGCCCAGCGGCCGCGCCCTGGCCGGGTCGTCGGCATCGGCGTCGCCGAACTGGACCACGAAGTTGTCCTGCGAACGGTAGATGCTGGTGCCGTTCCAGAAGCCTTCGCGCGCCAGGGTGCGGATGTTGCCGGCGTGTTCGGGGGCGAATCCAGGGGCCAGTTCGATGATGAC
The DNA here is from genome assembly GCF_001431595.1 of Stenotrophomonas acidaminiphila. Classification (GTDB taxonomy): domain Bacteria; phylum Pseudomonadota; class Gammaproteobacteria; order Xanthomonadales; family Xanthomonadaceae; genus Stenotrophomonas; species Stenotrophomonas acidaminiphila. The sequence goes on from NZ_LDJO01000019.1 coordinate 48,516, forward strand.
CCGGCCGCCGTCCAGGTCCATGTACAGCAGGTTGTCGGCGGCGGGCACGTGCCAGTCGCTGTCCGGCGAGGCGGCCAGGATCTCCTGTGCGCTGCGGTACTTGGCCGGCGCGTCGGCGGCCAGCGCCGGCAGCGGGGACAGCATCAGGGCCAGGGCCAGCAGGGTCGGGCGTAGCGTCATCGGGCGCGTTCCGTGATCGGGTGTGGGTCGATTCTGCGGGATCGCCCGGGGCCGCCGCCAGACCGTGCCGGGAGTGGGGTGACTACCGGCACATCCGCTATAGCGAAGTGAGTAATAGTGTTGGCTTCAGGCTAGTTGGCAGGAGCAAGGCGATGGGTGAGTTCGAAGCCCAACTGCGCAAATTCCAGAAGGAGCTCAGCGCCGGCACGGTGTCGCTGGCGCTGCTGGCGGTACTGGCCAAGGCCGGGGAGCCGCTGTACGGCTACCTGATCGCCAAGGAACTGGAGCGCACCGGCGACGGCGTGCTCAGCGGCAAACAGAGCGCGCTGTACCCGGTACTGCGCAACCTGGAAGGTGCCGGCCTGCTGGAAAGCCATGTCGAGCCGTCGGTGGCCGGGCCACCACGGCGCTACTACCGCATCAATGACGAGGGACGCGCCGTGCTCAGGCAGTGGATCGCGGCCTGGAATGCCACCCGGGACTCGCTGGAGTCCGTACTGGAGGGAGTCGAACGATGAACAACGAGACCAACGCACGGCCGCTGCCGACCACGATTCCCGAATACCTGGAGCAGCTGCGCGCCGCGCTGGCCGGTGCCGACCCGGCGATGATCCAGGACGCGCTGTACGACGCGGAGGAGTACCTGCGCTCGGAGCTGGCCGAGCAGCCCGGCAAGAGCGAGGCCGACGTGATCGCCGGTGTCGCCGGCAGCTACGGCGCGCCGGAGGAGGTGGCCGAGATCTACCGCGAGACCGAGGTGACGGTGAACCGCGCGCTGCGCACGCCGTTGCCCGGTCGCCGGCCGCTGCCGCCGCCGGTTGCCGCGGTCGCGCCGGGCGTCGCCACCGCGGCAGCCCCGGCCGGCCCGGTCGCGGCCAAGCCGCGCTCGGCGGCCGCGCGCTTCTTCGGCGTGGTGCTGGACCCGCATACCTATGGCGCGCTGTTCTACATGCTGTTGTCGCTGGTCACCGGCGTGTTCTTCTTCACCTGGGTGGTGACCGGGCTGTCGCTGTCGGTGTCGCTGATGATCCTGATCATCGGCATCCCGGTGCTGCTGCTGTTCCTGGGATCGGTGCGGGTACTGTCGCTGGTGGAGGGCCGCATCATCGAGGCGCTGCTGGGCGTGCGCATGCCGCGCCGGCCGATGTACACGGACAGGAGCCAGGGCTGGCTGGCGCGGATCGGCGCGATGTTCACCGACGTCCGCACCTGGCTGACGATGCTGTACTTCGTGCTGATGCTGCCGCTGGGCGTGGTCTACTTCAGCATCGCCACGACCCTGCTTTCGACCTCGCTGGCGCTGGTGTTCGCACCGCTGGCCGATGTGGCCCTGGACCAGCCCGTCAACCTCTGGATCAACGACGTGAACATGGGCGACGGCGTGTGGCTGTGGCCGCTGGCGGTGGCCGCGGGACTGGTGCTGCTGTTCGCGACCCTGCACCTGGCGCGCGCCATCGGCAGGCTGCATGGCGCAATCGCCAAGCACCTGCTGGTGCGGTTGTAAGCCACAGATAGGATCCAGCCAGACGGGGCACCTGTGTGCCCCGTTTTCCTTTGTGGCGATGGCAACGCCCGCGGCGCCATCGGCGCGCGGGCAGGTGCGCGCCGTGCGCCGGGCTTCAGCGCTGCGCGCGGCGGCGCAGCGGGGTGACGTTGCTGGCGGCGGCCTTGCGCGGTTTCTTCGCCGCGGCCGGCTGCGATTGCGCGATGAAGAAGTCGCGCACCTTCGGGTACACCACCTCGCGCCAGCGGCGGCCGCTGAAGATGCCGTAATGGCCGGCGCCCTCGACGATGAAGTGGCTGCGGCGCGCGGCCGGGATGCCGGTGCACAGCGCCTGCACGGCTTCGGTCTGGCCGAGGCCGGCGATGTCGTCCAGTTCGCCCTCGATGCTCAGCAGCGCGGTGTCGCGGATCGCCGACGGATCCACGCGTTCGCCACGCACGTGCCACTGTCCGCGCGGCAGCAGGAACTCCTGGAACACCACGCGGATGGTGTCCAGGTAGAAGCGCGCGGGCATGTCCAGCACCGCGTTGTATTCGTCGTAGAAACGGCGGTGGGCATTGGCGTCGTCCAGGTCGCCCTTGACCAGGTCGGTGTAGAAGTCCCAATGCGACATCAGGTGGCGGCTGGGGTTCATCGCCACGAAGCCGGCGTGCTGCAGGAAGCCGGGGTACACGCGCCGGCCCTGCCCGGGGTAGGGCGCCGGCACGGTGTGGATGACGTTGTTCTCGAACCACGACAGCGGGTTGCGCGTGGCCAGGTTGTTGACCGCGGTGGGGCTGCGGCGTGCGTCGATCGGCCCGCCCATCATCACCAGCGAGCGCGGCGTGGTTTCGCCGCGGCCGGCCATCAGCGCGACCGCACCCAGGACCGGTACGGTCGGCTGGCAGACGCTGACCACGTGCAGGTTGGCCGCGCCGAGGTGGCGGATGAACGCCTGCACGTACTCGACGTAGTCGTCCAGGCCGAACTCGCCCTGTTCCACCGGCACCATGCGCGCGTCGACCCAGTCGGTGACATACACGCGGTGGTCGCGCAGCAGGGTGCGCACGGTGTCGCGCAGCAGGGTGGCGTGGTGGCCGGACAACGGCGCCACCACCAGCACCGCGGGCTGGGCCAGCAGGGCTTCGACCCGGGCGCCGTCGTTGCTGTGGCGCTTGAAGCGCAGCAGGCGGCAGAACGGCATTTCCAGTTCGGTGAGCTGGGCCACGGGCACGACTTCGCCGTCGAGCTCCAGCTCGTGGATGTCCCACTCCGGCTTCTCGTAATCCTTGCCGAGGCGGTGGAACAGTTCGTTCATCGCCGCCAGCCGGTCGGCGCCGGGCATGGACGACCACCAGTGCCCCGGGGTGTTGAAGAACGCCGCGTTGGCCTGCGCCTGGTGGACCCAGGGCGCGAGCAGGTTGCGGGTCATCTCATGCAGTTGATAGAGCATGCCGGGCAATATGTATGGTCATATGGTGCCGTGCAGCATAGCGCAAACAGGCGGGTGCGGCGTTAAGCGGAGAATGACGGATGTGGCGCCGGTGGGATCCGCCCGTTGTGCGGATCGGGGGCTTCCCTGGACCTGCCGGGCGGCATCGCCCCGTACCTGCGGAGAGTGTCTGGAGAAAAGCCCCTGAGTCAGGGGGCGCGCCGAAAGGCGCGGGGTGTGGCAGGCGAAAGACGGGCCCGGCGGTCCGCGGCGCAGACCGTGGGGCGACAGCGCGGCGCGATGGCGTGTCGCGGGCTCAGCCGCCGCTCTCCAATGCGGCCACCACGTCGGCGCAGTGCGGGCCCAGCCAGCAGTGCGAGCCGGCCGCGCGGAAACCGGCCTGCGCCAGCTGGCGGCGGTACCAGCGCGCCGGGCGCGACTGGAATCCCTGGTGATCGCCATGGAACGCGTCCTCGGCGGTGAAGGTTTCCAGGAACGCCACGCCGCCGCACAGCTCAGCCAGCCCGGGCAGGCCCTGGCGCAGTTCGCGGCTGGGCACGTAGTGCATGACGTCGGCGCAGACCAGCAGGTCGACCGGCGCGCACGGGCGCAGCCATTGGAAATCGCCGAAGCGCGCCAGGTGCAGGTTGCGGGTGCGGCCGTAGCGCTGCACGGCGTATTCGCTGCCATCGAAGCCCATGTACTGCAGCCTCGGCCGCAGCTTGAGCAGCGGTGCACGCCACGCACCTTCGCCGCAGCCGATGTCGAGCACGCTGCGGATCGGACGCTCCAGGTAGTACTCGGCGGTGGCCACGGCCAGGTGCACCTTGCGTGCCAGCCGCGCCGGGCCGCCGATGTCGTCGCGGCGGTACCAGTGGTGGAAATAGGCGGCGTCGTATTGCTTTTCCTGCATGTGCGTGTCGGCGGCGGATGGGCGAAAATGCGGCCATCCTACGCCGCCGATGGAGCCAGTGCATGCAGTCGTATTTCTGGGTGAAGACCTTCCACATCGTGTTCGTGGTGGCGTGGATGGCCGCGGTGTTCTACCTGCCGCGGATCCTGGTCAACATCGCCGAGGCGGCCGGGCAGGCGCAGGTCGGGCAACGCCTGCAGCTGATGGGCCGGCGCCTGTACCGTTTCGGCCACGTGATGTTCGGCCTGGCCTTCGTACTCGGCCTGGTGCTGTGGCTGGGTTACCGGGTGCTGCCGGATTTCCCGACCATGGTCGCCCCCGGCGCCGCCGGCTGGCTGCATGCCAAGCTCGGCCTGGTCGCGCTGCTGCTGGTGTACTTCATCTTCACCGGGCGCTGGCTCAAGGGCGTGGACAGCGGCCGCGCGCTGCCGTCGTCGCGCGCGCTGCGCTGGTTCAACGAGCTGCCGCTGGTGCTGTTCATCGCCATCGTCTACCTGGTGCTGGCCAAGCCGTTCTGACCCGCCTGCCGGCATGCGCACCGCACTGGAAACGAAAAAGGCCGGCGGATGCCGGCCTTTTTCCAGTGCCATGCCGCAGCAGGCTTACGCGGCCTCGTAGGCGCCATAGCCGCGCAGTCGCGCATAGCGCCTGGCCAGCAGCTCGTCGACCGGCAGCTTTTCCAGCGCGTCCAGTTCGTTGAGCAGGACCGCCTTCAGGCGCCGGCCCATCTGCTTCGGGTTGCGGTGGGCGCCGCCGATCGGCTCGCGCACGAGCTTGTCGATCAGGCCCATCTGCTTCAGCCGCGGCGCGGTCATGCCCAGCTGCTCGGCCGCTTCCTTGTTCTTGCCGGCGTCCTTCCACAGGATCGAGGCGCAGCCTTCCGGGCTGATGGTCGAATAGACGCTGTATTCCAGCATCACGGTGCGGTCGCCCACGCCCAGCGCCAGCGCGCCGCCGGAGCCGCCCTCGCCGATCACGGTACAGATGACCGGCACCTTGAGCTCGGCCATTTCCATCAGGTTGCGGGCGATGGCCTCGGACTGGCCGCGTTCCTCTGCGTCGATGCCCGGCCAGGCGCCGGCGGTGTCGATCAGGGTCAGTACCGGCAGCCCGAAGCGCTCGGCCATCTTCATCAGGCGCAGCGCCTTGCGGTAGCCCTCGGGCTTGGGCATGCCGAAGTTGCGCTTGATCTTTTCCTTGGTGTCGCGGCCCTTCTGGTGGCCGATCAGCATCACCGGGCGGCCGCCGATGCGGGCCAGTCCGCCGACGATGGCCTTGTCGTCGGCGAAGGCACGGTCGCCGGCCAGTTCCTGGAATTCGTCGCAGAAGATGCCGATGTAGTCCATGGTGTAGGGGCGCGAGGGGTGGCGCGCGACCTGCAGCACCTGCCAGGAGGAGAGGTTGCGGAAGATCTGCGCGGTACGCAGGCGCAGCTTGTCCTCCAGCGCCCGGACCTCGGCCTCGACATTGACCGCCGGGCCGGCGCTGGCGCTGCGCAGCTCCTGGATCTTGGCTTCCAGATCGGCGATGGGCTGCTCGAAGTCGAGGTAATTCGGGTTCATCGGAAACCGTCTTGAATGAAAGTGGGGAAGTGTAGCCGAACGCGTCGGGCGCACCCGTACGCGGCCGTCCGGACCTTCAGCTGGCCCAGGGCGGGCTGTAGGCGAGCTTGACGCGGCGTACCGCGGGGTCCTCGCGCAGGGCGTCGAGCAGTTGCGTGCTGACCCGCACCGCACCGGCGCCGCCGAGGTCGAGCATGCCGGCGACACCGCCGTCCCTGCCCTTCAGCAGCAGGTCCAGGCGGATCGGCGTGCGCCCGGGGCGGTGCGTGGCCAGCAGCGGCTCGATGCGCTGCCAGATGGGGCCGCCGCGGCCGTCCACGCGCAGCGACAGGCGCACCGCGTGGTCGGCGCACAGCTGCTCGAAATCCCAGCACTGGCGGATGCGCAGGGCATAGCCACCGTTGAATTCGTCCTCGCGCAGGCCGCCCTTGACCACCAGGATGCGGTCCTTGGTCATCAGGTGGCCGAATTCGGCCAGGCCATCGGAGAAGGCGCTGCACTCGACCCGGCCCTTGCCGTCCTCCAGCTGCACGAACACCTGGCTGTCGCCCTTGCGGCGCATGCCCACGACCATGCCGGCCAGGATCACCTGCGCTTCCTGGCGCCAGCCGCGCTTTTCGCCGTCGCGCGGTGGCGGTGCCGGCGCCACCAGCTTGTCCAGCGCGCCCAGGTCGGTGCCGACCAGTTCCTTGACGTCCTCGGCATACGGGTCGAACGGATGGCCGCTGAGGTAGAAGCCCAGCGTCTCGCGCTCGCCGCCCAGCAGCTGCGCCACCGGCCATTCGCGGCTTTCCGGCAGGTCCAGCTGCGCGGCGGCGTTGACCGGGTCGGGCGCGCCGAACAGTGAGTTCTGGCCCGATGCCTTCTCGCGCGCCATCTGGTCGGTGGCCTTGAGCACCTCGGGCAGCTGCAGCATCAGCGAAGCGCGGTTGCGGCCCAGGCCGTCGAGCGCGCCGCACTGGATCATCGCCTCCAGGGTGCGCCGGTTGAGCTTGGCCGATTCCACCCGCGCGCAGAAATCCAGCAGCGAGCCGTACTCGCCGCCGCGCAGGCGCTCGGCCACCACTGCTTCGCAGGCGCCCTGGCCGACGCCCTTGATCGCGCCCAGTCCGTAACGGATGGTGTCGGCCGAGGACGCCTCGAACATGTAGGCCGATTCGTTGACCCGTGGCGGCTCCACGCGCAGGCCGAGGTTGCGTACCTCGGCCAGGAAGCCGACCACCTTGTCGGTGTTGTCCATGTCCGAGGACAGCGTCGCGGCCATGAACTCGGCCGGGTAGTGGCGCTTGAGCCAGGCGGTCTGGTAGCTGACCAGGGCGTAGGCGGCGGCGTGCGACTTGTTGAAGCCGTAGCCGGCGAACTTCTCCATCAGGTCGAAGATCTCGTCGGCCTTGGGGCCGTCGACGCCGCCCTTGGCCGCGCCTTCGCGGAAGATCTCGCGGTGCTTGGCCATCTCCGCCGGCACCTTCTTGCCCATCGCGCGGCGCAGCAGGTCGGCGCCGCCCAGCGAGTAGCCGCCGACGATCTGCGCCATCTGCATCACCTGCTCCTGGTACACCATGATGCCGTAGGTGTCCTTCAGGATGGCTTCGGTGCGCGGATCGGGATAGATGATCTCTTCCTGGCCGTGCTTGCGCGCGTTGAACGAGGGGATCAGGTCCATCGGGCCGGGGCGGTACAGCGACACCAGCGCGATCAGGTCCTCGAAGCGGTCCGGGCGCGCGTCCTTCAGCAGCCGGCGCATGCCCGAGGATTCGAACTGGAACACCGCGCCGGTGTTGCCGTTGGCGAAGATGTCCTTGTAGGTGGGCGCGTCGTCGAGCGGGATCGCGGCGATGTCTACCGGCGGGATGCCGGCGCGTTCGTGGCGCCGGTTGATCGCCTTCACCGCCCAGTCGATGATGGTCAGCGTGCGCAGGCCGAGGAAGTCGAACTTCACCAGGCCCACTTCCTCCACGTCGTTCTTGTCGAACTGGGTGACCGGGTTCTTGCCCAGGCTGCCTTCGTCGTGTTCGGCGTACAGCGGGCAGAACTCGGACAGCGGCTCGGGCCCGATCACCACGCCGCCGGCGTGCTTGCCGGCGTTGCGGGTCAGGTCTTCCAGCTGCAGCGCCAGGTCGATCAGGTCGCGGACGTCGTCCTCGCTCTGGTAGCGCTGGATCAGCTCGGCCGAGGCCATTTCCGAATCCGGCCCTTCCTTGCCCTTGCCCAGCGCGTCCTTCAGGCCGATGCCGAGGATGTTGGGGATCAGCTTGGACACGCCGTCGACCAGGCCGTACGGGAAGCCGAGCACGCGCCCGGAGTCGCGCACCACCGCCTTGGCCGCCATGGTGCCGTAGGTGATGATCTGGCTGACCCGCTCGCGGCCGTACTTGCGCGCGACGTAGTCGATCACCTCGTCGCGGCGGTCCATGCAGAAGTCGATGTCGAAGTCGGGCATCGACACGCGTTCCGGGTTGAGGAAGCGCTCGAACAGCAGGTTGTACGGCAGCGGGTCCAGGTCGGTGATCTTCAGCGCCCACGCCACCAGCGAGCCGGCGCCCGAGCCGCGGCCCGGGCCGATCGGGATGCCCTGGTTCTTGCCCCACTGGATGAAGTCGGCCACGATCAGGAAGTAGCCGGGGAAGCCCATCTTGATGATGGTGTCGAGCTCGAATTCGAGCCGCTCGAAATAGTCCTCGCGGGTCTTGCCCGGCGCCAGCGGGTTCTTCTGCAGGCGTTCTTCCAGGCCTTCGCGCGACTGCTTCTGGATCCAGGTGTCCAGGGTCTCGTCGTCGGGCACCGGGTAGTTGGGCAGGAAGTAGGTACCCAGCCGCATCTCGACGTTGCAGCGCTGCGCCAGCGCCAGCGTGTTGTCGATGGCGTCGGGGATGTCGGCGAACAGCTCGCACATCTGCTGCGGCGATTTCAGGTACTGCTCGCGGCTGTACTCGCGCGGGCGCTTGGGGTCGTCGAGCACCCGGCCGGTGGAGATGCACACCCGTGCCTCGTGCGCGTCGAAGTCCTGCGGCGACAGGAAGCGCACGTCGTTGCTGGCGATCACCGGCAGGCCGCGCTGGCCGGCGGCCATCAGCGCGAACTGGTTGAACGCTTCCTCGCCGTCGCGGCCGGTGCGGGTCAGCTCCAGGTGCAGGCCATCGCCGAACACGCGCTGCCAGTCGGCCAGCTGCTGTTCGGCCAGGTCATGGCGGCCTTCGCCGGCCAGGCGTCCGGCCAGGCTCTGGCGCCCGGCCAGCGCGAACAGGTTGTGGCAACCGTCCTTCAGCCATTGCGGGTGGACGGCGACGCCGCCCTCGGGGCGATGGCCTTCCAGCCAGGCCCGGCTGAGCAGGCGCGACAGGCTCAGGTAGCCGTCGCGGTCGCGGCACAACAGGGTCATGCGCCACGGGTCGTGGCCATCCTCGGCGATCAGCACGTCGGCACCGGCGATGGGCTTGATGCCCACGCCTTCGGCGGCCTTGTAGAACTTCACCAGCGCGAACATGTTGTTCAGGTCGGTGACCGCAAGCGCCGGCGCCTGCATTTCCACCGAACGGCTGAGGAGGTTGGCCTGCTTGGCCTTCTTCGGATCGGCCTGGTCCGGCTTGGCCGGGACGCGGATGGTGGAGTCCACCATCGAGAATTCGGTGTGGACGTGGAGGTGGACGAAGCGGGGAGTGCTCATGCCGGATCACTGCGGTGAAAGGGCAGGGTAGCGGCGGGGGGCGGAGCGGACAAGGCTTGACGGGCGGCGAATGCGCCCGCGGGCAGGGGCTACGCCAGGGCCAGCGCGTCGCGGACCGGCGCGAAACTGCGCCGGTGCTCGGGGCAGGGGCCGTGCGTGCGCAGTGCGGCCAGGTGGGCCGGGGTGCCGTAGCCCTTGTGCTGGTCGAAGCCGTATTCGGGATGGCGCAGGTGCAGGTCCAGCATGTAGCGGTCGCGGCTGACCTTGGCCAGGATCGAGGCGGCCATGATCGCGCGGTCGATGGCGTCGCCGCCGACCAGCGCTTCGGCCGGGCACGGCAGGCCCTTGGGCACCTTGTTGCCGTCGATGCGCGCGAACTGCGCCACATGGGCCACGCCCTGCACGGCCCGGCGCATGCCCTGCATCGTGGCCTGGAAGATATTGATGTCGTCGATCTCGGCCACGTCCACCAGCACGATGCTGTAGGCCAGGGCGCGTTCGACGACACGCTCGAAGAGCTGTTCGCGGCGCGCGGCGGTGAGCGCCTTGGAGTCGTCCAGGCCGTTGATGCGCGGCCGCTGCGGGTCGAACACCACCGCAGCCACCGCCACCGGGCCGGCCAGCGGACCGCGTCCGGCCTCGTCCACGCCGGCGGTCAGGCGCGGGCCCTGGCGGGCGGCCAGCAGGCCGTCGTCGAACAGGGCCAGCGTTGCGGCCGCGTGCCGGCTCATGCCGATCGCGCCAGCAGCGATGCCACCGCGTCGGCGGCGCGGGCCGAGGCGTCCTGGCGCAACTGCAGGTGCAGGCGCCGGTAGTCGTCCTGCAGCCCCGGCACGTGGCCGGGGTGCTGGAACCACCGCAGTACGGCCGTGGCCAGCCGGTCCGGCGTGCAGTCGTGCTGGATCAGTTCCGGCGCCAGGTCGCGCCCGGCCAGCACGTTGGGCAGGGCGTAGCGGTCGACCTTGACCAGTTTCAGCGCCCGGGCGATGCGGTAGGTCAGTTCCGACACGCGGTAGCCGACCACCATCGGCCGCTTGACCAGCATGGTCTCCAGGGTGGCGGTACCCGACGCCAGCAGCACCACGTCGGCGGCGGTCAGCGCGTCGCGGGCCTGGCCGTCGAGCACGTGCAGGCGCGCGGCCGGCAGCGCCGAGGCGGCGATCTGCTGGTCGAGCAGCTGCCGGCAGCGGGCATTGGCTGCCGGTACCACGATATGCAGCCCGGGCATGCGCTCGGCCACCTGCCAGGCGGCCTCGAAGAAGGCCGGGCCGAGCCGGCCGACCTCGCCCAGACGGCTGCCCGGCAACACCGCCAGCACCGGCGCGGTGGCCGGCAGCGCCAGCCGGGTGCGGGCATCGGCACGGTCGCTGTCCAGCGGGATCGCATCGGCCATGGGGTGGCCGACGAAGCGTGCGTCGACGCCATGGCGCGCGTAGATCGGGGGTTCCATCGGGAACAGGCACAGCACCATGTCGGCGCTGCCGCCGATCTTCTCGGCACGCTTCTCGCGCCAGGCCCAGACCGAGGGGCTGACGTAGTGCACCGTGCGGATGCCGCGCTGCTTGAGCCAGCGCTCGACGCCAAGGTTGAAATCGGGCGCGTCGATGCCGATGAACACGTCCGGGCGCCAGTCGAGCACGCGCTCGCGGAAGGCGCGGCGCAGTTTCAGCAGGCGCGGCAGGTGGCGCAGGATCTCGGCCAGGCCCATCAACGCCAGCTCGCTGGCATCGAACCAGGTCTGGCAGCCGGCGCCACGCATGGCGTCACCGCCGATACCGGCGAATTCGGCATCGGGGAAACGCTGGCGCAGTTCGGCGATCAGGCCGGCGCCGAGCTGGTCGCCGGAGGTTTCCCCGGCCACCAGCGCGATGCGCGGGCCGCGGCCCACGCGCGCGCGCGCGGCGGCGATGGCCGCCGCGCCGCCGTCCCCGGGCCCTGCGTGCCCGTTCACGGTGCTGCCTTCGGCACTCATCGCTGCAGCGGACGGTCCGCGTGTTCGATGAAGTCCAGCATCTGCCGGACGTCGTCGCTGTCCCGGGCCTGCTCGGCCAGCTGCTGCTTGGCCTCGGCCAGCGGAATGCCGGCCACGTACAGGGTGCGGTAGGCGCGCTTGATGGCGCCGATGCGCGCGGGGTCGAAGCCGCGGCGCTTGAGGCCTTCGCTGTTGATGCCGCGCGGACGGCCGTGGCCGTCGATGCCGACCATGGTGAACGGCGGGATGTCGCCGGTCACCAGCGCACCCATGCCGAGGAAGGCGTGGTCGCCGATGCGGCAGAACTGGTGGGCACCGGCGAAGCCGCTGATGATCACCCAGTTGCCGACGCTGACGTGGCCGGCCAGGGTGGTGTTGTTGGAGAACACGCAGTGGTCGGCGACATCGCAGTCGTGGGCGACATGGGTGTAGGCCAGCAGCCAGTTGTCGTTGCCGATGCGGGTGACGCCGCCGCCGCCGCCGGTGCCGCGGTTGACGGTGACGAACTCGCGGAACACGTTGCGGTCGCCGATCACCAGTTCGGTGCGTTCGCCGGCGTATTTCTTGTCCTGCGGCTCGCCGCCGATGGCGGCGTGGCCGATGAAGCGGTTGTCGCGGCCGATGCGGGTCGGGCCGTGGATGCTGCAATGGGGGCCGACCACGGTACCGGCGCCGATCTCGACCTCGGCGCCGATCAGGCTGAACGCGCCCACGCGGACGTCGTCGGCCAGCCGCGCCGACGGGTCGATGACCGCGGTGGGGTGGATCAGGGGGGCGCTGTCATTCATGCGCGGGCTCCGGTCGGGATCATTCGCGGGTGCCGGCGCACAGCACCTCGGCATGCGCCACCACTTCGCCGTCCACCTTGGCCTCGCCGTAGTAGACGGCCATGTTGCGGATAACGCGCTTGACCTGCACGTGCAGCTCCAGCACGTCGCCGGGCACCACCTGCTTCATGAAGCGCACGTTGTCCACCTTGACCAGGTAGAACAGCTTGGACTGCGCGTCACGGCCCAGGCTCAGCTGGGTCAGCACGCCGCCGGCCTGCGCCAGCGCCTCGATGATCAGCACGCCCGGCATGATCGGCTGGGAAGGGAAGTGTCCCTGGAAGAACGGCTCGTTGATGGTGACGTTCTTGTGCGCGACGATCGTCCTTGCCTCGGTGTCCAGCGCGACCACCTTGTCCACCAGCAGGAACGGATAGCGGTGCGGGATCAGCGTGCGGATCGTGTTGACGTCGATGGGCAACGGCAGCGGTGAGTTCATTCCTTCTCCTTGCTCACAGCCAGGACCCGGCGCGCCAGGCTGTCCAGCTGCTTGAAGCGCGCGGCGTTCTTGCGCCACGTGCGGTTGTCGGTCAATGGGGTGCCGGACGAATACTCGCCCGGTTCGGTAATGGAGTTGCGCACGACCGACTTGCCGGTGACGACGACGTGGTCGCAGATTTCCAGGTGCCCGACCACGCCGACCGCGCCGCCGAGCAGGCAGTAGCGGCCGATCCGGGCGCTGCCGGCGATGCCGGTGCAGCCGGCGATCGCGCTGTGTGCGCCGATATGGCAGTTGTGGGCGATCTGCACCAGGTTGTCCAGGCGCACGTCTTCTTCCAGTACGGTGTCTTCCAGCGCGCCGCGGTCCACGCAGGTGTTGGCGCCGATCTCGCAGTCGTCGCCGATGCGCACGCCACCCAGCTGCGGCACCTTGATCCAGTGGCCGGCATCCATCGCCAGGCCGAAGCCGTCGGCACCGAGCACGGCACCTGGATGGATGCGCACGCGCTTGCCGAGGCGCACGCGGGTGACCAGGGTGACGCGGGCGATCAGTTCGCAGCCGGCGTCCAGCGAGCAGTCCTCGCCGATGATGCTGCCGGCGCCGACGATGCAGTTCTCGCCGACCACGCTGCGCGCGCCGATGCTGACGAACGGGCCGACGTGGGCGCTGGCGGCCACCTGCGCGGACGGGTCGATCACCGCGCTGGGATGGATGCCGGCCTCGCGCAGCGGCACCGTCTCGAACAGCGCGCCGATCTTGGCGAAAGTGGTGTAGGGGTCCTTGGCGACCAGGGCGGTGCCCGGGGCGGCCTCGGCGTCATCGGCGCGCAGCACGACGATGGCCGCCCTGCTCTCGGCCAGCTGCGCGCGGTAGCGCGGATTGGCCAGGAAGGTCAGCTGCCCGGGGCCGGCATGGGCCAGCGTGGCCACGCCGTGGATGACGGTGGACGGATCGCCGTGCACCTGCAGCCCGAAACGGTCGGCGAGGTCCTGTGCGGTATGGGTCGGAGTATTCACGCCGGGAGTTTAGCGTCTGGAAGTGGCGCGGTCATGCGGCGGCAGCCAAGAGTCCGCGTGGGGTGCGGGCGGCGGCCGGACCGTTCTGGAGGAAAGCCCCCTTTGGTGAAAGGGGGCGCGCCGAAGGCGGGGGGAATCGGAAGGCGGGGGCGCGACCCACCGGTCCGCCATGGCGGACCGACGGGTACCCGGGGCATTGCCCCCGGGTGCGCGGGCAGCGCCTTAGAACTGCCCGCCGAAGGTGAACTGCAGGCGCTCGATCTCGTCGCCTTCCTTCTTCTTGAGCGGGAAGGCATAGCTGATCGAGATCGGGCCGACCGGGGCGCGCCACAGCAGCGCGACACCGGCCGAGGCACGCAGCTCGCCCGCGTCGAAGTTGTCGGTTCCGTTGTAGACGTTGCCGAAGTCGAGGAAGGCCGATACGCGCGCCGACGGGCTGTCGAACAGCTTCGGGAAGTATGCCTCGACCGAGCCGACCGTCTTCAGCGAGCCACCCAGCGGCTGGCCGCGGTAGTAGCCACCGATGATCTCCGAGCGCGGGCCCAGGGTGTTGTCGCGGAAGCCACGCACCGAGTTGGTGCCGCCGGCGTAGAAGTTCTCGAAGAACGGCAGCCCCGACGCCTTCACCTGGCGGTGCTTGGCGGTGGGGTTGGTGGCGCAGTCCACCACTTCGGTGGTGCCTGGCGTGCCCGGGACGGCCGGCTTGTCGCCATCGGCCGGAATGCCGGGGACCGCAGGCGTCTCGAACCAGCAGATGTCGCGCACCTTGTCGTTGCCGTACGAGTCGCCGTAGCCGAACTCGACGCGGGTGTTGATCACCAGCGACGGCATGATCGGCCAGTACTTGGAGATCTGGTAGCTGAGCTTGTAGTACTCGGCGGTGGAGCCGGGCAGCGTGGCTTCCAGGCCCAGGCGCTGGTAGGTGCCGCGGGTCGGCATGAAATAGTCGTTGCGGGTGTCGCGCGCCCAGCCCAGTTCGGTACGCCAGGAGTGGAAGGTGCGCGTGCCCATCGCGTCGATGTAGTCGATGATCGACTGCGGGGTGTAGGTCGGGTACGTGGTGATCTGGTTGCTGTCGATGCCGAACATCAGCGAGAAGCTGTCGTTCTCGGTGATCGGCACGCCGAAGATCATCTGCGCCGAGCCGTTGGTGCTGTTGTACTGGGCGGTGTTGAAGTCCGAGTAGTCCAGCTCGCGCCAGGACAGGTTGTAGCCCAGCGAGACGCCGTCGTCGGTGAAGTACGGGTTCATGTACGAGAAGCCGTAGCGCTGCAGGTAGCTGCTGCGCGAGGCCTCGACCGACACGCGGTTGCCGCCGCCCAGGAAGTTGTTCTGCGACAGCTGCACCGAGGTGGTCATGCCGTAGGACTGCGAATAGCCCAGGCCGAACACGAAGCTGCCGGAGGTGGTTTCCTTGACGTTGTAGACCACGTCGACCTGGTCGTTGCTGCCGGTGACCGGCGAGGTCTCGACGTCGACCGATTCGAAATAGCCCAGGCGCTGCAGGCGGATCTTGGAGCGGTCGATGGCGGCCTGCGAGTACCAGGCGTTCTCGAACTGGCGCATTTCGCGGCGCAGCACCTCGTCGGCGGTGCGGGTATTGCCCTTGAACACGATGCGCCGCACCGACACGCGCGGGCCCGGCACCACCTGCATGTTGACCGCCACCGTGCGTTCGGCGCGGTTGCTGGTCGGGATCGGGTTGACCTTGGCGAAGGCGTAGCCGACGTTGGACAGGGTATTGGTGATCGCGTCGGCGCTGAACTCCAGCAGGCCGCGCGAGAACGTGTCGCCGGCCTTCTGGAACACCATGCGCTCGACGTCTTCCTGCGGCAGGATGGTGTCGCCGGTGACCTTGATCTCGGAGATCTTGTACTGCTCGCCCTCGGTCACCCCGGCGGTGATGAACATGTCGCGCTTGTCGGGGCTGATCGAGACCTGAGTGGAATCGACGCTGAAATCGACGTAGCCGCGGTCCAGGTACCAGGAGTTGAGCTTCTCCAGGTCGCCGGACAGCTTTTCCTTGGAGTACTGGTCGTCGCGGCGGTACCACGAAGCCCAGTTGTGCTCCTTGGATTCCCAGGTATCGAGGATGTCCTCGGACTCGAACTTCTCGGTGCCGACCAGGTTGACGTGGCGGATCTTGGCCGCCTTGCCTTCCTTGACCGCGATGGCCACGTCCACGCGGTTGCGGTCCAGCGGGCTCACCGTGGGGGTGATCTCGACGTTGTACTTGCCGCGGTCGTTGTACTGGCGGCGCAGCTCCTGGGTCACGCGGTCCAGGCTCAGGCGGTCGAAGGTGCCGCCCTCGTTCAGGCCGATGTCGGCCAGGCCCTTGAGCAGCTGCTCGCTCTTGATGTCCTTGTTGCCGGTGACCGTGAGCTTGTTGATCGCCGGGCGTTCCTTGACCGTGACCACCAGGATGTCGCCCTGGCGGTCCAGCTGCACGTCCTCGAAGAAGCCGGTCTTGTACAGGGCGCGGATGGTCTCGCCGACCTTGGCGTCGTCGACGCGGTCGCCGCGTTCCACCGGCAGGTAGGTGAAGACGGTGCCGGATGAGATGCGCTGCAGGCCGTCCACGCGGATGTCGCTGGCGGTGAAGGGCTCGGCTGCCTGTGCGAGCGCGGGCGCGGCCAGACCGGCGGCGAGGGCGAGGGCAAGCAGGCGGCGATTGGGAAGTCGCGTCATGTCACGTCCGGTTGGAGTCGATTTCATTGTTGCGTGGGTGCCGGCGTATGACGACGTCAGCGGGAAAAAGTTCATCTTGGGAACAGCCCGAGGATGTCGTTGTAGAACGCCAGCCCCATCAGCCCGGCCAGCAGCGCCAGGCCGACATATTGCCCGGCGGCCATGGCGCGTTCGCTCAGTGGGCTCCCCTTGAGCAACTCGATAAGGTAATACAGCAGGTGACCGCCGTCCAAGATCGGGATCGGCAGCAGGTTGATGATGCACAGGCTCAGCGACAGCAGGGCCAGGAAGTACAGGAACCAGTCCACCCCGCGCTCGGCCGAGGCATTGGCGACGCGGGCGATGGTGATCGGGCCGGAAATGTTCTTGACCGAGGCGTGGCCGGTCAGCATCCGCCGCATCATGCCCAGCGAGTCGCTGGCCAGGCGGCCGCTCTCGCGCACCGCGGCCGGCAGTGCCGCCAGCGGACCATACTGCTGGCGCGCATCGTAGGCCGGTGCCTGGCCGCTGACGAAGCCCACGCCCAGCAGCCAGCGGCCGTCGCCCGCCCCGCCTTGCGCCTTGCGCGGCAGCACTTCCAGGGCCAGGCGCTGGCCGTCGCGCTCGACCTCGATCATGCCCGGGCCGCCGCGCTCGCCCAGCTGCTGCACCAGCGGCGCGACCTGGTCGGCGCTTTCCACGCGCTGGCCGTCGACGGCCAGGATCAGGTCGCCGCGCTGCAGGTGGCCGCTGGCGGCCGAGTCTTCGGTGACCGAGTCGACCTGTGCCGGCTGCAGCTGGAACTGCCAGGCCAGGCCGGCCTGCTGCGGCACCGTGCGCTCGTCGAACCCGGCGGGCAGGGTGGACAGCGGCAGCACCCGGGTACGCGGGGTGTCGAGCGCGTCGAGCACCCGGACGCGGGCGTCCTGACGGTCCATGGCGGCGGTGGTCAGGGCCATGCTGGCCTCGGCCCAGGTCGCGACCGTGCGGCCGTCGATGTCGATGATGCGGTCGCCGGCCTCGAGTCCGGCGGCCGCGGCCATGCCGGCGCTGCGGCCGAGGGTGGCCGAGTAGTCCTGGCGGCCGATCACGAACATCGCCCACAGCAGGGCGATGCACAGCAGCAGGTTGGCGGCCGGTCCGGCAGCCACGATCGCGATGCGCTGCCACACGCTCTTGTTGTTGAAGGCCACGGCACGCTCGCCGGCCGGCACTTCGACCTCGCGCTCGTCGAGCATCTTCACGTAGCCGCCCAGGGGAATGGCGGCGATGGCGAATTCGGTGCCGTTGCGGTTGCGGCGGCTCCACAGCGGGCGGCCGAAGCCGACCGAGAAGCGCAGCACCTTCACCCCGCAGCGCCGCGCCACCCAGTAATGGCCGAATTCGTGGAAGGTCACCAGCACGCCGAGGCTGACGATCATCCACCACACGGAACCGAGGAAGTCAGCCATGGGCGTGGCTCGGATGGAAGACGGGGTCAGGCATGGGGCAGGCGGGCGATGGCGGTGGAGGTGACCTGGCGGGACCGGGCGTCGGCCGCCAGCAGGGCGTCCAGTGTATCGGCAGCCATGTAAGGCAGTGTGGACAGCGCATGTTCCACCAGCGCGGGGATCGACAGGAAGCCTATGCGGCCCTGAAGAAAGGCTGAAACGGCAACTTCGTTGGCGGCGTTCAGGATCGCCGGGGCGCTGCCGCCGGCCTCCATGGCCTGCCAGGCCAGGCGCAGGCAGGGGAAAGCGTCCAGGTCGGGTGCCTCGAAATCGAGCCGGCCCTGGGCCAGCAGGTCGAGCCCGGCCACGCCCGATTCGACGCGCCGCGGCCAGCCCAGGCCCACCGCCAGGGTGGTGCGCATGTCCGGCAGGCCGAGCTGGGCCAGGGTGGAGCCGTCGATGAACTCGACCAGCGAGTGCACCAGGCTCTGCGGGTGCACCAGTACGTCGATGCGCGCACCCGGCACCCCGAACAGGTGGTGGGCCTCGATCACCTCCAGGCCCTTGTTCATCAGCGTGGCCGAATCGACCGAGATCTTCGGCCCCATCGACCATTTCGGGTGCGCCACCGCCTGTGCCGGGGTCACCGCCTCCAGCTCGGCGCGGCTGCGGCCGCGGAACGGGCCGCCGGACGCGGTGAGCAGGATGCGCCGCACGCCCGCGCCCTCGACGCTGGCATCGCGCGAGCGCAGGCACTGGAAGATGGCGTTGTGTTCGCTGTCGATCGGGATGATTTCCGCACCGGCCGCCGCCGCTTCGCGGGTCAGCAGTTCGCCGGCCAGCACCAGCGATTCCTTGTTGGCCAGCAGCAGGCGCTTGCCGGCGCGGGCGGCGGCGAGCGTCGAGGACAGCCCGGCCGCGCCGACGATGGCGGCCACCACGGTGTCGCAGGCGTCGCCGGCGGCAAGCGCGTCGATGGCCGCGGCGCCGGCGTGGGCCGCGGTCGCCAGGCCGGCATCGCGCAACCCGTCGCGCAGGCGCTCGTACAGTGCCGGATCGGCGATGGCGGCGTGCTCGGGGCGGTGGCTCCGGCACAGTGCGATCAGCGCGTCGACGTTGTTGCCGGCGGCCAGCACGCTGGCGCGCATCTGCCCCGGGTGGCGGGCGATGACGTCCAGTGCCGAGCTGCCGATCGAGCCGGTGGCGCCCAGGATCGCGACCCGTCGCGGGCCGGCCTGGTTGGGAAGCGGGTTGGCGGACATGTCAGAAGCCGAAGATTTCCTTGCCCAGCGCGAATACCGGCAGCGCGGCAAGCACCCCGTCGATGCGGTCGAGCACGCCGCCGTGGCCGGGGATCACGTTGCCCGAATCCTTGAACCCGGCGTGGCGCTTGAGCAGGCTTTCGAACAGGTCGCCGAGCACCGAGGCCAGCACCGTGATCGTGGCCACCAGCAGCAGCCAGCCGATGGCGCCGGGCTGCACGCCGGCCAGCCAGCCGAAGCCGACGGCGACGACCAGACCGGCGACCAGCCCGCCCAGCAGGCCCTCGATGGTCTTGTTCGGGCTTACCCGCGGCGCCAGCTTGTGCCGGCCGAACGCGCGCCCGGCGAAGTACGCGCCCGAATCGGCGGCCCATACCACCGCCAGTGCGGTCAGCAGCCAGCGGTTGCCGTGCGGCTCGCCGGCATGGATCAGCACCAGCGCCGCCCAGGCCGGGACCACCGCCAGGGTGCCCGCGGCCAGCTTGAGCATGCGCGCGGCGCTTTCCTCGTGCGCGCCGAAGTTGAAGAAGCGCAGCCACAGCAGCGCGAGCAGCCAGAAGCCGACCCCGATCAGCGAGGCCAGCTGGAACAGCACCAGGCTGCCGGCCGATGCCCATACCAGCAGCACCATCAGCAGCAGGTTCAGCACCAGCAGCACGGTACGCGGCAGCCCGTCCACGCCGGCCATCCGGAACCATTCCCAAAGCCCGGTCAGGAACACCAGCGCGGCGGCGGCGGCCAGCCATTGCGGGGGCAGCAGCAGGATCGCGCAGATGGCCGTCGGGGCCATGATCAGCGCGGCGATGACTCGGGTCTTGGTCATGGGGAAACGGTCTCCGGGGCCGCCGCGGCGACCTGTGCGCTGGTCAATCCATAGCGGCGTTCGCGCCGCGCGTAGTCGTCCAGGGCCTGCTGCAGGATGCCTGCGTCGACATCCGGCCACAGCACGTCGGTGAACCACAGTTCGGTATACGCCAACTGCCACAGCAGGAAATTGCTGATGCGGGTATCGCCGCCGGTGCGTATGAACAGGTCCGGTGGCGGCAGGTCGGCAAGCGCGACGTGGCGGCCGATCAGGTCTTCATCGATCTGTCCGGGCTGCAGGGCGCCGGCGGCGACCTGTTCGGCGAGCAGCCGCGCGGCATGGGCGATGTCCTGGCGGCCGCCATAGCTGGCGGCCACGTTCAGGGTCATGGCGTCGTTGCCGGCGGTGCGCTGTTCGGCCCGCTGCATGCGCTGGACGATGCCGGCGGCAAAGCGCGAACGTTCGCCGATGAAGCGCACGCGCACGCCGCGGCGGTCGAGTTCGTCCACCTCGCGGTCGAGCGCGCCGAGGAACAGCTTCATCAGTGCATCCACTTCTTCCTGCGGCCGCCCCCAGTTCTCGCTGGAGAACGCGAACAGCGTGAGCGCGGCGATGCCGCGCTCCAGGCAGAAGTCGATGGTGCGGTTGACCGCGCGCGCACCGGCGCGGTGGCCGATCATGCGCGGGCGGCGCCGCTGCTGCGCCCAGCGGCCGTTGCCATCCATGATGATGGCAACGTGCGCGGGCAAGCCGGGTGCTGGCATGCCGTTGGGCATGGCGGAAGGCACCGGTCAGACTGCCATCAGTTCCTGTTCCTTGAGCTTGACCACTTCGTCGACGTCCTTGATCGCCTTGTCGGTCAGCTTCTGGATCTCGTCCTGCGCGCGACGGTCCTCGTCCTCGGTGATCGCCTTGTCCTTGAGCAGCCTGGCCACTTCCTGGTTGGCGTCGCGGCGGACGTTGCGGATGGCGACCTTGCTGTCCTCGCCTTCCTTGCTGACGGTCTTGGCCAGCTCCTTGCGGCGCTCCTCGGTCAGCGGCGGCAGGTTGAGGCGGATGGTGGTGCCCACCGTGGTCGGGGTCAGGCCCAGGTCGGAAGCGTAGATGGACTTCTCCACTTCCTTGATCATGTTCTTGTCGAACAGGGTGATGACCAGCGAGCGGCCTTCGGAAACGCTGATGCTGGCCACCTGGTTCAACGGCGTGTCGGTGCCGTAGGCCTTGACCTTGATGCCGTCCAGCAGGGCCGGCGACGCGCGGCCGGTGCGGATGGTGGTGAGGGTGTGGCGCAGAGCGTCGATGCTCTTGGCCATGCGCGCCTGCGCATCTTGCTTGATGTCGTTGATCATCGCCGGAATCCTGGATGTTTCTGGAACCGGCCGATTATAGGCGAACAGCCCTGCTGGCCGGGCGGGAATCGTGAAGCGGGGCGCGGCCGATCCCCGCGCGCCCGGTGCGTGGCGCCGCGCGCGGCGGCCGCCGGCATGGCCCGCATCGCGGGCCGGGGGTCAGTGGGCGTCGCGGCCGTGCACCAGGGTGCCGATGTTCTCGCCGCGCAGGATCTTCAGCAGTTCCCCGGGCTGGCCCATGTCGAACACGCGCAGTGGCAGGTCGCTGTCGCGGGCCAGGGCGAAGGCGGCGGTGTCCATGACCTCCAGGCCCTGGCTGATCACCTGGTCGTAGCTCAGGGTGTCGTAGCGCACCGCGTCGGCATGCTTGTTCGGGTCCTTGTCGTAGACACCGTCGACCTTGGTGGCCTTGAGCAGCAGGTCGGCGCCGATCTCGATGGCGCGCAGCGCGGCACCCGAGTCGGTGGTGAAAAACGGGCTGCCGACGCCGGCGGCGAAGATCACCAGCCGGCCCTTCTCCAGGTGGCGGATGGCGCGGCGGCGGATGTAGTCCTCGCACACGTCGTTGATCTTGATCGCGCTCATCACGCGCGCCTTGGCGCCGAGCTTCTCCAGCGCGTCCTGCATGGCCAGCGCATTGATGACCGTGGCCAGCATGCCCATCTGGTCGCCGGTGACGCGGTCCATGCCGCCGGCGGCCAGGCCGGCACCGCGGAAGATGTTGCCTCCGCCGATGACCAGCGCCACCTCGGCGCCGGCCTGCTGCGCCTCGATGACCTCGCGCGCCAGGCGGTTGATGACCTTGGGGTCGATGCCGTAGTCCTCGTCTCCCATCAGCGCCTCCCCGGAAAGCTTCAGAAGGATGCGTTGGTAGGCGAGCTGGGACATGGGCGACCTCGATGGCTGGAAAACGCGGGAATTCTAACGGATCGAAGGCCTGCCGGGCAGCGCTTTTGTTGCACTGCAATGACGAACTCCGCTTCTGTGCCCGCCCGTGTTCAGCCGGAAGCCGGTTGCGGCTCGGGGGCGCGGGCGATCACCCGGTTGCGGCCCAGGCTCTTGGAGCGGTACAGCACGTCGTCGGCGGCCCTGAGCAGGTCCTGCACGTTGGCGAAGCGCTCGTAGTCGCCATGGGTGGCCACGCCGGCGGAAAAAGTGACGTGCAGCGGCGCGCCTTCGATCTCGGCCATCGGCGTCTGCGCGATGGTGTCCAGTACCCGCCGCACCACTTCCAGTGCGATGCGTTCGTTGGTGTCGGGGAACAGCACCACGAACTCCTCGCCGCCGAAACGGGCGACGGTGTCGCTGGTGCGCAGCTGCTCCTGCAGGTGCGATGCGAACGACTGCAGCACCCGGTCGCCGGCCAGGTGGCCGTGGGCGTCGTTGATCTTCTTGAAGTCGTCCAGGTCGATGAAGGCGATCGACAGGGGCCGGTTCATGTGCGCTGCGCGGGCGAACTCCTGCTCCAGCACGGTCTCCAGGTGCCGGCGGTTGAGCACCCCGGTCAGGGCGTCCAGGTGCGCCTGCTCGGCCAGGCGCCGGGCCATCAGTTCGAAATCGTCGGCACGCCGGCGGGTGGCCGAGGCATCCTGCAGTTCGCGCAGGTTGCGCAGCTCCTTCAGTTCCTCGGCATGGTCGAGCAGGAAGCGCAGGCGCGCGGAACTGGGCACCGGCACGTCGAGCAGGGCGCACAGCTCGGGCAGCATCTGGCTGACCCGCTGCAGCACCAGCTCGAAGCCCTGGCTGTCCATGCCCAGCTCCCGGTAGGCCCGCTGCAGCGCATGGCTGCGCGCGGCGTCGGCGTCGGCGGCCAGCCAGATCTCGGCCACGCAGCCGGACAGCGCGATGCAGCGCTGGAACAGGTCTTCCGGTTCTGCCGGCGGTTCGCTGTTGGCGATGGCCTGGACCAGATAGCGCGGCAGGTGCCACTGTTCGCACAGCTGGGCACCGGCATCGGCATGGCTGCAGCCGAGGATCGCGCGCTCGTGGAGCAGCAGCTCCTCGTTGCTGGCGGCGTTGTCGAACAGTGCCGGGTAGGTGTCCGGGCTGGCCTGCATCAGCGCCAGCGAGCCCACGTCCTGCAGCAGCCCGGCGAGCATCAGTTCCTCGACGCGGCGCACTCCGCTGCCGAGGCCTAGGAACCGCGCGGCCAGCGCACACAGCACGCTGCGGCGCCAGATGCGCTCCAGCAGGCGCGGGTCCAGGCCGTCCTTGCCCACCGCGTTGGCCAGCGAGAAGCCGAGCGCCAGCTGCAGGGTCGCGTTCAGTCCGAGCATGGTCAGCGCCTGGCCGAGGTTCTCGATGCGGCGCCGGCTGGCATACAGCGGGGAGTTGGCGATGCGCAGCATCCGCGCGCTCAATGCCATGTCCATCGCGATGGCGTCGGCCGCGGTGGCGATGTCGGTCTCCGGGTCCTGCGCCAGCTCGATGATGCGGATGGCGATGCCCGGTGGCGAGGGCAGGTTGCGGCAGAGTGACAGCGCTGCGTTGAGCTCGGGGGACATGTCGGGGAGGTGTTCAGCAGGCCATCAAGGATACAGGCGGGGCGGGTACAAGGATGTTTGCGTCACAGTATCGGGCAAAGGGACTTGAAGTCCACAGGAAAAGCCGGGTTGGCCCGGATGGCGGAAAAAAAGAAGCCGCGGAGTCCGCGGCTTCTTCTGGGTTCCGGATCGGGGTCTGGTCAGACCTGCATCGCCTTGGCGACTTCGGCGGCGTAGTCCTCGACCACCTTCTCGATGCCTTCGCCGACCATCAGGCGCTGGAAGCCGACGACGTCGCCACCGGCGGCCTTCACGGCCTGCTCGACGGTCTTGTCGCTGTCCAGCACGTAGTTCTGGCCGTACAGGGTGACTTCGCTGATGATCTTGTTGATCTTGCCGCTGATGATCTTCTCCAGGATCTCGGCCGGCTTGGCCTTGTCCTTCTCGCTCATCTTGGCCAGCTCGATTTCCTTTTCCTTGGCCACGAACTCGGCCGGCACGTCGGCGGCCTTGTTGTGCGGCGGGTTCATCGCGGCCACGTGCATGGCCAGGCCGTTGGCCAGCTCGGCGTTGCCGCCGGCCAGGTCGACCAGCACGCCGATCTTGCCGTTGCTGTGCACGTAGGCACCGACGGTGTTGTTGCCGTCGACCTTGGCCAGGCGGCGGATCTGGATGTTCTCGCCCAGCTTCTGGATGGCGGCGGTGCGGGATTCCTCGACGGTCTCGCCGGAAGCCAGCTTGGCCGACTTCAGCGACTCGATGTCGCTGGCGCCGGAGGCCAGGGCGGCAGCGGCGACGGCGTCGACGAATGCCTTGAAGTTGACGTCGTTGGCGACGAAGTCGGTTTCCGAGTTCACTTCGACCAGCACGGCCTTGCCACCGTTCACGGCGACGCCGATGCGGCCTTCGGCGGTGACGCGGTCGGCCTTCTTGTCGGCCTTGGCGGCGCCGGACTTGCGCAGGGCTTCGGCAGCGGCGTCGATGTCGCCGTTGTTTTCGGCCAGGGCCTTCTTGCATTCCATCATGCCGGCGCCGGTGCGCTCGCGCAGTTCCTTGACCAGGGAAGCGGTGATTTCAGCCATGGGATTACCTCAACGATAGAAAGGGGCAGGCCGGCGATGATCGCCGGCCGTTGTTACGTGGCCCTGTCAGTGGCCGGCGCCGCTGGGCGTCGCTGCAGGGGAGGCGGGCGCCGGGCGCCCGCCGGGTGTGCATCAGGCCGAAGCCTCGTCGCCCTTCTTGGCGCCCTTCTTGGCCGGAGCGCGGCGGGCCGGCTTGGCTTCTTCGGCGGCAGCGGCGTCGGCGAACTCTTCCTCGCGCACCGAAGCGGCGTTCGGGGCCGAAGCCTTGCCTTCCAGCACGGCGTCGGCGGCGGCGCGGGCGTACAGCTGCACGGCGCGGATGGCGTCGTCGTTGCCCGGGATGGCGTAGTCCACCAGTTCCGGGTTGTAGTTGGTGTCGACCACGGCGATCACCGGGATGCCGAGCTTCTTGGCTTCCTTGATGGCGATGTCTTCATGGCCGATGTCGATCACGAAGATCGCGTCGGGCAGGCGGTTCATGTCCTTGATGCCGCCCAGCGAGGCTTCCAGCTTGTCGCGCTCGCGGCGCAGGCCCAGCACTTCGTGCTTGACCAGGCGCTCGAAGGTGCCGTCGGTTTCGCCGGCTTCCAGTTCCTTCAGGCGGGCAACCGACTGCTTGACGGTGCGGAAGTTGGTCAGGGTGCCGCCCAGCCAGCGCTGGTTCATGAACGGCATGCCGCAACGCTCGGCCTCTTCCTTGATGGCATCGCGCGCGCTGCGCTTGGTGCCCAGGAACAGGATGGTGCCGCGCTTCTGGGCAACGGACGAGATGAAGTTCATCGCGTCGTTGAACAGCGGGACGGTCTTTTCCAGGTTGATGATGTGGATCTTGCCGCGGGCGCCGAAGATGTACGGGGCCATCTTCGGGTTCCAGTAACGGGTCTGGTGGCCGAAGTGGACGCCGGCTTCCAGCATCTGGCGCATGGTGATCTGGGACATTGCAGAACTCCTGACGGGGAACCGGCGATTCCGCCCGCGGGCAAAGTGTGCGGGACGCGTGGAAGCGCGATGGGTTCCGGGGTTGGGCTTCCCTGCTGCCTCCGTGGCCGAACTCCTCGCGGAGCACCCCGGCACGGATGGGGGCAGCAGGTGTGGATTCACCGGTGACGCCCGGCGTGGGCGGCCCGCGCTGGCACGGGGCCGGCAACGGAGCCGCGGAATTATAGGGTGCGCGGGGGCGCGGCGCAAATTGCCCGGGCGGCCGGGTGGCCGGGGCGCGGGAAAACTCGTTCAGGCAGGCGCCGATGGGTGATAATGGCGGGCATGAGCGTGAACCTGAAAACCCCCGAAGAAATCGCCAAGATGCGCATCGCCGGCCGGCTGGCGGCCGAAGTGCTGGACATGATCGGCGCGCACGTCAAACCCGGTGTCACCACCGAGGAACTGGACCGCATCTGCCACGACCACATCGTCAACGTGCAGGGTGCCGTCCCGGCCAACGTGGGCTACCGCGGCTTTCCCAAGACCCTGTGCACCTCGGTCAACAACGTCATCTGCCACGGCATCCCCAGCGAGGCCAAGGTGCTCAAGGACGGGGACATCGTCAACATCGACGTGACCGTCATCAAGGATGGCTGGCACGGCGACACCAGCCGCATGTACTACGTCGGCACGCCCTCGGTGATGGCCAGGAGGCTGGTGGAGACGACCCGCGAAGCCATGTGGCGCGGCATCCGTGCGGTGCGGCCCGGCGCCACGCTGGGCGACATCGGCCATGCGATCCAGGAATACGCCGAATCCGAGCGTTTCAGTGTGGTGCGCGAGTACTGCGGCCACGGCATCGGCAAGGTCTACCACGACGAGCCGCAGGTGCTGCATTACGGCCGCCCCGGGCAGGGGCTGGTGCTCAAGCCGGGCATGACCTTCACCATCGAGCCGATGATCAACGAGGGCACCCGTTACACCAGGGTGCTGCCCGATGGCTGGACGGTGGTCACCAAGGACCGCAAGCTCTCGGCGCAGTGGGAGCACATGGTGGCGGTGACCGAGGATGGCGTGGAGGTGCTGACGCTGTCGCCGGCCGAGGCCGAACACGCGCGATCCGGGGCGGCATGAGTCCACAGCCGGCGGATCTGGTCCAGCACGTACCGGACGCGCCGGCCGACCCCGCGGGCGACGCGCAGTGGGCGGCCACGGCGCGGCAATCACTGGCCCACGCCGATGCGCGGCTGTGCCGGCGCTTCGAGCAGGGCGACAACATCGAGCGGCTGCTGGCGCTGCGCACGCGCTGCGTCGACCAGTTGATCCAGCAGGCCTGGCGGCGCTGCCTGGCCGGTGCTGACGGCCTGTCGCTGTTCGCGGTCGGCGGCTACGGCCGCGGCGAACTGTTCCCGCGCTCGGACATCGACCTGCTGGTCCTGGGCGAGCCGCACGTGCAACAGGCCAGCGAGGCCGCGCTGGCGCGGCTGTTCGCGCTGTTGTGGGACGCCGGATTGCCGGCCAGCCATGCAGTGCGCTCGGCCGCGCAGTGCGTGCAGGCCGCAGCCGACCAGACCGTGCTCACCGCGCTGATCGAGGCACGGCCACTGTGTGTCGCCGCGGGGGCACAGCAGGCGCTGGCGCGCGCGGTATCGCCGACCCTGATCTGGCCGGCACGCGACTACTTCCTGGCCAAGCGCGAGGAACTGCTGCTGCGCCACCAGCGGTTCGGCGACACCGCCGACAACCTGGAACCGGACATCAAGGATGGCCCCGGCGGCCTGCGCGACCTCAATACCCTGGGCTGGATGGCGCTGCGCGCGTTCGGCGTGGGCGACATCGACGCGCTGGTCGGGCTCGGCCACCTCGGGCTGGACGAGGCCGCCGCGCTCAAGCGCGAGCGCGCGGTGCTGGCGCGACTGCGCTTCGGCCTGCACCTGGTCGCGCAGCGCGCCGAGGAACGGTTGCGCTTCGACTACCAGAAGGCGCTGGCCGAGCGCATGGGGTTCGCCGACGACGCCGGCAACCTCGGCGTGGAAAAGATGATGCAGGGCTTCTACCGCAGCGCGGCGGTGGTGCGGCGGATCAGCGACCGCCTGCTGCAGCGCTTCGAGGAGCAGTTCGACGGCGAGGCGTCGCCCGAGCCGGTCGGCGATGGTTTCTCGCTGCGCCGCGGCTACCTGTCGGCCGACGATCCGCTATGGCCGCATGGCGACATCGCCCGCATCTTCGCCCTGTTCGCCTGCTGGGCACGCACGCCGCAGGTGCGTGGCCTGCATTCGCTCACCGCGCGTGGCCTGGCCGAGATGCTGGACGAGATTCCGGCCTATACCGAAGTGGACGCGGCGGTGCGCGAGCAGTTCATCGCCCTGCTGCGCGGCCCGCGCGCGGTGGACACGCTGGCGCGCATGGCGCGGCTGGGCGTGCTCGGGCAGTGGATACCGGCCTTCGCGCAGGTGTCCGGGCGCATGCAGTTCGACCTGTTCCACGTCTACACCGTGGACCAGCACACGCTGATGGTGCTGCGGAACATCGGCGTGTTCGCCGCCGGCCGCGCCGATGAGCGGTTCTCCATCGCCCATGAAGTCTGGCCGCGGCTGCGCAAGCCCGAACTGCTGCTGCTGGCCGGGCTGTTCCATGACATCGCCAAGGGCCGTGGCGGCGACCATTCCGAACTCGGCGCGCTGGATGCACGCGCGTTCTGCGCCGCGCACGGCCTGAGCGCCACCGACACCGACCTTGTGGCCTGGCTGGTGGAGCAGCACCTGCGCATGTCGGTCACCGCACAGAAGCAGGACATCACCGACGCGGAGGTGATCCACCGCTTCGCCGGGCTGGTCGGCAGCCGCGAACGGCTGGACTACCTGTACCTGCTTACCTGCGCCGATATCGCCGGCACCAGTCCCAAGCTGTGGAACGCTTGGAAGGACCGGCTGCTGGCCGACCTGTATTTCGCCGCGCGCCGCGCCCTGCGCGAGGGCCTGGAACAGCCGCTGCCCGAGGCCGAGCGGGTGCAGGAGGCGCGCGCCAGCGTGCGCGAGCTGATGCGCGCGCTCGGCCATGCCGATGCGGTGATCGAGCGCCAGTTCAGCGCGATGCCGGACGAGAGCTTCGTTCGCTTCCGCCCCGAGCAGCTGGTGTGGCAGGCCACCTCGCTGATGGAAGTGGCGCGTGGCGGCACCCTGGTCAGGGCACGTCGGATCGCGCCGGAAAGCGACGCGCTGGAAGTGTTCGTGCACTCGCCCGACCGCGACGGCCTGTTCGCCGCGATCGTGATGACCCTGGATCGCGCCGGCTACAGCATCCACCGCGCGCGCGTGCTCGACGGGCCGGAAGACACCATCTTCGATACCTTCGAGGTGACCCCGGCCGGCAGCTTCGCCGACGGCGACACCGCGCGCCTGGAACTGCTGCTGCGCAAGGCGCTGGCCGGGAACATCCTGGTGCTGCGCCCGGCACGGCGGGTGATTCCGCGCCAGCTCCGGCATTTCCGCTTCGCGCCGCGCATCGAGTTCATCGAGAACGCCGAGCATGCGCGCACGGTGTTGAACCTGGTGGCGCCGGACCGGCCGGGCCTGCTGGCCGATGTCGCGCACGTGCTGCGCGACCAGCAGCTGCGGGTGCAGGATGCGCGCATCGCCACCTTCGGCGAGCGCGCCGAGGACCAGTTCCAGCTGACCGACCGCCACGACCGCCCCCTTACCGAAACCTCCCGGCAGGCCCTGCGCGATGCATTGCTGGCCTGCCTGGAGCCCGACAGAACGCCAGGAGACCCCCGCTGATGGCCACCCGGAAGCCTACCGCCAAGAAGACCGCCCCGAAGAAGACCGCGCCGAAGAAGGTTGCGCCGAAGAAGGCCGCTGCCGCGGCGGTGCCGGCCAGCAGGCCGGCCAGGGCCGCGCCCGGGAAAACGTCCGCGGCCAGGCCGAAGGCGATGGAATCGATCGGCCCGCGCAGCCTGCGCAAGCCGCCGGCGCCGGGCGTTGCGGAAATGAAGTTCGGCATCGAGAGCGCGTTCGAGCGCCGCGCGATGCTGACCATGGACGAGATCGAGGGCTACACCCGTCCGCTGGTCAACCGCGTCATCGACGGCCTGGAGTCGGGCGAGTTCCGGGTCGCCGAGCCGGATGGCAATGGCGGCTGGAAGGTCAATGAGTGGTTGAAGAAGGCGGTGCTGCTGTACTTCCGCGTCAACGACATGAGCGTGATGGATGGCCGCCCGGCGCCGTTCTGGGACAAGGTCGAATCGCGCTTCGCCGGTCATGGCGAGGCCGAGTTCCGCGCTGCCGGGGTACGCGTGGTGCCCGGCGCCATCGCCCGCCGCGGCTCCCACTTCGGCCGCGACGTGGTGCTGATGCCGAGCTTCACCAACATCGGCGCGTACGTGGGCGAGGGCACCATGGTCGATACCTGGGCCACGGTCGGTTCCTGCGCGCAGGTCGGCAAGCACTGCCACCTGTCCGGCGGCGCCGGCATCGGCGGCGTGCTGGAACCGCTGCAGGCCAGCCCGACCATCATCGAGGACCACTGCTTCATCGGTGCGCGCTCGGAAGTGGTGGAAGGCGTGGTGGTCGGCCACCACAGCGTGATCGGCATGGGCGTGTTCCTGAGCCAGAGCACGCGCATCTACAACCGCGCCACCGGCGAAGTCAGTTACGGCTACATCCCGCCCTACAGCGTCGTGGTGTCCGGCTCGCTGCCGAGCAAGGACGGCACCCACTCGCTGTACTGCGCGGTGATCGTCAAGCAGGTCGACGCCCGCACCCGCAGCAAGACCAGCGTCAACGACCTGCTGCGCGGCCTGGCCGACTGATGTTCCTCCTCTCCCTCGCCGGAGAGGGCAAGCCCTGGATCCTGCAATGACCACTCTTTACGGACTCAAGAACTGCGACACCTGCAAGAAGGCCAGCAAGTGGCTGGACCGTTTCGGCGTCGCCTACACCTTCATCGACTACCGCGAGCACAAGCCCAGCCCCGAGACCCTGATTGAATGGGCGGGCAAGGCCGGTGGTTTCGAGGCACTGGTCAACAAGTCCTCGACCACCTGGCGGCAGCTGCCCG
Source organism: Stenotrophomonas acidaminiphila (assembly GCF_001431595.1). Taxonomy (GTDB): domain Bacteria; phylum Pseudomonadota; class Gammaproteobacteria; order Xanthomonadales; family Xanthomonadaceae; genus Stenotrophomonas; species Stenotrophomonas acidaminiphila. The sequence goes on from NZ_LDJO01000019.1 coordinate 79,064, forward strand.
ATGCGCGCAGGGCGCCCGGCTCCGAGGCCGAGTGGAAGCTGCTGCTGCGCGAGTACCCGCAGCTGATCCGGCGCCCGCTGGTCGTCACCGATGACGGCGCGCTGAGCCAGGGCTTTTCCGACAACGGCTTCAAGCAGCGCTTCGGCGTGGGGTGACGGCATGCGGCCGATGAGCGACGTGGTGGAGCTGGCCTGCGAACTGATCGCGCGGCCGTCGGTGACGCCGGACGATGCCGGCTGCCAGCAGCAGGTGGCCGACCGCCTGCAGGCGGCCGGTTTCCAGTGCGAACACCTGCGCCTGGGCGAGGTCGACAACCTGTGGGCCACCCACGGCAGCGGCGCGCCGGTACTGGTGCTGCTGGGCCATACCGACGTGGTGCCCAGCGGCCCGGTCGCGGCATGGCGCAGCGACCCGTTCCGGCCGGAGGTACGCGATGGCGTGCTCTATGGCCGTGGCGCGGCCGACATGAAGGGCAGCGTGGCCGCGTTCGTGGTCGCCGCCGAGCGGTTCGTCGCCGACCACCCCGACCATCCCGGCACCCTGGCGGTGCTGCTGACCAGCGACGAGGAAGGCGACGCCATCGATGGCGTGCGCCACGTCGCGCGCCTGTTCCGCGAGCGCGGGCAGCGCATCGACTGGTGCATCACCGGCGAGCCCTCGTCCACCGCGACCCTGGGCGACCTGCTGCGCGTGGGCCGCCGCGGCAGCCTGTCGGCGAAGTTGCAGGTCAGGGGCGTGCAGGGCCATGTCGCCTATCCGGACAAGGCGCGCAACCCTATCCACCTGGCCGCCCCGGCGCTGGCCGAGCTGGCGGCGCGGCACTGGGACGATGGCTACGAGAGCTTCCCGCCGACCAGCCTGCAGATCTCCAACATCAATGCCGGCACCGGCGCCGGCAATGTCATCCCCGGCGACCTGCAGGTGATGTTCAACCTGCGCTACAACCCGCACTGGGACGCCGGGCGGCTGGAGGCGGAGATCGCCGCGCTGCTGGATCGCCACGGCCTTGATTACACGCTGCAATGGCACCGCAGCGGCGAGCCGTTCTATACCCCGGAAGGCCGCCTGCGCAGCGTCGCGCGCGAGGTGCTGGCCGGGTTCGCCGGCGCCATGCCCGAGGAAAGCACCGGTGGCGGTACCTCCGATGCCCGCTTCATCGCGCCGCTGGGCGCGCAGTGCATCGAGGTGGGGCCGGTGAACGCCAGCATCCACCAGGTGGACGAGCACGTGCGCCTGGACGACCTGCGGGCGCTGCCCGACCTGTACCGGCAGTTGATCGCGCGGTTGCTCGCCTGATCCGCGCCCGGCCGCCGCAGGGGCGTGCGGACGGGCGCATCGGTTGCCCACGAAACAGTTGCACGCCATCGCGGGGCCACGCTATCGTCGGCCCCATGAACCGCAACGCCTGCGCCAACGTGAACGTGTCGAACAATCGCAATAATGCGGTTGCGAACAATCGCGCGCGGCCGATGCGGGTCTGCGACTGAGCCACAAGCACCATACGCCCAGTGACCAGAAAACCCGCATCGGCCGATGCGGGTTTTTTGTTGCGCGTGTGGTTCCCCCCACAGGAACCCGGCCCTCCATGGCCGGGAATTCAACGAAAAACCCCCACAACCAGGAGCAGTCCCCATGTGTTCCATCTTCGGCATCTTCGGCCTGCAACCGGGCGACGACCTGCAGGCGCTGCGCCGGCAGGCACTTGAGCAATCGCAGCGCCAGCGCCACCGCGGCCCCGACTGGAGCGGCGTGTACGTGGACGAGCGCGCCATCCTCGTGCACGAGCGCCTGGCCATCGTCGACCCGGCCGGCGGTTCGCAGCCGCTGCTGTCCGAGGACGGCACGCTGGCGCTGGCGGTCAACGGCGAGATCTACAACCACCGCGAACTGAAGCAGGAACTGGTGCAGCCCTATGCGTTCCAGACCGGCTCGGACTGCGAGGTGATCAATGCGCTGTACCGCGAGGACGAACCTGCGTCGTTCCTCAACCGGCTCAACGGCATCTTCGCCTTCGCCCTGTGGGACAAGCGCGCCGGACGCGCGATCATCGCCCGCGATCCGATCGGCGTGGTGCCGCTGTACTGGGGCCACGACAAGCAGGGCCGCCTGTGCGTGGCATCGGAGATGAAGTCGCTGGCCGATACCTGCGCCGACGTGGCGCAGTTCCCGCCGGGGCACTGGTACGACAGCGCCACCGGCGAGCTGGCCCGGTACTACGAGCGGCCGTGGCGCGACTACGACGCGGTGCAGGGCGTGGAGGTGTCCCGGCAGGAACTGCGCGAAGCCTTCGAGGCCGCGGTGCACCGCCAGCTGATGACCGACGTGCCCTATGGCGTGCTGCTGTCCGGCGGCCTGGATTCGTCGCTGGTGGCGGCCGTGGCCGCGCGCTATGCACGCCATCGCATCGAGGATGGCGACCGCAGCGAGGCCTGGTGGCCGCGTCTGCACAGCTTCGCCATCGGCCTTGCCGGGTCGCCCGACCTGGCCGCGGCGAAGATCGCCGCCGACATGCTCGGCACCGTGCACCACGGCTTCGAGTACACCTTCGAGGAAGGCCTGGACGCGCTGCCGGAAGTGATCCGCCACATCGAGACCTACGACGTCACCACCATCCGCGCCTCCACGCCGATGTTCCTGCTGGCGCGGCGGATCAAGGCGATGGGGGTGAAGATGGTGCTGTCCGGCGAGGGCAGCGACGAGATCTTCGGCGGCTACCTGTACTTCCACAAGGCGCCGAACGCGCGCGAGTTCCACGAGGAGCTGGTGCGCAAGCTCGACGCGCTCAACAACTACGACTGCCTGCGCGCCAACAAGTCGATGATGGCCTGGGGCGTGGAGCCGCGCGTGCCGTTCCTGGACCGCGCCTTCCTCGACGTGGCGATGCGCATGGACGCCAGCCACAAGATGGTGGACAAGGCCAGCGGCCGCATCGAGAAAGCGGTGCTGCGCGAGGCGTTCGAGGGCTACCTGCCGAAGGAAATCCTGTGGCGGCAGAAGGAGCAGTTCAGCGACGGCGTCGGCTACGGTTGGATCGACGGGCTGAAGGCGCATGCCGAGGCGCAGGTGAGCGACCGCGAACTGGCCGCCGCCGACAAGCGCTTCCCGTACAACCCGCCGCAGACCAAGGAGGCGTACTACTACCGCAGCCTGTTCGAGCAGTTCTATCCGACCCCGGCCGCGGCCGAGACGGTGCCGGGCGGCAAGTCCATCGCCTGTTCCTCGCCGGCGGCGATCGCCTGGGACGCGAGCTTCGCGGCCATGGCCGACCCGTCCGGCCGTGCGGTGGCCGGTGTGCACGCGCAGGGACTGGCGGGGTGAGCCGGGGGGCGGCGCGCGCCGTGCGCCGCCCTGTCTTCATCCACCGCCCGACGCGCCTGTCCCCGGGGACGGGCGCGTCCGTTCCCATCGCGCCGTTGGCGGCCCCTGCCGGAAGCCGCCATCGCCGCTCATCTCTCTCCGGTCAACGGCGCTTCCGATGCGTGCGTGTTGGTTGCTGGTATCGGGTCTGCTGTGCGTTCCGCCTGCCCGCGCCGCGGAGGTGCCGCTGGAGCGCCACGCGCTGGGCAGCTGGGAGGCGGATATCGGCTATGCCGGCGTGGTGCGCGACGGCGACACCCTGCATGTCTCCGGCGTGCCCTGCCGCGGCCGGGACATGCAGGCGGCGGTACAGGCGTGTTATGGCGCGCTCGCGAAGATCCTGCAGCGCTTCGGTGCCGACAGCAGCCAGGTGGTGAAGGAAACCGCGTATACCACCGACATGGACGCACTGGTCAAGGCCATTCCCGCGCGCAAGGCGTTCTTCGCCGACGGCAGGTACCCCGCCGCGAGCTGGGTGCAGGTCAGCGGCCTGTTCAACGCGGGGGACATGCTCGAGATCGAGTGGACGGTGCGCCTGGAATAGCCCCGTCCACCTGCGGGCCGGCATGTCGCCCGCGCTGTTTCAGCGCGGGCGCAGTACCAGGGTGTGGGTGGTGGCACCGGGCAGGAACGGTGTCGGCCGGCCCTGTACCCAGTCGTCGTGGCCGGCGCCCCAGAACGGCGACAGCGGATGTCCGCTCTGGCCACCGGGCATGTGCACGATGCCGTCGGCCTCGAAGCCGGGCGAGACCACCATGCGCTCGGATGCGCCGAAGTCCGGCGTCTGCACCCGCGGCATGTTGCCGTCGCCGGGCAGTGCCTGCGCCGGCATGCACAGCCAGCGCTTGAACAGGGCGGGCAGCGCGCGCGACAGCGGGTGGCAGATGGCGGCGGTGTTGCGCTCGCCCCAGGTGCGCGCGGCGAGGTCGTGACCCTGTGCGGCCAGGTCCGCTTCCAGTTGCCGCGCGCTGTGCGCCAGCAGTTCGTCCCAGCGCTTGAACGGCGGCGGCAGCAGGTGCGGCGGGCGCTGTTCCAGCAGCGGCCAGGCCACGCCTTCCAGTTGTGGCAGGCGTGGCGCCACGAAGTCCTCGCCGAGCCGCTGGCGCGCGGGGGCCAGCAGGCCGGCTTCCAGCGTGTCCAGGGTGATGCCGCGGAAGCCGCGGGCGATACGGTAGCTGGCCGAATCGACCGCGGCGCGGCCGTCCCACTGGCGGCTGGCCGCTTCCAGCCGGCGCAGCGCCGGATCGTCGCTGTGCTCGACGGTGGCGCGCAGCAGTTTCCACCAGCGCTCCATCAGCACGGCACGATCGTCGAGCTGGATGGCGAGCAGGTCGCGCTCGTCGAACTGTTCGCGCGCGAACAGGCCGTCGCGGACCTGGCGTGCCCGCGCGCCCAGGTCGTAGCCGCCATCGCCGGCCTCGGCCAGCATGGCGCCGTCGAGCACGCGGCCATTGGCGGTCCACAGGCGGTGGTTGGCGGGATCGACCAGCGACGGCGCCTGGTCCGTGCGCAACGGCCACGGGTAGCAGGGCTCGTTGAAGGGCGACGTATCGGGCGGCAACGGCGCGTCGGGTGTGTTGGCGATGCCATCGGCCGTGCAGGTACCGCTGCGATCCGGGCGTGCGCCGGCCAGGCGCCAGGCGATGCGGCCATGGCGGTCGGCCAGCAGCAGGTTCTGCGCGGGAATGCCGGCGCGGTCGGCCACTGCCAGTGCGGCGTCCAGGTCGGCCGCGCGGGCCATGTCGGCGAAGTCCAGGCGCACCGCGCCCGGCAGCTGCGCGGTCCAGCGCAGCGCCAGCCGGCTGCCATCGGCGTTTTCATGCAGCACCGGGCCCCAGTCGCTTTCGCGCACGACCAGGATGTCGGCCGGCGCACCGGCCACCGCAATGGTTTCGCGGTATTCGCGCAACGGCGCGGTGGCCGGCAGGCGTGCGAAATCGGCGGTGTCGATGTAGCTGTTGGTGAAGCCCCAGGCCACGTGGGTATTGCTGCCGACGATGACCACCGGCAGCCCCGGCAGGCTGAAGCCGGCCACGTCGACCTTGCCGCGTGGCGCGGACGCATCGGGATGGCGCAGGCGCACGCGGAACCAGAGGTTGGGTGCGCGCAGGGCCAGGTGCATGTCGTCGGCCAGGATCGCGCGGCCATCGCGGGTGAGTGCGCCGGCGACGGCGAAGTTGTTGCTGCCCGGCGAGCTGTCGGCCGCCTCCGGTGGCCAGCCGATCCCGCTGTCCCGCAGTGGCACGGGGGTACGGGCAAGGCGGGCGACCGCGGCGTCGCCACCGCCACTGCCGGCCAGCTGGCGCAGGTCCAGTGTCGCGGCATCGGGCAGCGGTGCATCGCCGCGCGCGGCGCCGAACAGCGGCGCATCCCAGCTGCTGCCGTCGTGCGCGAGCAGGGCATGGAGCGCGGGTGGCACCACCTCGCGGATGCGGGCCAGGGCCAGCTCGCGGCTGTTGCCGGGGTCCTGCAGGTCGGCGTACATCGCCAGCCCGGCCAGCACCGAGTCCTCCAGGCTCCAGGCACGCGGCCGCTGGCGCAGCAGCAGGTAGGGCCAGGGTCGTACCGGCAGCGCCGCCAGCCCGGCGTTGACGCCGTCGCGGTAGGCCTCGAGCACCGCGCGACGGTCGCCCAGGGCGATGTCCAGGTTGTCGTGCGCGCGCGCGCGCAGGCGGTGCACGCGCATGCGCCGGTCCAGCGGCAGGGCATTGGCGCCGAACAGTTCGGACAGCTCGCCGGCGGCCGAGCGCCGCATCAGGTCCATTTCGAAGAAGCGTTCCTGCGCATGCACATAGCCCAGCGCGCGGGCCATGTCGCGCTCGTCGGCGGCATCCACCGTGACCACGCCGTTGCCGTCGCGCTGCACCTGGACCGGGGCCGACAGCCCGGGCAGGGCGAGCTCGCCGTCCAGTTCCGGCAGGCTGCCGCGCAGCAGCAGCCAGATACCACCCGGTACAAGGATCGAAAGCCCCAGCACGACCCACAGCGAACGCAGCAGCCAGCGCCTCATGCGCCTCTCCCCGGTCCCAGGAAAGGCCGATTGTAGGGGAGCGCGCTGCCGCACGCAGGGCGCAACTGAAACTGATTCCGATTAGATCATCGCCGTGCCGGATCGGGCATCCTGTGCGCATACGAACATCAGGAGCACCCCCATGCAGGGACACCCGGAAGTCATCGAATGCCTGAAGGAGCTGCTGCGCGGCGAACTGGCCGCGCGCGACCAGTACTTCATCCATTCCCGCCGTTACGAAGACCAGGGCCTGCATGCGCTGTACGAGCGCATCGGCCACGAGATGGAAGAGGAAACCGGGCATGCCGACGCGCTGCTGCGGCGGATCCTGTTCCTGGGCGGCGACCCGGACATGCGTCCGCACGTCTTCGCCCCCGGCAAGAGCGTGGTCGAGATGCTGGAGAAGGACCTGCAGACCGAGTACCAGGTGCGCGCCAACCTGGCCGCGGCGGTCAAGCTGTGCGAGTCGCACGGCGACTACGTCAGCCGCGACATCCTGATCGCGCAGCTGCGCGACACCGAGGAAGACCATGCCTGGTGGCTGGAGCAGCAGCTGGGCCTGATCCGGCGCATCGGCCTGGAGCTGTACCAGGCCAGCAAGATCGACGCGAAGGGCGCGCCGGCGCATTGAGCCGCGGCGGGTGCATCGCGCAGGCAAGGCCGGGTATTCCCGGCCTTTTGCGTTCATGCGGGGCGGAATTTCAGCCGGCGTTGCGCCGCATGCGGTAGACCGCGGTGGCCAGCGCGCTCACGCCTTCGGCGCGGAAGCCGGGCTCGTGCGCCAGGATGTCGCGGCGCTCGGCCAGTTCCACCTGCCAGGCTGGCGCGAACGCGTCCACTTCCGCCTGCGCCACAGAGAACGGCGGGCCGGCCTTCTCCGCCTGCGGGTACTCGAGGGTGATCAGCAGCGCGCGGCAGCCGGCCGGCAGCCGCATGTACACGGTGTCGCGATAGCGCTGGCGCAACGCCGGCGGCAATGCGATCAGCGCGGCGCGGTCGTAGAGCCCGGCGATGCCGGCCAGGGTCTGGTCGTCGAGGGTGAAGGCGTCGCCGAGGAGGATCTCGATCGGTCCGGCGCTGAAATGCTCGCCCAGCGCGCTGCTGCGGCGTTCGGGCCGCAGCCCGGCCTCGTCGAAGAACTGCTGCACCGCCAGCGGCGAGAGCTCGACGCCGAGCACGCGGTAGCCCTGCGCGGCCAGCCAATGCATGTCCAGGCTCTTGCCGCACAACGGCACCAGTACCCGGCTGCCGGCCGCCACCTGCAGCGATGGCCAGTGTTCCTGCAGCAGCGGCATCACCTGGTCGCGGTGGAAGCCGATCTGTCCCTGTTGCCAGCGTTGCAGCCAGAAATCGGGTTGCATGGGGGTCTCCTCAGCGGGTCTTGCGCCAGCCGTTCTCGGGGGTGATCCGGGCCAGCGCCTCGTTGCCGGCGTAGAAGCGGACCAGGCCGCAATCGCGGCAGACGACACTGCGCATCTTGGCACTGGCGAACACGCCGCTGGCGCCGGGCAGCAGGTCGGGGCCGTAGCCACCGCGGGCATTGACGCCGCCATGGGCATACAGATTGTCGCCATGGCATTCGGGGCAGGTGCTCTGCGCTGGGGTGTCGTGCGTCGTCGTCATGGGGTTCCCTGTAGAACGGATTCGGCGGCTGTTGCCACGGCCGCTGCACAGTATGGCTCGCCACGCCGCGCAGCGGTGAAACGGCCCGTTGCCGGTCCATGCCGCGCCACGCATGCACATGGCGACGACAATGCCTGCCGCGCCGCTGCGCGCCAGTGAGCTGGCTTACTGAACGTCGAGCCCCTCGACCTTCTGCCGCGCCACGCATGCACATGGCGACGACAATGCCGGCCGCGCCGCCGCGCGCCAGTGAGCCGGCTTACTGGACGTCGAGCCCCTCGACCTTCTGCCGCGCCACGCATGCGCATGGCAACGACAATGCCTGCCGCGCCGCCGCGCGCCATTGAGCCGGCTTACTGGACGTCGAGCCCCTCGACCTTCTGCCACCCCCTCGGCAACAGATGCCCGCGGCTGGCCCGCGCACCCACGTACGCATCCAGTTCCTTGAACGACAGGTTCATGGTGCGCTGGCCGCTGCGGACCTGCAGGGTGGCGCCCGGCGATACCGCGACCACCGCGACCACGCGCTCGGTGGCGAGCTTGGCCTTGGGGATCTCGATGATCTTGTTGCCCTTGCCCTTGTCCAGCTCGGGCAGTTCGGTGGCCGGGATGGCAAGCATGTTGCCGGCGCTGGTGACCGCGACGATGCGATCGGCCTGCGGGTTGGCCACCACCATCGGCTGCAGCACCGCCGCACCGGGGGACAGGTTGAGCATGGCCTTGCCGGCCTTGTTGCGGCCGGTGAGGTTCTCGAAGCGGGTGACGAAGCCGTAGCCGTGCGAGGAGGCGAGCACGAAGCGGGTGTCGTTGTCGCCGCTGGCCAGGGTGACGAAACTGCTGCCGGCGGCCGGCGAGAAGCGGCCGGTCAGCGGCTCGCCGTTGCCGCGTGCAGAGGGCAGGGTATGCGCCGGCGTGGAGTAGGCGCGGCCCTCGCTGTCGAGGAACGCCACCTGCTGGGTGCTGCGCCCGCGCACCGCCGCCAGCAGGCTGTCGCCCTCGCGGTAGGACAGGCCGGCGGCGTCCACGTCATGGCCCTTGGCCGCGCGCACCCAGCCCTTTTCCGACAGCACCACGGTGACCGGTTCGCTGGCCACCAGTTCGGTCTCGTCGATGGCCTGGGCGGCGTCGCGCTGCACCAGCGGCGAACGGCGCGCGTCGCCGAACTTCTTGGCGTCGGCCAGCAGTTCGTCCTTGACCAGCTTCCTGAGCCTGGCGGCGCTGCCGAGGATGGACAGGATCTTCTCGCGCTCGGCGGCCAGCTCGTCCTGCTCGCCGCGGATCTTCATTTCCTCCAGGCGCGCCAGCTGCTTGAGCTTGGTCTCCAGGATGTACTCGGCCTGGTCCTCGGACAGGCCGAAGCGGGCGATCAGCGCCGGCTTCGGTTCGTCCTCGGTGCGGATGATGCGGATCACCTCGTCCAGGTTGAGGAAGGCGACCAGCAGGCCTTCCAACAGGTGCAGGCGGCGCTCGACCTTCTGCAACCGGTGGTTGAGGCGGCGGGTGACGGTGTCCTGGCGGAAGCGCAGCCACTCGCCCAGCAGCTGCCGCAGGTTCTTGACCTGCGGGCGGCCGTCCAGGCCGATGACGTTGAGGTTGACCCGGTAGCTCTTCTCCAGGTCGGTGGTGGCGAACAGGTGGCCCATCAGCTGCTCGGCGTCGACGCGGCTGGAGCGCGGGATCAGCACCACGCGCACCGGGTTGGCATGGTCGGATTCGTCGCGGATGTCCTCCAGCCAGGGCAGCTTCTTGGCGCGCATCTGCTGGGCGATCTGCTCGATCACCTTGGACGGCGACACCTGGTGCGGCAGCGCGGTGATGACGATGTTGCTGGCTTCCTTCTGGAACGTGGCGCGGGCACGCACGCTGCCATTGCCGGTCTCGTAGAGCTGCCGCAGGTCGCTGGCCGGGGTGATGATCTCGGCGGTGGTCGGGTAGTCCGGGCCCTTCACGTGCTCGCACAGGTCGGCGACGCTGGCGTCCGGGTCGTCGATCAGCCGCACCAGCGCGCTGACGATCTCGTTCAGGTTGTGCGGCGGCACGTCGGTGGCCATGCCCACGGCGATGCCGGTGGTGCCGTTGAGCAGCAGGTGCGGCAGCCGCGCCGGCAGCCAGCTAGGCTCCTCCAGCGTGCCGTCGAAGTTGGGCGACCAGTCGGTGGTGCCCTGGCCCAGTTCGCCCAGCAGCACTTCGGCGATCGGGGTCAGCTTGGATTCGGTATAGCGCATGGCCGCGAACGACTTGGGGTCGTCGCTGGAGCCGAAGTTGCCCTGGCCGTCGATCAGCGGGTAGCGGTAGGAGAACGGCTGGGCCATCAGCACCAGCGCCTCGTAGCAGGCGCTGTCGCCATGCGGGTGGTACTTGCCGATCACGTCGCCGACGGTGCGCGCGGACTTCTTCGGCTTGGACGCGGCGTTCAGGCCCAGCTCGCTCATCGAATAGATGATGCGGCGCTGCACCGGCTTGAGCCCGTCGCCGATGAAGGGCAGGGCGCGGTCCAGTACCACGTACATGGAGTAGTCGAGATAGGCGCGCTCGGCGTACTCGCGCAGCGGCTGCTGCTCGAAGCCGTGGAAGGCGGGGCGTACGAGTTCGGTCATGCGGGGCTGTTACCTGGTGCTGGGGGGCGGCGACGGCCGTCGCCCCCGCGAGCCGGTGATTATCCGGATGCGGTCGGGGATGCCAAGCCACGGGCCGTGCCCCGGCCCGGCAGGGGGCGGGATTGATCCAGTGCTGCAACAGCGCATTTCATGCCGGATGGAATATTTCCATTGAGAATTATTCTGGATGGAATAAAATCTCCGCCCATGATCTGCTCGACCTCCAATCCCCCCAGCTTCGGCCTCCTGCTGCGCCAGACGCGCGATGGCCTGGCCCGGCAACTCGACGCCTCGATGGCCGAAGAAAACATCGGCATCGGCTTCACCCATTTCGTGGGCCTGAAGACGCTGGCGCACATGGCCCCGTGCACCGCCAACGAACTGGCGCAGGCGCTGGACCAGGTGCCCAGCGCGGTGACCCGCCTGCTGGACAAGCTCGAATCGCTGGGCTGCGTGCGCCGCGAAGCGCATGCGCAGGACCGGCGCGCACTGCAGATCGTGCTGACCGAGCAGGGCCGCGAGCTGTGCGCGCGGCTCAAGAAACGCGGCGACGCGGTGATGGATTACGCGATGCGTGACCTGAGCCCCGACGAACGCGAGCAGCTGATGTCCCTTCTCACCCGCATCCGCGACTCCCTGACGCCCCCATGACCCTCTCTTCCCTCTCCCCCTCCCTGCGCCGCCGTTGCCGGCCGCTGTTGCCGGCAACGCTGCTGCTGGCGCTCGCGGCCTGCGCCAGCAGCGGCGGACTGCAGCCGCAGGGGCGGCTGCTCGATGCCGACAGCCTGCACAGCGAACGCACGTTGGCGACCAGCGACCTGGCCGTGGCCGCGTTTCCGGCCAGCGACTGGTGGCGCGCCTTCGGCGACCCGCAGCTGGATGCGCTGGTGGCCGAGGCGCTGGCCGGCCATCCCAGCCTGGATGCGGCCGATGCGCGCCTGCGCCAGGCCCAGGCCCAGGCCGGCGTCGCCCGCGCCGACCGCCTGCCCAGCCTGTCCGTGTCCGGTGGCTACACCGGCGTGCGCCTGCCCGAATCGATGGTCGGCGAGGAGCTCGGCGGCCGCTACATGGGCAGCGGCCAGGTCGCATTCGATTTCAGCTACGGGGTCGACCTGTGGGGCGGCAAGCGCGCCAGCTGGGAAGCGGCGGTGGACACGGTGCATGCCGCGGCCGTCGATGCCCAGGCCGCGCGCCTGAAGCTGGCCTCGGGCATCGTCCAGGCCTATGTCGAACTGGACCGGGCCTGGCGTGCCAACGACATCGCCGAGCAGGAACTGGAGCGTGCGCGCAAGACCGTGCAGCTGGTGCGCCAGCGCCGCGCCGCCGGCATCGACAGCGACCTGCAGGTGCGCCAGGCCGAAGCCCGCATTCCCACTGCGCAGCAGCAGCTGCAGGCCGCGCAGCAGCAGATCGACGCCGCGCGCACCGCGCTGGCCGCGCTGCTGGGGCAGGGCCCGGATCGTGGCCTGGGCATCGCCCGTCCGCAGGCGCTGGACGTGGCCGCGCTGCAGCTGCCGGGCGTGCTGCCCAGCGAACTGCTCGGGCGGCGCCCGGACATCGTCGCCGCACGCTGGCGCGTGGAAGCGGCCGGCAAGCAGATCAAGGTCGCCAAGGCCCGGTTTTACCCCAGTTTCAACCTGACCGCGCTGGCCGGCGTGGTCGCCCCCAACGTCGGCGACCTGCTCAGGAGCGGCTCGACCTTCGCCTACCTCGGCCCGGCGCTGAGCCTGCCGATCTTCGAGGGCGGGCGCCTGCGCGCCGGCCTGTCCGGTGCCGACGCCCAGTACGACCTGGCGGTGGCCGGCTACAACCAGGCACTGGTCGATGCGCTGCGCGAGGTGGCCGACCAGGTCAACGCGGTGCGCTCGCTCGAGCAGCAGGTGCAGTCGCAGCAGCAGGCGGTGGCCACCGCCGGCTCCGCCTTCGAGCTGGCCGGCCAGCGTTACCGCGCCGGCATCGGCAATTACCTGGACGTGCTGTCTGCGCAGTCGCAGTTGCTCGGTGCGCAGCAGGCGCTGGCCACGCTGCATTCGCAGCAGCTGCTGGCCGCGGCGCGGCTGACCCAGGCCCTGGGCGGTGGTTACGCGCCGCCGGCCGACGGCGTCGCCGCCCCGGTGTCTTCCTCCTCCTCCGTGTCCCCGCATTCCTGAGAAACACCCCATGAGCCAGACCCACACTCCTGAAGCCCCCGTCGTTGGCAGCCGCCGTGGCCGGCTGCTGCGCGGACTGCTTGCCATCATCATCCTGCTGCTGGCGGCGTTCGCGCTGTGGTACTTCGCCTTCGGCCGCTGGTTCGAGGAAACCGACGATGCCTACGTGCAGGGCAACCAGGTGCAGATCACCCCGCAGGTGGCCGGCACCGTGGTCGCCATCGCCGCCGACGACGGCATGCGCGTGGAGCGCGGCCAGCTGCTGGTGCAGCTGGACCCGGCCGACACCGAGGTGGCGCTGCAGCAGGCCGAAGCCAATCTGGCCCGCACCGTGCGCCAGGTCCGTGGCCTGTACCGCACCGTGGAGGGCGCGCAGGCCGACCTGAACGCCCGCCAGGTCACCCTGCGGCGCGTGCGCGAGGACTTCGCCCGGCGCCGGGACCTGGCCGCCAGCGGCGCGATCTCCAACGAGGAACTGGCCCATGCCCGCGACGAGCTGGCCGCGGCCGAAGCCGCGGTGGCCGGTTCGCGCGAAACGGTGGAGCGCAGCCGCGCGCTGGTCGACGACACCGTGGTCGCCACCCAGCCTGACGTGAAGGCCGCCGCCGCGCAGCTGCGCCAGGCGTGGCTCAACAATGCCCGCGCCGGCATCGTCGCGCCGGTCGCCGGTTATGTCGCGCGGCGCTCGGTGCAGGTCGGCCAGCGCGTGCAGCCGGGCACTGCGCTGATGGCGGTGGTGCCTGCCGAGCAGATGTGGGTGGATGCCAACTTCAAGGAAACCCAGCTGCGGCACATGCGCCTGGGCCAGGAAGTGGAGCTGCGCTCGGACCTGTACGGCGGCGACGTGAAGTACAAGGGCCGCATCACCAGCCTCGGGCTGGGGACCGGGTCGGCGTTCTCGCTGCTGCCGGCGCAGAACGCCAGCGGCAACTGGATCAAGATCGTGCAGCGCGTGCCGGTGCGCATCGCCATCGATGCCAGGCAGCTGGCCGAGCATCCGCTGCGCATCGGCCTGTCGATGAAGGCCGAGGTGAGCCTGCGCGACCAGAAGGGCGAGGTGCTGCCGGCCACGCCGGCCAAGGGCAACGTGTTCGACACCGACGTCTACGCCAGGCAGCTGCATGATGCCGACGCGGCGATCGCGCGGATCATCCACGACAACCTGCCGCGCCAGGCCCGGGCCGGCTGAGGTCGCCGCGCATGTCCGCTCAAGCTCCGGCCCTGCCGCAGCCGGCCGCCGGCTTCGCGCCGCCCAGCGTGGCGCTGTGCACCATCGGCCTGGCGATGGCCTCGTTCATGCAGGTGCTCGACACCACCATCGCCAACGTCTCGTTGCCGACCATCGCCGGCAACCTCGGCGCCAGTTCGCAGCAGGCGACCTGGGTGATCACCTCGTTCGCGGTCAGCACCGCCATCGCGCTGCCGCTGACCGGCTGGCTCAGTCGCCGTTTCGGCGAGCGCAGGCTGTTCGTGTGGGCGACGCTGGCCTTCGTCATCACCTCGCTGCTGTGCGGCCTGGCCCAGAGCATGGGCATGCTGGTGCTGTCGCGCGCGCTGCAGGGGTTCGTCGCCGGGCCGATGTACCCGATCACGCAGTCGCTGCTGGTGTCGATCTACCCGCGCGAGAAACGCGGCCAGGCACTGGCGCTGCTGGCCATGATCACGGTGGTCGCGCCGATCTGCGGGCCGATCCTCGGTGGCTGGATCACCGACAACTACAGCTGGGAATGGATCTTCCTGATCAACGTGCCGCTGGGCATCTTCGCGGCGCTGGTGGTCGGCAGCCAGCTCAAGGGCCGGCCCGAGCACATCGACACGCCGAAGATGGACTACGTCGGCCTGGTCACCCTGGTGATCGGCGTCGGCGCGCTGCAGCTGGTGCTGGACCTGGGCAACGACGAGGACTGGTTCGCCTCGACCAAGATCGTGGTGCTGTCGTGCGTGGCGGTGGTGTCGCTGGCGGTGTTCCTGATCTGGGAGCTGACCGACAAGGACCCCATCGTCGACCTGCGCCTGTTCCGCCATCGCAACTTCCGCGCCGGTACCCTGGCGATGGTGGTGGCGTACGCGGCGTTCTTCAGCGTGGCGCTGATGATGCCGCTGTGGCTGCAGCGCGACATGGGCTACACCGCGATCTGGGCGGGCCTGGCGACGGCGCCGATCGGCGTGCTGCCGGTGATCCTGGCGCCGTTGGTGGGCAAGTACGCGTCGCGTTACGACATGCGCATGCTCGCCTCCATCGCCTTCGTGTTCCTGTCGTTGACCAGCTTCATGCGCTCGGGCTTCAACCTGCAGGTGGACTTCCAGCACGTGGCCGGGGTGCAGCTGATCATGGGCGTGGGCGTGGCCCTGTTCTTCATGCCGGTGCTGCAGATCCTGCTGTCGGACCTGGACGGGCGCGAGATCGCCGCCGGCTCGGGCCTGGCCACCTTCCTGCGCACGCTGGGCGGCAGCTTCGCCGCGTCGCTGACCACCTGGCTGTGGGCGCACCGCACCCAGCAGCACCATGCGCACCTGACCGAGCACGTCTCGGCGTATACGCCGGGCATGCAGGAGCAGGTGCTGGCGATGGGGCGTGGCGACCTGCAGCACGGCGCGGCGCTGTTGAACAACATCATCGACCACCAGGCCTCGCAGATGGGCTTCAACGACATCTTCTACCTGCTGGGCTGGACCTTCCTGGCGATCATCGCCTTCCTGTGGCTGGCCAAGCCGCCGTTCGGCGCCGGTGCAGGCGCGGCCAGTGCCGGCGGCCATTGAGTCACTGCGATCCCCGCCCGCAAGGCGGGGATCGTCGTATCCGGGCAGGGGCGCTGGGCTGGACGCAACGTCGACGGAGTCGCAGCGGGCCGCAGATACGAAAAAACCCGCTTTCGCGGGTTTGATCTGTTGAGTCGTGGTGCCCAGGAGAGGACTCGAACCTCCACGGTTTTACCCGCTAGTACCTGAAACTAGTGCGTCTACCAATTCCGCCACCTGGGCGACTCAGGGCGGCAATTGTGCCGATGGGCGGACGCGGTGTCAACGCTTCGTGCAGGCGTTCGCGCGCAGGGTGCAGCCGATGGCGCGGGAAAGGACGCGTGCGCTGCGGGGCGTGCGCGCCGAAGCGGAAGCGCGTCCGGGCGCCACCTGTCGATGGCCACCCGAAGCGTCATGCAAAAAGGAGGGCGGGCAGCCACTTTCCAGGGAGTCCACCGCAGCGTGGCGCTGGTGGCCGCAGATACGAAAAAACCCGCTTTCGCGGGTTTGATCTGTTGAGTCGTGGTGCCCAGGAGAGGACTCGAACCTCCACGGTTTTACCCGCTAGTACCTGAAACTAGTGCGTCTACCAATTCCGCCACCTGGGCGACTCAGGAGCGGAATTATGCAGGGCATTCGCAGGGGCGTCAACAACGGGCTGCAGTGCGGGCCACTGCCTTCCGTCGCCCATGCCACCGGCGGCATGCCTCGGTTCCGTTCCACGGCGCAGGGCGCCGCATGCGGCTCGGGCATGGGCCGCACGCGGGCAACAAAAAACCCGCTTGCGCGGGTTTCTTCGTCTCGAATCGTGGTGCCCAGGAGAGGACTCGAACCTCCACGGTTTTACCCGCTAGTACCTGAAACTAGTGCGTCTACCAATTCCGCCACCTGGGCGATCCGAGCCGGAGATTCTGCTGACCGTGCCCGGGTTTGTCAACGTATTTCGGCATGGCGGTGGCCGTGCGGCGTACGCACTTCCTCCACGCCGCAGCGGGTACCATGGGGGCTGATGAAAAACAAAAAGACCCCCGGGGCCGGCAAGGCCCCCAAGTCCGCCCCCGGCGCAACGCCGGGCACGCCCCGCAAGCCGGCCAAGCTGCCGCCGTGGATGCCGGAGAGCCTGGCCACGCCCGCCAAGGGCGGCCGCGGCAAATCCCGCGACAGCGCGCCACCGAAGAGTTTCGTGCGTGGCCGCTCGCGGCCGGCGCCGGCCGCGGTCCTCGACGACCCCTATGCCGCGCGTGAAGCCGAGCGCTACGCCCAGCCCATTGCCAGCCGCGAGGCGATCCTGCAGCTGCTGGACCGCTGCGACGGGCCGCAGAACGCCGAGGAGATCGGTGCGCGGCTCGGCCTGACCGAACCGGAGCGCGCCGACGCGCTGGCCAAGCGCCTGGGCGCGATGGTGCGCGACGGGCAGCTGGTGCAGAACCGCCGCGGCGGCTTCGCCCCGGTGCTGGTCACCAACCTGATTCCCGGTGTGGTCATCGCCAACCCGGAAGGGTTCGGCTTCCTGCGCCCGGACGAAGGTGGCGACGACCTGTTCCTGCCGCCGTACGAGATGCGCAAGGTCATGCATGGCGACCGCGCGCTGGCCAATGTCACCGGCATCGACCGCCGCGGCCGCCGCGAAGGCAGCATCGCGCGCGTGCTCGAGCGTGGCGTCAACCGCCTGATCGGCAACTTCAGCGTCGAGCTGGGCATCAACTACGTGGTGCCCGACGACAAGCGCATCCAGCGCAGCATCCAGATCCCGGCCGACGCCACCGGTGGCGCGAAGGACGGCCAGCTGGTGGTGTGCGAACTGACCCAGGCGCCGGATACGCGGCGCCCGCCGATCGGCAAGGTCATCGCCGTGCTCGGCGACAAGCTGACCCCGTCGCTGGTGGTGGAAACCGCCATCCACGGCCACGACCTGCCGCATGAGTTCCCGCCGGAAGTGCTCGACGAGGCGACGGCGATCCCGATGACGGTGGACCCGACGATGATCGGCACCCGCGTGGACCTGCGCGCGCTGCCGCTGGTGACCATCGACGGCGAGGACGCCAAGGACTTCGACGACGCGGTGTTCTGCGAGCCGAACCGGGACGGCTTCCGGCTGGTGGTGGCCATCGCCGACGTCTCGCACTACGTGCGCCCCGGCACGCCGCTGGACGATGAGGCGCTCAAGCGCGCCACCTCGGTGTACTTCCCCGGCTACGTGGTGCCGATGCTGCCGGAGACGCTGTCCAACGGCATCTGCTCGTTGCGGCCGAAGGAAGACCGCATGTGCTTCGTCTGCGACATGCAGGTGGACCGCAAGGGCGAGGTGGTGCAGTCGCGCTTCTACGAGGCGGTGATGAACTCGCATGCGCGCCTGACCTACACCCAGGTGTGGAACGCGGTGGGCGAGGACGACGCCGACGCCAAGGCGTTCATCGGCCCGCTGCTGCCGCAGATCCAGAGCCTGCACCAGCTGTACCGCATCCTGGCCAAGGCGCGCGAACGCCGCGGCGCGATCGAGTTCGAGTCCTCGGAAGTGCGCTTCGTGCTGGACAACCGCGGCGAGGTCACCCAGGCCGGCATGCTGGTGCGCAACGACGCGCACAAGCTGATCGAGGAGTGCATGATCGCGGCCAACGTCGAGGCCGCGCGCTACCTGCTGGCGACCCATATCCCGGCACCGTTCCGGGTGCACGAGCGGCCGCCGGAATCCAAGTTCGCCGACCTGCTGGAGTTCCTCAAGGAATTCAAGCTGAGCCTGCCGGCGTGGAGCAAGGTGCAGCCGGGCGACTACACCCGGTTGCTGAAGAAGGTGCGCGAGCGTCCGGACGCGGCGCTGCTGGAGTCGGTGCTGCTGCGCAGCCAGTCGCTGGCGGTGTACTCGCCGGACAACAACGGCCACTTCGGCCTGGCGCTGGAGGCCTACGCGCACTTCACCTCGCCGATCCGCCGCTATCCGGACCTGCTGGTGCACCGTGCCATCAAGTACGCGCTCACCGGCGGCCCGCGCGACAAGTACACCTACACGCCGCGCGAGATGGCGGCGCTGGCGCTGCAGTGCTCCGAGCGCGAGCGCCGTGCCGACGAAGCCGAGCGCGAGGTGGACGAGCGGTTCCGCGCCGCCTGGATGGAGAAGCACGTCGGCGGCCAGTTCGATGGCGTCATCAGCGGTGTGACCAGCTTCGGGCTGTTCGTGGAGCTGGACGAATCCAAGGTCAACGGGCTGGTACACGTCACTCAGCTGCCGCACGACTATTACCAGTTCGACCCGATGCGCAAGACGCTTACCGGCGACCGCCGCGGCAACCAGTTCCGGCTGGGCGACGGGGTGCGCATCCTGGTGCTCAAGGCCAGCATGGAGGACCGCAAGATCGACTTCCGCCTGGTCGAGCGGCTCGATGGCGACGCCAGCGCGGCGGACCAGGGCCTGCCGCCGCTGCCGGCGCGCGGCAAGCCGGCCAAGCGCGCCAAGCAGAAGTACTGACGCGGCGGCGGCCGGTGCCCGCACCGGCCGTCTGCGTTGCGCGGCGGGCCCGGCGGGAGCCGTGCGGGTCGCGCGTGGACCGCCTGCTCCCCGGGGCGGGCGGGCAGGCCCCGCCAGCGCGTGCGGGCCACCCGGGCAATACGGCCAGCAAGGCCAGCAGGGCCATACCCGGCCATGGCGCCGGCAGCCGCCTGCCGCAGCATCCGGCTTGGCGCAACCGGCCACGCGGCGGCCCGCAGGGGCGGATCGGGCACGGCCGGGGCCGGGCCATGCCCCGGCGTCCGTTCGGCCGGCACGGTGCCGGCCGGGCCGATGCACTACCATTACGCGCCCAACTCCCCCTCGCGCGGTCGCAATGAGCAAGCAGAACCAGTGGATCGTCGGCGTCAATGCCGTGGCTTCGTCGATCGAGAAGGACCCGGACAACGTCCGCGAGGTGCTGATCGAGGCCGGCAGCAAGAACGCGCGGCTGGTGGAGATCGAGGAGAACGCGCGGCGCAAGGGCATCGACGTGCGCCGCGTGGCCGCGCAGGCGCTGGGCGGCGTGGCCGGGCAGGTGCGCCACCAGGGCGTGGTCGCGCGCTACGCCGCGGCCAAGCTGTGGGGCGAGAACGAGCTGGAAGGGCTGGTCGAGGCTGCCGAGGGCAAGGCGTTGCTGCTGGTGCTGGACGAGGTGCAGGACCCGCACAACCTCGGCGCCTGCCTGCGCAGCGCCGCCGCCGCCGGCGTCACCGCGGTGGTGATTCCCAAGGACAAGAGCGCGCCGGTCAACGCCACCGTGCGCAAGACCAGTGCCGGCGCGGCCGACCGCATCCCGGTGGTGGCGGTGACCAACCTGGTGCGTTGCCTGAAAGACCTGCAGAAGCAGGGCGTGTGGCTGTACGGGCTGGCTGGCGAGGCGGAGCAGACCATCCACCAGCTGGACCTGCGCGGCAACGTGGCGCTGGTGATGGGCGGCGAGTCCGACGGCCTGCGCCGGCTGACCCGCGAGACCTGCGACGGCCTGGTGCGGATCCCGATGCCGGGCGACGTGGAAAGCCTCAATGTGTCGGTGGCCACCGGCGTGGCGCTGTTCGAGGCGGTGCGGCAGCGGCTTTGAGCAGCGCCGGCAGCTGACCGGCGCCGCACGCGGAAACGCCGGGCCTGGCCCGGCGTTCGCGTATCAGGTGTTGTCGACCGTGCTGGTCTCGTCGCGCTTCTCGCGCGGCGGCAGCGGTGCGTCGCCATGGACCAGGAACCAGACGTTCTCGGCGATGTTGGTGGCGTGGTCGCCGATCCGCTCCAGGTTCTTGGCCATGAACAGCAGGTGCGTGCACGGGGTGATGTTGCGCGGGTCTTCCATCATGTAGGTGAGCAGCTCGCGGAACAGCGCGGTGTACTGCGCGTCCAGCCGGGCGTCGTCCTCGCGCAGCGCCTGGGCCGCCTCGGCGTCGTTGTCGCGATAGGCGTCGAGTGCGCGCCGGACCTGCTGCGCGGCGAGCCGGCCAAGCGCGCGCAGGCCCTGGACCTGCGGCAGCGGCGGTACCGCGGCCAGCGCGATGGAGCGCTTGGCGACGTTGGCGGCGTAATCGCCGATGCGCTCGATATCGGCCGGGATGCGCAGCCCGGCGAGGATCTCGCGCAGGTCGCGCGCCATCGGGCCGCGCAGGGCCAGGCGCATCACGTCGTGGCTGATCTGCTGCTCCAGCGCGTCGATGGCCTCGTCGTTGGCGATGATGCGCCGCGCGGCGCTCTCGTCGCGGCGTTCGATCACGTCCAGCGCGGCCTCGAGCTGGGCGACGGACATCTCGCCCATGCGCACGATCTCGGCCACCAGGCGGTGCTGTTCCTCGTCGTAACTTCTCACGATGTGGTCGTTGGGATGGGTGTTCATGGGCGTCTCTGGGCTATGACGGAAGCGGGAGTACGGAAGGTGGCTCGTTCGAAGCAGATCGCCGCTGCCGCACCGGCATTCGATTCGCTGCGGCCGTGGCGGCGGCAGCGCCCGGGTGCGTGGCCGGCGCACCGCATGGTGCAGCCTGCCGGTCGCGGCCGATGCCGGCGGTGCATCGACCAGGCGCGCGCCTTCAGCCGAACCTGCCGGTGATGTAGTCCTCGGTCTGCTGCCGGGACGGGTTGGAGAAGATCACGTCGGTGCGGTCGTGCTCGATCAGGTCGCCCAGGTACATGAAGGCGGTGTAGTCGGACACGCGCGCGGCCTGCTGCATGTTGTGGGTGACGATGGCGATGGTGTAGTCGTTCTTGAGTTCCTCGACCAGCTGCTCGATGCGGCTGGTGGAGATCGGGTCCAGCGCCGAGGTCGGTTCGTCCAGCAGCAGCACGTCGGGCTTGAGCGCCACCGCGCGGGCGATGCACAGGCGCTGCTGCTGGCCGCCGGACAGGCCCAGCGCGCTCTGGCCCAGCTTGTCCTTGACCTCGTCCCACAGCGCGCCCTGGCGCAGCGCGTGCTCGACGCGGTCGGCCATGTCGGCCTTGGACAGCTTCTCGTGGTGGCGGATGCCGTAGGCCACGTTCTCGAAGATGGTCATCGGGAACGGCACCGGCTTCTGGAACACCATGCCGACCTTGGAGCGCAGGCGGTTCATCGGGTACTTCGGCGAGAGGATGTTCTCGCCGTCAAGCAGTACTTCGCCGCGGGCTTCGAGCTTGGGGTACAGCGCGTAGATGCGGTTGAAGATACGCAGCAGGGTGGACTTGCCGCAGCCGGACGGCCCGATCAGCGCGGTGACGCGCTTTTCCGGGATTTCCAGGTTGATGTTCTTCAACGCATGGAACTGGCCGTAGTAGAAGTCCAGGCCGCGCGCGGCGAGCTTGACCGGTGCCGGGGTCTGCAGGTCCTGGTGCGCGGAGGGCACGGCGATGCGCTGCATCGGCACGGCATTGGTGAGGTCGTTCATGGGCAGGTCCATGGAAGGAAGTCGGTCGTTCGGATCAGTCGTTCGAGATGCGGTTGCGCAGCAGCAGGCCGCGCGCGGACAGGCTGACCAGCAGCACGAACACGGTCAGCACCAGGGCGCCGGCCCAGGCCAGCACCTGCCACGATTCATAGGGGCTGCCGGCGAACTGGTTCATCACCACCGGCACCGAGGCCATCGGCTGGAACACGTTGCTGTTCCAGTACTGGTTGCCGAAGGCGGTGAACAGCAGCGGCGCGGTCTCGCCGCTGATTCTTGCCAGGGCGAGCAGGATGCCGGTGACGATGCCGGCCATGGCGCTGCGGTACAGCACCTGCACGATCACCTTCCACTGCGGCACGCCCAGCGCCAGCGCCGCCTCGCGCATCTGCACCGGCACCAGCCGCAGCATCTCGTCGGTGGTGCGGATGACCACCGGCAGCACGATGAAGGCCAGCGACAGCGCGCCGGCGAAGGCCGAGAAGTTGCCGCCGGTCTGCATCACGTACAGGGTGTAGACGAACAGGCCCAGCACGATCGACGGCGCCGACAACAGGATGTCGTTGACGAAGCGCACCACCGTGCCGGCCTTGCGCGCATTGCCGTACTCGGCCAGCCAGGTGCCGGCGGCCACGCCCAGCGGGGTGCCGATGGCGATGGCCAGGGCGCACATCACCGCGCTGCCGAAGAAGGCGTTGAGCAGGCCGCCTTCCTGCATCGGTGGCGGCGTCATCCTGGTGAACAGGTCCAGGTTGATGCCCGGCAGGCCCTTGGACAGCAGGGTCCACAGGATCCAGCCCAGGAACAGCAGGCCGAACGCGGCGGTGGCACAGGCCATCAGCAGCGCGGCGCCGTTGACGATGCGGCGGCGCAGGTACAGCGCGTCGCTGGTTTTCATGGCGGCGGACATCAGTTGCCCTCCTTGCGGGACAGGCGCAGCAGCATCAGGCGGGCGATGGCGAGCACCACGAAGGTGACGATGAACAGCACGAAGCCCAGCAGCAGCAACGCCGAGCGGTAGGTTTCGGTGGCTTCGCCGAAATCGTTGGCGATCAGTGCGGCGATGGTGGTGCCCGGCTCCAGCAGCGACGGCGTCAGGCGCACGCTGTTGCCGATCACGAAGGCCACGGCCATGGTCTCGCCGAGGGCGCGGCCGAGGCCGAGGAAGATGCCGCCGATCACCGCCGAGCGGGTGTAGGGCAGGACGATGTCCCAGCTCACTTCCCACTTGGTCGAGCCCAGCGCGTAGGCCGACTCCTTCAGGCGGGTCGGCACGGTGAGGAACACCTCGCGCATCACCGAGGAGATGAAGGGGATCACCATGATCGCCAGCACGAAGCCGGCGGTGAGCATGCCGATGCCCAGCGGCGGGCCCTGGAACAGCACGCCGATCACCGGCAGTTCGCCCAGGTGGTCATTTAGGAACGGGGTGACGTACTCGGTCATCACCGGCACCAGCACGAACAGGCCCCACATGCCGTAGATGATCGAGGGAATGCCGGCCAGCAGCTCGATGGCGGTGCCGACCGGGCCGCGCAGCCAGCGAGGGGCGACTTCGGTCAGGAAGAAGGCGATGCCGAAGCTGACCGGCACCGCGATCAGCATGGCGATGACGGCGGTGACGATGGTGCCGTAGATCGGCGCCAGCGCGCCGAACCGGTTTTCGACCGGGTTCCAGTCGGCGGTGTAGAAGAAGCTCAGCCCCTGTTCCTGCAGGGCATGGCGTCCGCCCCACAGCATCGACAGCGCGGCGCAGGCCAGTGCGGTGAGCACCAGCACCACGGTGACGATCAGGAACCCGCGGAACAGGCGGTCGTTGCGTGCGTCGCGCTGGTCGCGCGTGCTGGGCAGTGCAAGGGACGATGCGGTGGCGTTCATGGCTGCGGCATGGCCTGAGGGGGAGGGTGGCGGGAGGTGGAGCGGAACGCCGCGCGTGGTGGGCGCGGCGTCCTTTCACGGGGTCCCGGTCACTTGAACTCGCTGGCCCAGTAGCCCTCGATCTGGGTCACCAGTTCGGCAGGCAGCGGCACGTAATGCAGGTCGTTGGCCTGCTGCCGGCCGTTCTCGAACGCCCACTTGAAGAACGCCAGCGTGTCCTGGTTGCGCTTGGCATCCTTGGGCTGCTTGCGCATCAGCATGAAGTTGGTGGCGGTGATCGGCCAGGCGTTGGCGCCCGGGGCATTGGTGATGACCAGGTTGAAGTCCCTGGCGCTGGCCCAGTCGGCGCTGGCGGCCGCGGCGGCGAAGGTCTCGGCGGTCGGCTGCACCCAGTTGCCGGCGGCGTTCTGCATCGACGCGTACGGCATGTTGTTCTGCAGCGCATAGGCCAGCTCGACGTAGCCCAGCGAGCCCTTGATCTGCTGCACGTAGGAGGCGACGCCTTCGTTGCCCTTGCCGCCGACGCCGTCCGGCCACTGCACCGAGGTGCCTTCGCCGACCTTGTCCTTCCACTCGCCGCTGACCTTGGACAGGTAGTTGGAGAAGTTGAAGGTGGTGCCCGAGCCGTCGGAGCGGTGCACCAGGGTGATCTTGGTGGCGGGCAGGGCCACGCCGGGGTTGGCGGCGGCGATGGCCGCGTCGTTCCAGGTCCTGATCTTGCCCAGGAAGATGTCGGCCAGCAGCGCGCCGCTCAGGCGCAGCTGGCCCGGCTGCAGGCCTTCCAGGTTGACCACCGGGACCACGCCGCCGATCGCCGACGGGAACTGGCCCAAGCCGGCCTGCGCCAGCTCCTCGGAGGACAGCGGCTTGTCGGACGAGCCGAAATCCACGGTGCCGGCCTTGATCTGGGCGATGCCGCCACCCGAGCCGATGGACTGGTAGTTGATCCTGGCGCCGGTGGCGGCGTTGTAGTCGGCCGACCACTTGGAGACCAGCGGGAAGATGAACGAGGCGCCGGCACCGGAGATCTCGGCGGCGACCTTGTCGCCGGCGGCCGGTGCCGCTGCCGTTGCGGCCGACTGGCCGCTGCTGGTGTCGCTGCCGCCGCCGCAGGCCGACAGGCCCAGCGCGATGGCCAGGGAAAGGGCGGCAAGGCCGGTCGTGTGCAGTTTCATGCGGGGCTCCATGACGGGAGAAGTGCCGGCGGTGCCAGCGGATGCGGCTATGAAATGATGTTTTTGTTACAGGCTGATTACATGGGACCGGGCGGCGGGCCGGCGCCCATGAAAAAAGGCGCGGATCGTTCGATCCGCGCCCGAGGCGACGAGGGAGAGAGGGACCCGCCGGCTCTTTGCCCGTTTACTTCAGGTTCTGCTGGTTCCAGTAGGTCTCGATCTGGCGCACCAGGGTGTCCGGCAGCGGAACGTAGTCCAGCGCCTTGGCCTGGTTCTTGCCGCTGCTGTAGACCCAGCGGAAGAAATCGGTGGTGTTCTTCAGGCTGCCCGGCTTGGAGCGCTTGCGCACCAGGATGAAGTTGGTGGCGGTGATCGGCCAGGCGTTGGCGCCCGGGGCGTTGGTGATCACCAGGTTGAAGTCGCGGGCATTGGCCCAGTCGGCGCTGGCGGCCGCGGCGGCGAAGCTGTCGTCGCTGGGCTGCACGAAGCGGCCGGCGGCGTTCTTCATCTGCGCGTAGGCCAGGCGGTTCTGCAGCGCGTAGGCCAGTTCGACATAGCCGACGCCGCCGCGGATCTGCTTGACGTAGGCGGCCACGCCTTCATTGCCCTTGCCACCGATGCCCACCGGCCACTGCACGGTGGTGCCTTCGCCGACCTGCTTCTTCCAGTCGGCGCTGACCTTGGACAGGTAGTTGGTGTAGTTGAAGCTGGTGCCCGAACCGTCCGAGCGGTGCACGACGGTGATCTTCAGGTCGGGCAGGGCCAGGCCGGAATTCAGTGCGACGATCGCCGGATCGTTCCACTTGCTGATCTTGCCCAGGAAGATGTTGGCCAGGGTCGGGCCGTCCAGCTTCAGCGCGCCCGGCTGCAGGCCCGGCACGTTGGCCACCGGCACCACGCCGCCGATCACCGACGGGAACTGCGCCAGGCCCGAGGACGCCAGGTCTTCGGACTTCAGCGGCGCATCGGAGGAACCGAAGTCGACGGTGCCCGCCTTGATCTGGGCGATGCCGCCGCCCGAGCCGATGGACTGGTAGTTGACCTTGTTGCCGGTGGCGGTGGCGTAGTCGGCCGACCACTTGGACATCACCGGGAAGACGAACGACGCACCTGCGCCCGTGATATCGGCGGCCTGCGCGGCCAGGGCGAACGAGGCAATGGCGGCGCCGGTGAGCAGGCGGAGTTTGAAGGAAGACATCGCGGTGTGGCTCCTGAGGGTAATGGTGACCGG
The DNA here is from genome assembly GCF_001431595.1 of Stenotrophomonas acidaminiphila. Lineage (GTDB taxonomy): Bacteria > Pseudomonadota > Gammaproteobacteria > Xanthomonadales > Xanthomonadaceae > Stenotrophomonas > Stenotrophomonas acidaminiphila. The sequence continues at coordinate 105,181 of NZ_LDJO01000019.1, forward strand.
CGCTGGCCGGCAGACCGCTATTGCAGGGGCTGTCGATGAATCTTTTGCGACCCGGCGATGACGGTTCGATGACAGGCGCTACGCTGGGTGCTGTCGCGCCCGCGTCATCGTGTTGTCGCATTGCTGTCACATGATTAACGGAATCTTCGCAAAACGCTTGCCCGGCGGTCGTGCTGGACGGGCGTCCACCTGAAGCCCTTCCACATCCCTTGGAGAGATCCCCGATGCGTTCCCATTCGCTCGCCCTGGCAGTCGCCGCCAGCCTCGGCCTGGCCTCGGCGCCGGCCCTTGCTGCCGGTCCCGCCGTGACTCCCGCGCAGATCGAGCAGTTGCAGGCGCAGATCGCCGCCCTGCAGGCGCAGGTGCAACAGCTGCAGACCCAGTCCGAATCGCTCCAGGCCCAGTCCGACGCGCAGTCGGAAGTGAACATCACCCAGGCGCAGGCGCTGGAATCGTCGCAGAAGACCCAGACCAACGTCGACAAGCTGGCCAAGCTGGTCAATGACAACAAGATCGGCGGCCGCATGTTCTTCGACGTCAGCAGCATCGACCAGAAGACCAACGGCAAGAAGACCGATGCCACCGGCACCGGCTTCGACGTCAAGCGCTTCTACCTGACCGTCGACCACAAGTTCAACGATATCTGGTCGGCCAACCTGACCACCGACTTCCAGTACAGCTCGGCCATCGGCAATACCGAACTGTTCATCAAGAACGCCTATGTGCAGGGCACGTTCGACCCGGCCTTCGTGCTGAAGGTCGGTGCGGCGGGCATGCCGTGGACCGGTTACGTCGAGAAGTACTACGGCATGCGCTATGTCGAGAACACCCTGACCGACCGCCTGAAGTACGCCAACTCGGCCGACTGGGGCGCGCACGCCAGCGGCGACCTCGGCAACGGCTTCAACTACGCCGTGGCGGTGGTCAACGGTGCCGGCTACAAGAATCCGAGCCGCAGCAAGGGCGTGGACGTGGAAGGCCGCCTGGCGTGGGAGATCACGCCCGAGTTCGCGGTCGCCGTTGGCGGTTACAGCGGCTACCTGGGCCAGGAGAAGCAGAACAACGACGCCGAGAAGCGTTACAGCCGCGGCGACGTGATGGTGGCCTATGCCGGCCCGATGTTCCGCCTGGGTGGCGAGTACTTCACCGCCAAGAACCTGGGACAGGTGCAGCAGACGGCAGTGCCGGCGGTCAGCGACAAGGCCACGGGCTGGTCGCTGTGGAGCAGCGTGCGCCTGGCGCAGACCGCCAATGGCGACGTCAGCGTGTTCGGCCGCTACGACAAGACCGACACCAGCAAGACGCTCAACCCGTTCCGCGAGGACACGTACTGGAACGTCGGCGTCGAGTACCCGGTGCTGAAGAACTTCAAGCTGGCCGCGGTGTACAAGGACACCGACGCCACCGTGGGTTCGCTGGCCAGCCCGTCGCAGACCAAGACCAAGGAACTGGGCATCTGGGGCGACCTGAAGTTCTGAGGTCAGGCACCACGCCACAGGCACACGACGGCGGGCTTCGGCCCGCCGTCTTCGTTTCCGGCAAGCGGCCCGCAGCAGTGGATCGGCATCATCGGGGTCGATGCCGCGCCCGCGGCTGGCCCTGCCGCCGCATCAGGCGACGGTCTTGTCCCTGTAATGGCACAGGTCGCGGATGACGCACTGCGGACAGTCCGGCTTGCGTGCCGGCCCGCAGCGACGGATCGGCGCCATTGGGTCGATGCCGCGCCCGCGGCTGGCCCTGCCGCCGCATCAGGCGACGGTCTTGTCCTTGTAGTGGCACAGGTCGCGGATGACGCACTGCGGGCAGTCCGGCTTGCGCGCCGGCCCGCAGCGACGGATCGGCGTCATCGGGTCGATGCCGCGCCCGCGGCCGGCCCTGCCGCCGCCTCAGGCGATGGTCTTGTCCTTGAAGTGGCACAGGTCGCGGATCACGCACTGCGGGCAATCCGGCTTGCGCGCCGGCCCGCAGCGACGGATCGGCGCCATTGGGTCGATGCCGCGCCCGCGGCCGGCCCTGCCGCCGCCTCAGGCGATGGTCTTGTCCTTGAAGTGGCACAGGTCGCGGATCACGCACTGCGGGCAATCCGGTTTGCGTGCCTTGCACACATAACGTCCATGCAGGATCAGCCAATGATGCGCATCCTGCAGGAACTCCCCCGGAATCACCTTCAGCAGGCCATCCTCCACCGCGCGCACGTCCTTGCCCGGCGCCAGCCCGGTGCGGTTGGAGACGCGGAAGATATGGGTGTCCACCGCCATGGTCGGTTCGCCGAAGGCGGTGTTGAGCACCACGTTGGCGGTCTTGCGGCCGACCCCGGGCAGGGCTTCCAGTGCTGCGCGGTCGGCGGGCACTTCGCCGCCGTGCTTCTCGACCAGGATCGCGCAGGCGGCGATCACGTTCCTGGCCTTGGCATTGAACAGGCCGATGGTGGAGATGTAGGGCTTCAGCCCGTCCTCGCCCAGGGCGAGGATGGCCTGCGCGGTATTGGCCACCGGGAACAACTTGCGGGTCGCCTTGTTCACGCCGACGTCGGTGGCCTGCGCCGACAGCGTCACCGCCACCAGCAGTTCGAACGGCGTGCGGTACTCCAGCTCGGTGGTCGGGTGCGGATTCAGTTCGCGCAGGCGGGTGAACATCTCGCGCACTTCCGCGCCGTTCATGCGCCTGGCGCGGGACGCGCGCGCGACCGGGCGGGATGCCGGTGCCGGGCGTGGGTGCCTGGTCTTCGCCGCGGTCTCCGCATCGGCCCGGGGCGTGGCCCCCGCCTTGGCCCGGACGCGGGGTGTCGCCGGCTTCGTCGGCTGCGTCATGGCTGCCTCGCCTTTGCCTGGGCACGGGCCAGGATGGCCGCCGCGGCCGGGGGCAGGGCGGGCTTGCGGTCCGGGGCCGGTGGCGGTGCGCGGCGTGCCTCGCGCTCGGCGGCGCGGCGCGCCAGGCGCACGGCGCGGGCGCGGTAGCGCGCGCGCGCGGCCCAGGCCGTGCGCAGGCGCTGCTGGGCCTGCGCCAGCCGTTGCGGCAGGTCCGGGTGCCGCGGGTCCAGCGCCGCGTCGCCGGGCTGTGGCGCGTAGTCCATCAGGCCTGCGTCCAGTGCGGCGTCCAGGTCGTCGTCCAGCACGTACTGCAGCAGTTGCCGGGGGGATGCGGAGGGAGCGTGCATCACGGCGCGGGTCAGCAGTTCTGGAATTCCGGGGCGCGGCGTTCGAGGAAGGCGCGGGTGCCTTCGCGCATGTCCTGGGTGGAGAACATCAGCCCGAACTGCGCGCTTTCGTATTCCAGCCCCTCCTCGATGCCGCATTCGCCGCCGACGTTGACCGCATCGAGCATGCCGCGCAGGGCCAGCGGCGCGGCCTTGGCCAGCTGCGTGGCGATCTTCAGGGTCTCCGCTTCCAGGTCGGCCGCGGCGACCACGCGGTTGACGATGCCCAGCTGCTGGGCGCGGGTGGCGTCGATCGGCGCGCCGAGCAGGCACAGCTCCAGGGTGGCGGCGCGGCCGGCCAGGCGCAGCAGGCGCTGGGTGCCGCCGAAGCCGGGAATCAGGCCGAGGTTGATCTCCGGCTGGCCGAGCTTGGCGCTGTCGGCGGCGATGCGCAGGTGGCAGGCCATGGCCAGTTCCAGGCCGCCGCCCAGGGCAAATCCGTTGACCATCGCGATCACCGGCCTGGGCATGCGCTCGATGCGCCGCATCAGGCGCTGGCCGAGCAGGGAGAAGTCGCGCCCCTGCACCGCGCTCAGGCCGTTCATCTCGGCGATGTCGGCCCCGGCCACGAAGGCCTTGGCGCCGGCACCGGTCAGGATCACGACCCGGACGTCGCCGGCCGCGGCAGCCTCGGCGAACGCCGCATCCAGCGCTTCCAGGGTCTGGCGGTTGAGCGCATTGAGCTTTTCCGGGCGCTGCACGGTGATGGTGCGCACGCCATCGCGGGTGCTGATCGAAACCGGTGCCTCTGACATGCTGACTCCAGGAAAAAGTTAAGAAAAAGTGATTGGGGAACTCCAGCCACGACCGTTGGTCAGAAGCCCTTGTCGTCAGTGGCGGTCCGCCGTTGTGGCGGCTATCCTAACCCGTCGCCTCTAGCGGCATGGTTGCCCTGAGACATCTTTCCTGGAGAACTGTTTGATGAAGTTGCGTTCTATCGCGGTCGCCGTGGCCGCTCTGGCCCTCACCGGCACTGCAATCGCCCAGGACGTCTCGTCCGAGAAGGGCAAGCTGAGCTACTACTTCGGATACGACTACGGCAACAACCTGGCCGAGCTCACCGGCCGCGGCGAACAGCTGGACATCGCCTCGGTGGTGAAGGGCCTGCAGGACGCTTACGCGAAGAAGCAGCCGGCGATCACCAGCGACCAGCTGAAGCCGGCCGTGGAGGCGTTCCAGAAGCGCGAGCAGGGTCGTGCCCAGGCCGCCAAGGCCGAGTACGAAAAGGCCGCCGCCGAGAACAAGACCCGCAGCGACCAGTTCATGGCCGCCAACAAGGCCAAGGCCGGTGTGCAGACCCTGCCCAGCGGCGTGCAGTACCGCGTGATCGAGGCCGGTGCCGGCGCCAAGCCGACCCAGGCCAGCACCGTGGCACTGGAAGTGGCCGGTCCGTTCCCGTACGGCCAGCGTCCGCAGGAAGCCCGCCCGGCGCAGCAGATCCCGTCGATCAAGGTCAGCGAAGTGGAAATGCAGGCCATGCGCGATACCCTGCTGCAGATGCCGACCGGCGCCAAGTGGGAAGTCACCCTGCCGCCGGAAAAGGCCTACGGTGCCGATCCGCGCACCCCGTTCCCGCCGAACGTGGCCGTGCAGTTCGAGATCAAGCTGGTCAGCGTCAAGTAACCCGTAGTGATGCGACGACGCGCCGGTGGCCTCCACCGGCGCGTTTTCGTTTGTGCGGCCCGCGGTCCCCGCGGCGCAGGTCCGTCCGTGCAGCCACCGTCGCGTTGCCGGCGGTTGCAGTAGGCTTGGGAGTGTCGTGATCGATGGATGCCATGCGCCGTGCCATTTCCAGTCCCTGCATCGGAATCTGTTCGCTGGACCGCGCCGGCCGCTGTCGCGGCTGCCTGCGCACGCGCGAGGAGATCGGCGGCTGGATGGGCATGAGCGAGCACCAGCGCCGGCAGCTGATGCAGGACGTGCTGCCGGCACGCGCGCGCGACGCCGGTTCGCTGGCCGCGGCGTTGCCCGGGCACGAACGCCTGCTGCGCGCGTTGAACCCGCTCGCTGCCGCACCGACCGACAAGGGCTGGAACTACGGCGAACTGGCCGACCTGCTGCCGCCGGGGCCACCGGCCGAGGCGGCGGTGCTGGCCGGGCTGGTGCCGCGGCCGCAGGGCGTGCAGGTGCTGCTGACCCGCCGTACCGAGACGCTGCGCAACCATGGCGGCCAGGTCGGCTTCCCCGGCGGGCGCATCGAACCCGGCGACCGCAATCCGGTGGCGGCGGCGCTGCGCGAGAGCGGCGAGGAGATCGCGCTGCCGTACGAGCGGGTGCAGGCGCTGGGCTACCTGGATCCGTTCGTCACCATTTCCAGCTTCCGGGTCACGCCGGTGGTGGCGGTGATCGACCCGGCGTTCGTGCCGGTACCGCAGCCGGCGGAAGTGGCCGAGGTGTTCGAGGTGCCGCTGGATTTCCTGATGGACCCGGCCAACCTGCGCCAGGTCGAGATCGACCATCGCGGGCGGGTCCGCCACGTGCTCGAGTACACCTGGCCGGGCCAGCGCATCTGGGGCGCCACCGCGGCCATCCTCTACAACCTGCGTCGCCGACTGGAGCAGACCCCATGAATGCCATCGACCCGCCGTGGACCACGCTGGTGGACGCCGCGTCGCTTGCCGCCGCCCTTGCCGCGGCAGCCCCGCGCCTGCTCGACGCGCGCGCCACGGCCAGCACCGCCCCGCGGCTGGTGGACGCGCGTTTCGCGCTGGCCGACCCGCAGTCCGGCGCCGCGCAGTACGCGGCGGGGCATCTGCCGGGTGCGGTGTACGCCGATCTCAACCGCGATCTGTCCGACCTGTCGCGGCAGGGCCATGGCCGGCATCCGCTGCCGGACAGCGATGCCTTCGCCGCCACCCTGGGGCGCTGGGGCATCGGCCCCGACACCCAGGTGGTGGTCTACGACGCCGGCGACGGCAGCATGGCCGCGGCGCGGCTGTGGTGGCTGCTGCGGCTGATCGGCCACCGCCGGGTCGCGGTGCTCGATGGCGGGCTGGCGGCCTGGCAGGCCGCCGCGCAGCCGGTGGTGGCCGATCCACCGCAGGTGCAGGCGCTGCCGCCGTATCCGGGGCGCTTCGACCTGGCCCAGGTGGCCGATGCCGATGAAATCGCCGCGCGCCTGGGGCAGGCGCCCGGCTGGCTGATCGACGCGCGCGCCGGCGAGCGTTACCGCGGCGAGGTGGAGCCGCTGGACCGCGTCGCCGGGCATGTGCCCGGTGCGTTGAACCGCCCGTTCGCGCTCAATCTGCGCGATGGCCGGTTCCGCCCGGCGGCGGAACTGCGCGCCGAACTGCAGCCGCTGCTGGGCGCGCACGCGCCGGGCGATGCGGTGGTGATGTGTGGTTCCGGGGTCACCGCCTGCCACCTGGCGCTGGCCTTTGAAGTCGCCGGCCTGGGCGGCGTGCGGGTGTTCGCCGACTCCTGGAGCGGCTGGTCGTCCGATCCGTCGCGCCCGGTCGAGCGCTCCTAGCGGTACGTGACGGCGCTGCCGCGAACGCCGGCGCGCGCCTACATGCGCTGCAGGGGTGCCGCCGCCAGCACCTCGTCCCACGGGAAGCGCGGGCCGGGGTCGCGCTTGCGCGGCACCCGCAGCGACGGATCGTCGCTGGCCGCCACCTGCTCGGTGTCCAGGTCCTCGTGGCCGGCGATCCAGCGCAGTGCCGGCAGGCGCTGCGGCAGCCAGCGCAGCAGCGCCACCAGCGCGTCGACCTGCGCCTGCGGATACGGCTCGTGCATCGCCTGGTGGCGCGAATCCAGCCAATGCGGATAGCGGCCGCTGTTGACCAGTTCGATGCCGAGCGCGCGTGGATTGATGCCACGCACGTGGTGGGCGCTGCGTTCCGGCGCGATGTACTGGTGGATGCTGCCGTCGCGGTCGATGTAGTAATGGCCGCTGTTGCCGGTGCCGCTGTCGTACAGCACGCGTTCGCCGTACTGGCGCGCCATGGCCAGGTCCGGCAGCTCGGTGCAGTGGATCACCACCAGGTCGACCGCCGCTGCTTCGCGCAGCGCCAGCAGCGGTTCGTAGGGCAGGGGATCGATGTGGATCGCGGGCATGGCGTGCATCGACCGATGCTAGCATTGCCGCCCCGTTCCGCTTCGTCCTACGGTGCCCCATGAGCCGCGGCCACTGCATTCTTTCCCACGGTTTCGAGAGCGGTCCCGACGCGACCAAGGTCACCGCGCTGGCCGAGGTGGCGCAGCGCCTGGGCTGGAGCCACGAGCGCCCCGACTACACCGATCTCGATGCCCGCCACGAGGTCAGCGAAGTGGGCGATGTACCCGCGCGCCTGCAGCGCCTGGTCCGCCTGGCCGCCGATGCCGCCCGCCGTGGCCCGGTGGTGCTGGCCGGGTCCAGCCTTGGCGCCTACGTCTCGGCCATCGCCTCGCTGCAGGTGCCGGTGCGGGGGCTGTTCCTGATGGTGCCGCCGACCCGGATGGGGCCGATGCCGGCGCTGGATGCCGCGCCGGTACCGACCAGCGTGGTGCATGCCTGGGGCGACGAACTGATCCCGCCGGCCACGGTGATCGCCTGGGCGCAGGCCCGCGCCGCGCGGCTGCTGCTGGTCGATGACGGGCACCGCCTGGAGAACCACGTGCAGGCGGCCGCACACGAGTTCGAGGCCCTGCTGCAGCGGGTCTAGGCAGGGCCCGGGTGCGTGGCCGGGCCGGCCCGCCGGCGTCGGCCCGGTGCCTGTCCGGGGCAGGCGGGCAATGCCCCGTACAATACGCGCCCCGGCGCCGCCGCCGTTCCTGTGATCGTTCCCCCGTGAAATTCTTCGTTTCCTGCGCCAAGGGCCTGGAGTACCTCCTGGCCGACGAACTGCTGGCGCTCGGTCTGCCCAGGGCCACCGCCACCATCGCCGGGGTCAATGCCGAAGGGGAACTGCGCGACGCCCAGCGCGTGGTGCTGTGGTCGCGCCTGGCCAGCCGCGTACTGTGGCCGCTGGCCGAGTTCGATTGCCCGGACGAGGCCGCGCTGTACCAGGGCGTGCTGGCGATGCCGTGGGAAGCGCATCTGGATGCCGAGCTGACCCTGGCGGTGGACGCGCATGTTTCCGGTACCGCCATCACCCACGCGCGCTTCGCCGCGCAGCGGATCAAGGACGCGGTGGTGGACCGCCTGCGCGGTGAAGGGCTGGAGCGGCCGTCGGTGAACGTCGAACTGCCGGACGTGCGCATCAACCTGTCGCTGCGCAAGGGCCGCGCCACGATCTCCATCGACCTCGGCGGCGGTTCGCTGCACCGGCGCGGCTGGCGCCTGGCGCAGAACGATGCGCCGCTCAAGGAAAACCTCGCCGCGGCGGTGCTGCTGCGCGCCGGCTGGCCGAAGATCCATGCCGAAGGCGGCGGCCTGCTCGACCCGATGTGCGGTGGCGGCACGCTGCTGATCGAAGGTGCGCTGATGGCTGCCGACGTCGCGCCCGGGCTGCAGCGCCATGGCAGCCTGCCGCCGAGCCGCTGGCGCGGTTTCGACCAGGTGCAGTGGCGCGAACTGATGGCCGAGGCGCGCGAGCGCGAGCGCATCGGCCGCGCCGCGCTCAGGCAGGTCATCCATGGCAGCGACCTGGATCCGCAGGCGATCCGCGCGGCCAGGCAGAACGCCGAGGAAGCCGGCGTCGGCGAGGCGGTCTGGTTCGGCGTGCGCGACGTGGCCGACCTGCAGGTGCCGCCGCAGGGGAACGGCTGCGTGGTCTGCAACCCGCCCTATGACGAACGCCTGGCCGCCGATGCCGCGCTGTACCGGCGCCTCGGCGATGCGCTCAAGCGCACCGTGCCGCAGTGGCGCGCCAGCCTGCTGTGCGGCAATGCCGAGCTGGCCTTCGCCACCGGCCTGCGCGCGCGCAGGACCTACCAGCTGTTCAACGGTGCCATCGAGTGCACGCTGATCGTCTGCGACCCCATCGCGGTGGCCGGGCGCGCGGACGACGGCCAGCCGCGCGAGCTCAGCGAGGGCGCGCAGATGGTGGCCAACCGCCTGCGCAAGAACCTGAAGAAGTTCAAGAGCTGGCGCGCGCGCGAGAACGTGAGCTGCTTCCGTGCCTACGACGCCGACCTGCCGGAGTACGCGGCGGCGATCGACGTCTACCAGGAGGACGGCGGCAAGCGCCGCACCTTCCTGCACGTGCAGGAGTACGTGGCACCGGCGGCGATTCCGGATGCCGACGTGCGCCGCCGCCGCAACGAGCTGCTGGCCGCCGTGCGCGAGGTGTTCGAGGTGCCGCCCGAGCAGGTGGCGTTGAAGTCGCGCGAGCGCGGCAAGGGCGGCAGCAAGTACGGCCGCTTCGAGCAGCGCGGCGAGTTCATCCTGGTGCGCGAGAACGACGCGCTGCTGCGGGTGAATCTGTTCGATTACCTGGATACCGGCCTGTTCCTCGACCACCGCCCGCTGCGCCGGCACATGGCCGAGCAGGCGCGCGGCAAGCGTTTCCTCAACCTGTTCTGCTACACCGGCGTGGCGAGCGTGGAGGCGGCGGTGGCCGGTGCGGCCTCGACCACCAGCGTCGACCTGTCCGGCACCTACCTGCAGTGGTGCGCCGACAACCTGGCCCTGAACGGCATGGGCGGCAGCCGCCACCAGCTGGTGCAGGCCGATGCGGTCAAGTGGCTGGAGGCCGAGCAGGGCCGCTACGACGTGATCTTCTGCGACCCGCCGACCTTCTCCAACTCCGCGCGCGCCGAGGACTTCGACGTGCAGCGCGAGCAGCTGCGCCTGCTGCGCGCGGCGGTGGCGCGGCTGGCGCCGGGCGGCGTGCTGTATTTCTCCAACAACTTCCGCCGCTTCAAGCTGGAAGAGAACGCGATCGCCGGGTTCGCGCGCTGCCGCGAGATCAGTGCCAGGACCATCGGCCCGGATTTCGAACGCAACGCGCGCATCCACCGCGCGTGGGAGCTGCAGCGGCTGGAGTAAACGCTCCGCGATGACGCGCGTGCAACGCAACCGGTGCGCGCGCCTGTCATCTACGGGAAACGCGGTGCGCCGATCATGCGCGTCCCGGGTCGGCGCCGCCGGCCCGTTTCCCGCATACCGGAGTGCCCCGTGAAGCGTTGCCTGCTGCCGATGGCCGTTGCCGCCATCCTGTTTCCCCTTGCCTGCGCCGATGCGCGCGCCGATACCGCCGACTCGGCCACTGCCGTTGCCGGCGAAGTCGCCGCGCCGACCACGCTGGACGCGATGATCGTCACCGGCACGCGCGGCTCCAACCGTACCCAGTTCGATACGCTGGCGCCGGTGGACGTGTTCTCACGGGAGGAAATCCAGGCGATCGAATCGACCGACCTGTCCGACGTGCTGGCGCAGCTGGTGCCGTCGTTCGTGGTGCAGCGCCTGCCGATGGCAGACGGCCAGGTGTTCGTGCGTCCGGCCACCCTGCGCGGCCTGTCGCCGGACCAGACCCTGGTGCTGGTCAACGGCCGCCGCATGCATCGCTCGGCGCTGCTCGGCTCGCGCGGTGCGCAGGGGCCGGATCTTTCGCAGATCCCGACCAGCGCGATCAAGCGCATCGAGGTGCTGCGCGACGGTGCTTCGGCGCAATACGGTTCCGATGCCATCGCCGGCGTCATCAACATCATCCTCGACGACAGCATCGGCAGCGAGTTCACGCTGGGCGTGTCCGAGTACGCCGAGGGCGACGGCAGCGGCCGCCGCTTCGGTGCCCGCACCGGCGTCGGCCTGGGGCAGGCCGGCGTGCTGTCGCTGTTCCTCGACTACGACAGCTCCGATGCCACCTCGCGCAGCCGCCAGCGCCCGGACGCGATCGCGTTCCAGAACGCGCATCCCGAGCTGCAGGTGCCCGATCCGGTGCAGCGCTGGGGCCAGCCCGACCTGGAGAACCGGCGGCTGGGCTTCAACCTGAAGCTGCCGTTCGGGCAGACCGCCGAGGCCTATGCCCATGGCCTGTACAACAGCGGCGAGGGCATCAGCGATTTCAACTGGCGCAATCCCGACGGCACCGCCTCGGTGTACAAGCCGACCGCGGTGTTCCCCGGCTGGGACGTGCGCAGCCTGTACCCGACCGGCTTTTCGCCCAAGTACGGCAGCGACTACGACGACCTGCAGCTGGTGGCCGGCGTGCGCGGCCAGTTCACCCCCGACCTGAGCTGGGACGTCAGCGGCGCCTATGGCCGCAACCGCATCGAGTACACCCTGGACGAGTCGATCAACGCCTCGCTGGGCCCGGCCAGCCCGACCTCGTTCTACCTGGGGCGGCTGTCGCAGGTGGAGAAGAACGTCAACGCCGATTTCGTCTACGGCCTGCCGCTGGCGGTGCTGGCGGCGCCGCTGAACATCGCCTTCGGCGCCGAGTTCCGCGAGGAAACCTACGGCGTGGATGCCGGCGATCCGGCGTCGTACGCGATCGGCCCGGGCGCGGCGGCCGGACTGGCCGGCAACTCCAACGGCGCGCCGGGCTTCGGCCCGGACAACGCCGGGCGCTGGAGTCAGCGCAGCCATGCCGCCTACGTGGACGTGGAGGCGCCGTTGAGCACGCGCTGGAACGTCGGTGCGGCCGCGCGCTACGAGCGCTTCTCCAGCTTCGGCGGCACCCTCGACGGCAAGCTCTCCACCCGTTTCGAGGTCACCCCGGCGCTGGCGCTGCGCGGCTCGGTGTCCACCGGCTTCCGCGCACCGACCCCGGGCCAGCTGTACACCACCAGCACCGTGCAGGGCCTGGACACGGTGACGCTGCAGGTGTTCACCTCCGGGCGCCTGTCGCCGAGCGATCCGCTGGCGCGGCAGCTGGGCGCCAGCGCGCTCAAGCCGGAGCAGTCGCGCACCACCTCGCTGGGCCTGGCCTGGCGCAACGATGCGGGCCTTTCCGGCTCGGTGGACCTGTACGACATCAAGGTCACCGACCGTTTCAGCCAGTCCGCCGCGTTCCAGATCCCGGCCGGCATCCCCAACCCGATGGGATACACCTCGGTCAGCTACTTCACCAACGATTTCGACACCACCACGCGCGGCGTGGACCTGGTCGGCAGCTGGGTGGGCGACGCCGGCCCGGGCCGGCTCAACCTGACCCTGGGCTGGAACTACAACCGCACGCAGGTGGACAAGGGCGCGACCAGCGTCGCCACCAGCCAGACCCAGCGGGTGATCTTCGAGGAACGCCTGCCGCGGCAGAAGGGCACGTTCAGCGCCGACTACGCCATCGGCAACTGGAGCGTGCTGGCCAAGCTGCGCCACTACGGCGCCTGGACCGACTCCACCGGCAACGCCACCGGCGACATCTTCCAGCGCTTCGGCGACATGCAGTTCTTCGACCTGGCGCTGGCCTACCGCTTCAACGCCGGCAACAGCCTGCGCATCGGTGCCGACAACCTGTTCGACCGCTATCCGGACGAGGCGGTGTTCCAGGCCAGCCGCGGCCTGGTGTATTCGCGCAACGCGCCGTACGACACCGACGGGCGCAACGTCTATGCCGAATACCGGGTGAAGTTCTGAGCATGGACGGCGGGCGACGACGCTTGCTGCGCGGTGCCGCGCTGATGCCACTGGCTGTCGGCGCGGTGACGGCGGCCACCGCGGCCACCGCGGACGTGCCGGACCTGCCGGAGGCGCCGGCCGGGAGGTCGCCGGCGCAACTGGCCGGCGACGAAGCCTATTGGGCGGCGGTGGCCGCCCAGTACGACCTCGGCGACGAGGTGGTCATGCTCGACAACGGCTACTGGGGCGCGATGGCGCGGCCGGTGCTGCAGGCGTACACGCAGGCCACCGCCGAAGTGAACCGGGGCAACGCCTGGTTCGGGCGGGTGGCGTTCCCGCAACGCATGCGCGAGGTGCAGCGCCAGCTGGCCGGCTTCCTCGGCGTGGGCGAGGACGAGGTGGTGCTTACCCGTGGCGCGACCGAAGCGCTGCAGGCGCTGATCGGCGGCTACAACCGGCTGCGGCCGGGCGACCAGGTGCTGTATGCGGACATCGACTACGACAGCACCATCACCGCGATGCGCTGGCTGCGCGCGCGGCGCGGGGTCGAGCCGGTGGCGATCGCCCTGCCCGAGCCCTGCGGCCATGCGCAGGTGCTGGAAACCTACGCGCAGGCGCTGCAGCGCAACCCGCGCCTGAAACTGATGCTGCTGACCCAGGTGAACCACCGCAACGGCATGCTGCTGCCGGTGGCGGAGATAGCGGCCATGGCCCGCGCCCGCGGCGTGGACGTGATCGTCGATGCCGCCCACGCCATCGGCCAGGTCGAGACCCGCATCGATGCGCTGGGCGCGGATTTCGCCGGCATCAACCTGCACAAGTGGATCGGCGCACCGGTAGGCGTGGGGGCGATGTACGTGCGTCGCGGGCGGGTAGCCGACATCGACCCCTACATGGGCGATCCGGATCGTGGCATCGCCAGCCGCGTGCACACCGGCACCGCCAACTTCGCCGCGTTCCTGGCGCTGCCGGCGGCGCTGGCGTTCCACCAGCGCATCGGGACCGCGGCCAAGCGGGCGCGCCTGCTGCGCCTGCGCGACCACTGGCGCGACGCGGTGCGTGCGCTGCCGGGGCTGCAGCTGCTGGGCCCGGACGAGCCGCGGCTGAGCAGCGCGATCGCGTCGTTCCGGCTGGCGGGACAGGTCACGCTGGAGCAGAACATCGGCGTGGCCAGGCGCCTGCTCGAGGAGCACGGGGTGTTCACCGTGCACCGCGACGGACTGGCGCATGGCGCCTGCGTGCGGGTCACGCCGGGCATCTTCACCGCGCCGGCGCAGATGGACCGGCTGGTGGCGGGCCTGCGCAGGCTTGCCGGCGCCGCCTGAAGGACTGCATGGGGATGCGGGACGGCCGTGGGGCGGGGATACAGCCCCACGGCCGCGGGGCGGTCACGCCGGCTGCAGCACGATGCAATCCACCGGGCAGGGCGGGATGCACAGTTCGCAGCCGGTGCACAGCCCGGCCAGCACCGTGTGCATGAACCTGGCGCCGCCGACGATGGCGTCTACCGGGCAGGCCTGGATGCATTTGGTGCAGCCGATGCAGTCGGCTTCGACGATCACCGCGACCTGCGCCGGGATGTGCGCACCGCGGCCGCGGTCGTAGGGCCGCGCCGGCACGCCGAGGATGTGCGCCAGCGTGCGTGCGCCGGCGTCGCCGCCGGGCGGGCAGTGGTCGATGCCGGCTTCGCCGCGCGCCATCGCCTCGGCATACGGGCGGCAGCCGTCGTAGCCGCACTGCCCGCACTGGGTCTGCGGCAGCACCCGGTCCAGGCGTTCGATCAGGTTGTCCTGCGTATCGTGCATGCGTGTGGTCAGGAAGCGGGTCTGCCGCGGTACCAGCGTTCGTGCGCCAGTGCCAGCATCGGCCTGTCCTCGCCGCTGTCGCCATAGGCGTGGATGCGCCGGAATGCGCCCAGGTCGAAACGCTGCCGGATATGCGCGACCTTGCACGGCCCGCAATCGCCTTCGGCGTAGCGCCCGGTCAGGCGGTTGTCCTGCACCTCCAGCCGGTTGCAGATCAGCTGCAGGCCCAGTTGCCGGCACCACGACTGCAGGTACAGGTCGATGGAGGCCGAGACTACGGCCACCGTGTGGCCCTGCGCCTTGTGCCACTGGATCTGCTCCAGCATCTCCGGGCGCACCATGCCGGGCAGGTGGTCGCGCGCATAGTCGGCGGCCATCTGCGCGATCTCGCCGGCATGGCGGCCGCTGAACACCTGCGCGGTGACGCGGCGGCGGATGCGGGTGGCGGAGACCAGCTTCAGCCGGTAGCCCAGCAGCCACGGGCCGATGCGCCACCATGCCTGCGCGCGCTGCTCGGGCGTGGCCACGCGGCGCAGGAACCGGCTGTAGGTATCGCAGACGGTGATGGTGTGGTCGAAATCGAACAGGGCCAGTTCCATGGTTCCAGTGCCGATGCGGGGCCTTCTCTGGCAAAGGGGACGCGAAGCAGCCGGGGAAATGACAGGCGCGGAGCGCGGCCCCGGGCCGGCACGCGCAGGCCCGGGGCCCCCGGCCGTACCGCGGCCGGCGTCAGCGTACCGGCATGCCCGGCTGCGCGCCGGCATCGGCGTCGAGCAGCGCCAGTGCGCCGCCATCGAAGCCGGCCGACAGGATCATGCCCTCGCTCAGGCCGAAACGCATCTTGCGCGGCGCCAGGTTGGCGATGAACACCACGTTGCGGCCGACCAGCTTCTCCGGCTCGCCGTAGCTGCCGCGGATGCCCGAGAAGATCTGCCGCTGGCCGAGGTCGCCGGCATCGAGCAGGAAGCGCAGCAGCTTGTCCGAACCTTCGACGAAACCGCATTCGAGCACCTTGCCGATGCGCAGGTCGAGCTTGGCGAAGTCATTGATGCCGATGTACGCGGGGGCTTCACCTTCGGCCTTGGCCTCACCCCTTGCTTCGACCTTCGCAGGCTTTTCGGCCTTGGCCGGCTTGGCGTCGGCGGCGGGTGCGGCGGCGAGGGTGTCCTTGGAGGCGTCGGTCATGGCGTCGATCATCTTGGGGTCGATACGGGTGAACAGCGCCACGTAGGTGGCGATGGTGTGGGCGGTGAGCGGGGCGTCGATGTCGGCCCAACCGTGCATCGGCGCATTGAGGAAGGCCTCGGCCTGCAGCGCGGTGGCCGGCAGCACCGGCTTGAGTGCGGCCACCAGCACGCGGAACAGGTTCAGGCCCTGGGTGCAGACCGCCTGCAGTTCGGCGTCGGCGCCATCCTGCTTGGCGATCACCCACGGCTTGGTGTCGTCGATGTACTTGTTGGCCTCGTCGGCCAGCGCCATGGTCAGGCGGATCGCGGCGGCCGGATCGTTGCGCTCGTATGCCTCGCGCACCGGCGCCAGCGCGGCGACGAAGCGGTCGTACTGGGCCGGATCCGGCAGCGCGTCGGCCAGGCGGCCGTCGAAGCGCTTGCTGATGAACCCGGCGCAGCGGCTGGCGAGGTTGACGAACTTGCCGACCAGGTCGGCGTTCACCCGCGCGGTGAAGTCGGCCAGGTTCAGGTCCAGGTCGTCGACGCCGCCGGAGGACTTGGCCGCGAAGTAGTAGCGCAGCGCTTCCGGTGCCAGGCCCACGTCCAGGTAGGTGCGGGCCATGACGAAGGTGCCGCGCGACTTGCTCATCTTGGCGCCGTCCACGGTCAGGTAGCCGTTGACGTGCAGCTTCGTCGGCGCGCGCAGGCCGGCGCCGTGCAGTACCGACGGCCAGAACAGGCCGTGGAAATTGACGATGTCCTTGCCGATGAAGTGGTGCAGTTCGGTGTCGCTGCCGGCGGCCAGCACCGCGTCGAAATCGTCGCCGGTCTTCGCGCACAGGTTGCGGAAGCTGGACAGGTAGCCGATCGGCGCGTCCAGCCACACGTAGAAGTACTTGCCCGGCGCGCCGGGGATCTCGAAGCCGAAATAGGGCGCGTCGCGGGAGATGTCCCAGGCGCGCAGGCCGCCTTCGGCGTCCAGCCATTCGGCCAGCTTGGCCTTCACGCCGGGCAGGGCGACGTCGCCGGCCAGCCAGTCGCGCAGGAAGTCCTGGAAGCGGCCGACCTCGAAGAAGTAATGCTCCGAATCGCGGATCTCGGGCGTCGCGCCGGACACCACCGACTTCGGGTCGATCAGGTCGGTCGGGCCATAGGTGGCACCGCAGACCTCGCAGTTGTCGCCGTACTGGTCCGGCGACTTGCACTTCGGGCAGGTGCCCTTGATGTAGCGGTCGGGCAGGAACATGCCCTTGGCCGGGTCGTAGAACTGGGCCACCGAGCGGCGGCTGATGTGGCCGGCGGCGTCGAGCCGCTTGTACAGCGCCTCGGTCAGCTCGCGGTTGGCGGCCGAATTGGTCGAGTCATAATGGTCGAAATCCACGCCGAAAGCGGCGAAATCGCGCTCGTGGCCGGCCTGGATGTTGGCGATGAAGGTTTCCGGGCTGACCCCGGCCTTTTCCGCGGCCAGCATGATCGGCGTGCCGTGGGTGTCGTCGGCGCAGACGTACCAGACCTTGCCGCCCATCAGCCGGCGCGCGCGTACCCAGATGTCGGCCTGGATGTAGCCGACCAGGTGGCCCAGGTGCAGCGGGCCGTTGGCATAGGGCAGGGCGTTGGTGACGAGCGCGGTACGGGTCATGGCCGTTGGGGAGAACAGGGGGACCGGCGATTATCGCATGCCCCGCCGTGGCGACCGGCAAACCCGCCCCGCAAGCGCGAAACCCGGCCTGGGCCGGGTTTCGCGGGAGGCGCCGAGGTGGCCGGTTACATCCGTTCCCACACCTGCGACTTGCAGATGAAGGCGATGCAGCCGGAGACCTGCAGCTTGCGGCCGCCTTCGATCAGCTCCATCTTGGACTTGTAGACCTTGCCCTCGTCGGGCTTGAGGATGCTGCCGCCGCTCCACTTGTTGGCGCCGTCGGCGCGCATGCCGCGGATGATCTCCATGCCGGTGATCGGCTTGCCCTTGCGGTCGTCGCTGCACTTGTCGCAGGTCGGGTTGGGGCGGCTGGGGTTGAGCAGCTCGATGATCCGGCCGTGCAGCGCGCCGTTGCTGGTGCGGCTGATCTCGACGATCGACTTGGCGCGGTGGGTGTCCGGGTCGATCTGCCGCCAGCGGCCTTCGGCACTGGCGTTGTCGGCCTGCGCGGCGGTGATGCCGGCCATGGCCAGCGGCAGGGCCAGCAACAGGGTCTTGAAGGTCTTGCGCATGTGTCCCCTCCCAGGGCGGATGGCGTGGTCCGGTGCAACCGGATGCTGGCGAATGTATACCCATTCGCTGCGGTACGGAATCCGCACCGCAGCACGCCCGGTCAGGATCGGATCAGCACCGTCAGCGGTAGCCGATCCGCTTGCGGTTGTCGGCCGACACGCGGTCGATCAGCTTGTTGTAGGGGTCGAAGCCCACCTCGTCCGGGCGCCCGTCGACGGTCACGGTGAACTCCGGCGCGGCCGTGGTGACGTGGTGGCGCTGCAGGTAAAGCACCTTCTCGTCGCGTTCCTTGCCCGAGGGGCCCTTCGCGAACACGCCGACCTCGATCCAGTCGTCCAGCGTCCCCGGCGTCTCCTTGCCCACGCCGTCGGCGTAGCGCTTGTCGGCATGCAGCTTCATGGTCACGTGGTAGCGGCCGTCGGCACGCCGGGTCGCGGTCGCCTCGACCACGCGGTTGTCGTAGAAGCCGATCTTTTCGAACAGGTCGGTGATCAGCGCCTGGTGCGCCGGGCCGGCCTCGGCGCGGATGAACTCCAGCAGCTCGACCGAGGTGGTGTATGGCGGCTGCTGGAAGGCCTTGGCCTGGATGAAGCGCGACAGGGCGCGGTTCAGGGCCTGCTCGCCCATCTCCTCGCGCAGGCGGTAGAACACCAGCGAGCCCTTCTGGTAGTGGATGTACTGCTGGTTCTCCACCCGGTACAGGGGCAGCTCCTCGACGTCCTCGCCACCGCGGCCGGAGAGGTACTTGTCCAGTTCGTCCTTGAGGAACTGGCGCATGTGGCCGCGCCCGTACTCCTTCTCCATCACCATCAGCGCCGAATACTGCGACAGCGATTCGGACAGCACGGTCGCGCCCTGCATGTTGGCGCCGATCACCTGGTGCGCCCACCACTGGTGCGCCACCTCGTGCGCGGTGACGTAGAACACGTAGTCCACGTCATCCTTGTCGCGCAGGTCGGCGATGAAGCCGATCGATTCGGAGTACGGGATGGTGTTGGCGAAACTCTGCGCGAACGAGCGGTAGCCCGGGAACTCGATGATGCGCACCTGCTTGTGCTGGTACGGGCTGAAGTTGGCCTCGTAGTAGGCCAGCGACTTCTGCACGCCTTCGATCATCCGGTCCACGTTGTACGGATGCTTGGCGTCGTAGTAGATCTCGATCGGGATGCCGTTGTAGGCCGCCTTCTTCATTTCCCAGCGTGCCGACAGGTAGGCGTAGAAATTCAGCATCGGCCGGTCCATGGCATAGCTGAAGCAGCGGCGGCCATCGCGTTCGAACTCCTTCTGCAGGTAGCCCGGCGCCAGCGCGATCTGGTCCGGCGCGGTGCAGATGGTGCTGCGGAAATCCAGCCAGTCCGCGTCGTTGGAGATGTAGTTGTTGGCGCGCGCGGCCTGGTCCTCCAGCCGCGGCATGCGCGTGGGTTCGCCCAGATCGCGCTTGCGGCGTTCGTTGCGGTCGCTGATCTCCACGCCGCTGTCGTAGCCGAACGCCGGCAGCACGCGGCTGTTGAAGAAACTGCCGTTGTCGACGATCTCGGTCTGCGCCTGGCCGGCGGTGATGCCGTCGGGGTGGATGTCCACGGTGAAGGTGATGTCGCGTTCCTCGCCGGGCTGCATCGGCGCATCCAGCGTGTAGATGCGGTAGCCCAGCTGCGCGTCGTGGGTGGTCAGCCGGGCGCCGCCCAGCTCGATGCCGGCAAGCGTGCGGTCGTCGGCCATCGCCACATGGATGGCCGGGATGGCCGTGGCATGGGTGTTGCGCACCCGGTAGCGGCCGTCGATGCGCACGCTCTGGGTTTCCGGACGCAGGTCGACGTGGTTGTCCACGGCGACGATGCGCGGCTGCGGCAGGTCCTTGTACTTTCGGTACTCGCGCTCGTAGCGGGCCTGGCGGTCCAGCACCTGGTCCGGCGAGACGAATTCGTTGCGGATGTTGGTGCTCCAGTACAGCCAGCCGCCGCAGGCGATGAAGGCCAGCGTCGCGGTTGCCAGGCCCGCGCCCAGCGGGCCGCGCAGGCGCTGCCGGGCCAGGCGCAGGCGCTGGCGCCAGGCCGAGTCGACGCCGTGCACCCACAGCGCCGCGCACAGCAGCAGCAGGACCAGCAGGAACAGCGCCCAGTAGCCCTGGAAGGCCAGCTGCCCGGTCACGAAATGGCCGTAGCCGTTCATGTCCGAGTACGGCGCATTCGGCCAGCTGCCGAAGTTGTACAGGTTCTGGGTGTAGTCGAGCATGCCCAGCACCGACTGCCCGATCAGCAGCACGATCAGCAGGGCATAGCCGACGAACTTGTTGTTGCTCAGTACCTGCAGCACCAGCGCCATCCCGCCCATCAGGATGTAGACCACCGAGTTCAGCGCCAGGGTCTTGACGTACAGCAGCGGCTCGACCTGGGTGTAGCCCTTGCCCAGCTGGATGGCGATGGCGGTGAGCCCGCCAACGGCCTGGAACGCGGCGACCACGGCGACCAGGGTGAGGAACTTGCCCAGCAGCGGCACCCAGTTGGGCACCGGCATGGCGTCGCTGATGCCGGCGATGCGCGCGCCACGCTCGCGCCATACCAGCTCGCCCGCATAGAACAGCACGATGATGATCAGCAGGAAGCTGTAGCTGCCCTGCAGCGCCTCCAGCATCTGCGAGGTCACCGGCCAGCTGGGCGTGCCGTACATCGTGCGGCGGTGCAGGGCGCTGGGAATGAAGTTGGCCATGCCCAGCACCAGCAGCACCAGGAACGGCGCGCTGCGGAACACGCCCAGGGCATCGAAGCCGACCTGGCGCAGCAGCTGCCGCCAGCCGGTGGCGGCAGTGAACGCCGGGGTGACCCGGGGGGCGACCACCTGGCTGCGCTTGCCGTCGGTGGTGGCGACGCTGGCGGTCTTCCTGCCGCGCCTGCGGCCGGTGCCGCTGCGCTCGGTGCGGAACAGGGCGAAGGTGGCGGCGAACAGGGCGGCGGTGACCGCCAGCCACAGCAGGCGGTTTTCCAGCAGGTAGCCGGTGAAGGCGGGCAGGCCGGTGTTGCGCTCCTCGGCCGACCAGTAGCGCATCGCCTGGCCCATCGCACGCATGCCCAGCGGGTCGAGCAGCGAGACGATGCGCAGGTTGTCGATGTCGGCCAGCAGCGCGCGGCTGACGCCATACAGCACGAAGAACACGATGACGCCGATGTAGACCCACAGGATGTTGCGGGTGGTCACCGCCAGCAGCGACAGCAGGGCGGTGGTGAACAGTACGTTCGGCAGCACCATGAACGCGAACGACCACAGGTACGGGCGCAGCGACACCGGGCCGAGCCGCGCCGCGTCGATCCATGGCATGAACTGGGCGGCGAACAGGCCGATGCCGATGATGGCGTACATCAGCAGGCTGGCCAGCAGGGCGGCGCCGAGCCGGCCCAGCAGGTAGTCGCGGCGCCTGATCGGGCTGGAGAACACCAGCTCCGAGGTGCCCAGCTCGAAGTCGCGCAGCAGCGCATTGCTGACGAACAGGGTGACCACCAGCAGCCCGATCAGGGTGAAGGAGGTCATGAAGGTGGCGATCACCGACGGTGCGTTGCGGTGCACGTTGCCGATGCCGCCGCCGATCTGGACGGCATCGCTGGAGGCGGCGCCGAAGGCGAGCAGGGCGAACAGCGCCGCCAGCAGCCACAGCAAGGGGGAACGCAGCTGCTCGCGCAGCTCGAAGCGCAGGAAGGCCAGGGTCATGGTCGTCTCCGTCAGGCGGCCTGCGCCTGCAGGCGCAGGCGCTGGAAGTAGACGTCCTCGAGGCCCGGCGCCACCGGCTCGAAGCCGGCTTCCGGGCAGCTGTCGGCGAACACATGGATCACCGGGTGGCCGCCCACCAGTCGCGTCGACAGCACGGTGAAGCGGCTTTCATAGTCCGTCAGCGCGGCCTTGGCCACCTGTTTGCGCCAGACCTGCGCCTGCAGCGCGGCGATCGCATCGGCCGGCTTGCCGGTCAGCAGGACCTGGCCCTTGTTCATGATGGCCATGGCCGGGCACAGGTCGGTGACGTCCTCGACGATGTGGGTGGACAGGATCACCACCACGTTCTCGCCGATCTCGGCGAGCAGGTTGAGGAAGCGGTTGCGCTCTTCCGGGTCCAGGCCCGCGGTCGGTTCGTCGACGATCACCAGCTGCGGATCGCCGAGCAGCGCCTGGGCGATGCCGAAGCGCTGGCGCATGCCGCCGGAATAGGTGCCGAGCTTGCGCTTGCGCGCATCCCACAGGTTCACCTGCTGCAGCAGGCCCTCGACCACTTCCCGGCGCTGCGCGCGCGCGGTCAGGCCCTTGAGCACGGCGAAATGGTCGAGCAGGTCCAGCGCGCTGACTTTCGGATAGACGCCGAAATCCTGCGGCAGGTAGCCCAGCCGGCGCCGCAGCGCGTCCTTGTCCTTGAGTACGTCGATGCCGGCGCCATCGGCGGTGGTCAGCGTGGCGCTGCCGGCATCCGCTTCCTGCAGCGTCGCCAGGGTGCGCATCAGCGACGATTTGCCCGCGCCGTTGGGGCCGAGCAGCCCGAACATGCCGCGCGGAATGTCCAGGTCGACATCCCTGAGCGCATGCACGCCGTTGGCGTAGGTTTTGGACAGACCGCGGATCTGCAACATGGACGGGCACCCCCTGGAAGATATGGACATCTTTCCGGTGCCGCTGTTGGCCACGCAATGCGCCGGAAGTCATTGGGAGCAATGACGTGCCGGGGGCGGCGATGTGACCGCACGCGGCTCAGCCGCTTTCGTACAGTTCCAGCGGCAGGTCGTCGGGGTCGGCGAAGAAGGTGAAGCGGCGGCCGGTGTACTCGTCCACGCGCACCGGTTCGCAGGCCACGCCCTGGGCCTGCAGGTGGGCGATGGCCGGGTCCAGCGCGGCGACCCGGAACGCGAGGTGGCGCAGGCCCCGCGCTTCCGGGCGGCTGGGGCGCGCGGGGGGCGCGGGGAAGGAGAACAGTTCCAGCCCGGTGCCGTCGGGCAGGCGCAGGTCCAGCTTCCACGACTGCCGCTCGGCGCGGAAGTGCTCGGCGACCACCTCCAGCCCGAGGATGCGGGTGTAGAAGTCGCGCGAGCGCGGGTAGTCCGACGCGATCAGCGCGACATGGTGGATCCCCGCCAGCTTCACTGCCCGGGTTCCTGCCAGCGCCGGGCGATCTGCAGCGCCAGCGCATAGGGTTCCGGGTCGTTGCGGTTGCTCAGCACGACCACTGTCAGCTTCTGCTTCGGGTAGCGCACGATCACGTTGCGGAAGCCGATGCTCTCGCCGCTGTGCCACAGGGCGTCGCCGTTGATGCGCCAGCCGAAGCCGTAGTGCGGCACGTCGGGTTCCGGCGTCGCCGTGGCCGCGCTGAAGGCCTGCTGCAGCGAGGCGCGGCGCAGCAGGCGCTCGTCGTAGAGCGCGGCGTCCCACTTGGCCAGGTCGTCGATGGAAGAATAGATGCCGCCGTCGCCGAGCACCGCGCTGGTGGTGCTCTGGTCGGTGCGCTGCCAGTGGCCGTCGATCTGGCTGTAGCCGTAGGCGCGGTCGGGCACCTCGTCCACGCCGTCCTGGTGGGCGAAGGTGGCGGTCATGCCCAGCGGCAGGAAGATGCGCTGGCGCAGGAAGCTGGCGAAGTCGCTGCCGGAAGCCTTGCCGACCACCAGCGCGAGCAGCGCATAGCCGCTGTTGCTGTAGCGGTAGCTGCTGCCCGGCGCGAAATAGGTGCGGTTCTCCTTCTGCAGAAGATGCAGTACGTCGATGTCGTGTACCTGGCGGGTGTCGGCCGGGTCCATCAGGTCTTCGTAGTCGAGCAGGCCGCTGGTGTGGCTGAGCAGCTGGCGCAGGGTCATCGCGTCGGCCACCGCCGGCAGGCCGGGCAGCCATTTCTTCAGCGGGTCGTCGATGGACAGCCGGCCGTCCTCGGCCAGCAGCAGGATGGCCGCGGCGGTGAACTGCTTGCTAACCGACGCCAGCCGGAAGTTGGTGGCCGGCGACACCGGCGTGCCGTCCTCCACCACCGCCAGCCCGTAGCCGCGGCGGAACACCGGCTGCCCGTCCTTGAGCACCAGTACCGCGGCACCGGGCACGCGGCCGTCGTAGCGCTGCATCAGGCCGTCGATGCCGGCATCGGGTGGCGCCAGCGGCGCGGCGCCGGCGACCGTGGACAACGCGAACAGGCACAGCGGGGCGAGTCGGGACATCCACGGCAGCATGGCGGCTCCTTGCAGGGTCAGTTCTGTTTGCTGGCGATCCAGCGGTCGATCTTCGCTTCCAGAATATCCAACGGCATCGAGCCGTCCTTCAGTACTTCGTCGTGGAACTCGCGCGGATCGAAGCGCTCGCCCAGCGCCGCCTGCGCTTTCTCGCGCAGACGGCGGATCTTGATCTCACCCACCCGGTAGGCCAGCGTCTGCCCGGGCAGCGCCATGAAGCGCTCGACCTCCGCGGCGGCGTCGGCGGCGCTGATGTCGGCGTTCCTCACCATGTAGTCGATCGCCTGCTGGCGGCTCCAGCCGGCCGCGTGCAGGCCGGTGTCGGCGACCAGCCGCACGGTGCGCAGCAGGGTGGTCTGCAGGTAGCCGAGGCGGTCGTAGGGGTCGCGGTACAGGCCCATTTCATCGCCCAGCGATTCGGCGTACAGGCCCCAGCCCTCGATGAAGGCGACGTCGCCGCCGAGCCGGCGGAAGCGCGGCAGCGTGGACAGTTCCTGCTGCAGGCCCAGTTGCAGGTGGTGGCCGGGGATGGCTTCGTGCAGGTACTGCATCGGCACCGCCCAGCGCTTGCGCGACGGCAGGTCGCGGGTGTTGACCTGCAGTACCCCGGGCTGGCTGCCGTCGGCCGGCGACGGCGACGGCGGCTGGTAGCTGGCGGCGCTGGCGGTCAGCGCGTGCTCGGCCGCCACCGGCTGGACCTGCAGCGGCGCCCTGGGACGGGTGGCGAACAATGCCGGCAGCGCCGCATCGACCTGCTGGCCGACCTCGCGGTAGCGCGCCAGCAGCGCGGCCTCGTCGCGGAAGGTGAACTGGCGGTCGTTGCGCATGGCGTTGAACGCCTTCTGCATCGAGCCGCGGATCTTCGCTTCCTTCATCACCCGGGCGATGCGCTCCTGCAGGTCCTTGACCTCCTGCTCGCCGAGCGCGTGGATCTCGGCCGGCGTGCGCGAGGCGCTGGTCAACCCGGCGATGGTGTGCGCGTACCAGGCCTGGCCACCGGGCAGGGCGCCGAGGCCGTCGCTGGCGCGGGTGGCGGGCAGGTACTGGGTGGCGATGAAGCCGCGCAGGGCGCGGTAGGCCGGCAGCAGCCGGTACTCGATCATGCGCTTGTACTCGGCGCTCAACCGTTCCCGGTCCGCGGCCGGGAAATCCTCCGGCATGTTGCGGATCGGCGCCCAGAAGATGCTCTCCTCGGCGGTCGGGGTGATCACCGCGTCCAGCTGCGGCAGCACCTTTTCCATCAGCGCGCGCGGCTGCACCACGCCGGCGGCCATGCCTTCGCGCATGTTGGCGATGGCCTGGTCGAACAATGCCGGTACCCCGAGCGAGCGCCGCGACCAGTTCTCGTAGTCCTTCACCGTGCGGAACGGCTGCGCGCCGGCCCCCGAGCCGAGCACCGCGATGATGCTGGCGAGGTTGTTGTAGGGGTTGATCGGCAGCATCCACGACGGGTACTGCTCGGCGGCCAGCGAGATGTGCGCGTCGCGCACGAAGATCTCGTAGCTGAGCAGGTCCTGGCCCTGCAGGCCTTCCTTGCCCAGCGCCTCGGCCTTGCCCTGCCATTCGACCATGAATTCATGCGCCTGCCGGCGCGAGGCCGGCGACAGGAAGTTGGGCAGCTGGTCGTTGAAGCGGGGGTCGCCCTGGAACGTGGCCTGCAGCGGGTTCAGCCGCATCGACGCATCCCAGTACTCATCGTAGAGCCGGTTCAGGCGGGTGGCCTTGTCCTGGGTGACCGGCAGCGGCGCGCGCGCCGGACGGGGCGCCGGACGCGCCGGGGGCCTGTTGCCGCGTGCCTTGGGCTTGGCGGTGCGCGATTGCGTCGCGGTCGGGCGCTGGCTCTTCTTCTTCGCCGCCTCGGCGGGCGCGGCGGCGGAGAACATCAGGACGGAGGCCATGGCAAGCGCCAGAAAGCGAAGCGGGCTGGAGGTCATCGGTGGTTCCGGAAACGCACAGGCCCGGGAGCTTGCCTCAGCGGCAGGAACTAGTGAAGAGGAACCGGCAACGGATAAAGGCGGCAGTCACCCCCATTGCCTGCCTGGCGCCCCATGTTCCTGCCCTGGCGGGCGGCGTTTCAGCGCTCGCCGGCGCGGGTGAACGGCACGCTGTCCGGGGCCACCGCGCCGCCGGAGATGATGAAACTCATGGCCTGGTCCACGGTCCAGTCGGTCGGGGTCAGCAGCTCCACCGGCACGATTTCCAGATAGCCCGAGGTCGGGTTCGGCGTGGTCGGCACGTACACCGCAGCCAGTTCGCGGCCGGTACCGTGTTCGCGGATGACGCGGGTCACCAGACCCACCGATTTCATTTCGCGGTGCGGGAAGTCGATCAGCACCACGCGCTGGGTGCTGCCCGGCTGGGTCTGCAGGATGTCCAGCAGCTTCTTGGCGCTGTCGTAGATGATGCTGGCCAGCGGGATGCGGCGGATCACCGCGCCGAACCAGCGCAGCAGGCGCTGGCCGATGACGCGGCGGCTGAGCACGCCCACCAGCAGGATCACCAGCAGCGTGGCGAGCAGGGCGAACACGTCCTGCATCCATTCCACCCGTACCCAGCCCAGGTAATGCGGGAAGGAGGCGGCAATGCGTTCGGACAGCGGCACCACCAGCGGGCTGCTGATGCCGGACAGCAGCACGAACACGAACTTGATCACCACCCAGGTCAGCCAGATAGGCAGCAGGGTCAGCAATCCGGTCAGGAACAGGCGCTGCAGGGAGGGGCGGTGGGGGACGGCGGAAGCTTCGGGCGACATCCGCCGATTGTAGCGGTGCGGCGATGCAGCCGGGCATGACGATTGCGCGCCGCTGCGTTGCCGTATATGTAACAGTGCTTGCGCCGCGTTCGCCCACGGAAGGCGGCATGACACCAGGGAGAAATGCAATGGGCAGGACGCTGGGACGCGTGGTGGCGGGTGTGGTCGGACTGGTGCTGCTGGTGCTGGTGGCGCTGCTGGTCTCCTGGGTATGGCCGCCATCCGCGGCGCAGCAGCGCGCGCTGGCCGCGTTGGAGGCACCGCACGACCTGCCCGGCAGCAACGCCTACGTCACCCTGGCGACGCTGGAGATGCAAGCCCCGCTGGTGCACAGGCAGGCGCAGGTGGATGAACACACCCGCCGGTTCCAGGCGTGGTATGACGACAGCTACGCGCCCGGTTTCATCCGCGGCGACGCCGAAAGCGAAGCGGGCGTGCCGCCGCCCCTGCCGGTGGACGGGGCGGCACGGACGCCCACTGCCGACCCGGCGCTGTGCGGTTTCCGCGATGCCGCCACCTGCCTGGAGCGGGTGCGCCGCGCGCCCGAGGCCGTGGCCGCCGCATTGGCGACGCGGGCCACGCTGCTGTCGCGCATGGACGAACTGGCGGCGCATGGGCATTACCGCTCGCCGCTGGTACAGGCGCCGCCCGGTCCCTGGCCGGTGCTGGGTCCGCTGGCGGTTCCCCTGGGCGCGCATGCACTGGCCCACGTGCAGGGCGACAGTGCGCGTGCCCTGGCCGGGCTGTGCCGTGATGCCGGGAGCGGACGCATGCTGATGGCGCACGGCGACAACCTGCTGGCCACGATGATGGGCATCGCCATGCTGCGGGCCAATGCGGAGCTGTTCGCTGCGGTGCTGGCCGAGCTCCCGGCGGACGCGCCGTTGCCATCGGGGTGCGCCACGGCGTTCGCGCCGCTGTCGGCGGACGAGGCCGTCGTCTGCAACGGCATGCGCGGGGAATTCGCCATGCAGCAACGCTTCGCGCTGTTGATGGACCGCAAGATCGAGGCTGGCCCGCGCTCGGGCAGGCTGTTATACAACGGTCGCAAAACCCTTGCGAGGCAGGCCGAGGCGCTTGCCTGGCCCTGCCTCCCGGCTGCACGCCAGGCCGTGGCCGAGGATCGCAGGGTGCCGCTACCGTCCCTGCCGGCCGCGGCGTGGTGGCAGCCGCAGTGCCTGACCAACGCCATCGGCTGCATCCTCAGCGAAATCGCCGGCCCCGCCTACACGGGATACCTGTACCGGGAACAGGATGCCGCCGCGCAGCTGCGGCTGCTGCAGGCGGTGCTGTGGATGCGCGGACAGGCATTGCAGGACGCCGAAGCGGTGAGCGCGCACCTGCGCGAGCTGCCTGCCGGGCTGCGCAGTGCGCATCGCCCCATCACCCTGTCCGCCGACGGCACCGCGCTGGAAACGCCGGCCTATGCCAGGCAGGGGCAGGTGCTGCGGATGCCGTTGCCGCTGGCCGCATCCAGCCCCTGAAACGCGGCCGGGTGGCCTGGGCCGCGACCGCGCAGCGCCTGCCGCGCGTCTCCGCGGTCACTGCCGTGGCTACCCGCGCGCTTGGCGCGCTTCAGGCTTGGGGCGGACGTAGACCTGCTTGCGGACGCGTGCGACCACCTCGCCCTGCGCATCGAGCACGTCATTGCTGAACCAGCGCAGGTGCTTGGCGCCCTCGGCGGTGGCCGCGCGCACCTCCTCGAGCGTGGCCGCGTCGAGCCGGAACTCGGTGGTGACGGTGCCCTTGCCGGGCTTGATGAACTCGATCTCCCCGGCCTTGTCCCACACGTAGTAGTCGCGCCCCAGGTTGTGCAGCAGGCACAGCATCCAGAACGGGTCGGTCATGGCGAACAGGCTGCCGCCGAAATGGGTGCGTACGTAATTGACGTTCCACGGGCGCTCACGCAGTTCCACGCGCACATAGCGGTAGTCGGCATGGATCTCGGCGACATGGATGCCGGTGAACAGGAACGGCGGCCACAGGTTGATGCCGAGGCGGAACGTGCTGGCTTTCATGGCGGAGTGGGGCGTACAGGGGGACGGGGAGTCTAGCATTCGCACCCGTATGGTGAGGTGGCTGGCGCCTCAGTCGGCCACCCGGTACCCGTCCCTGCCGGCGGCCTTGGCCTGGTACAGCGAGGCGTCGGCATCGCGGAACAGCTGTGCCGGCAGGCCATCGACGTCGGGGACGATGGTCGCCAGGCCGACCGTGACGCTGATCCTGGCCTGGCGCCCCTTGCCGACCGCGACACCGGCCTGGCGGACCCGGGCGACGAGCGCCTCGACCAGCTGGACCGCGCCCTCGCTGCCGGTGTCCGGCAGGATCAGCGCGAACTCGTCGCCGCCGAAGCGCGCGGCCAGGTCGCGCGGCCGCCGCGCCAGTTCGCCGATCATCCTGGCGGTCTGCTGCAGCACCAGGTCGCCGACGTGGTGGCCGAAGGTGTCGTTGTAATGCTTGAAGTTGTCCAGGTCGATCAGGGCCAGGCTCAGCGGCCGGCCACCGCGCCGGGCCGCCTCGTATTCCAGCTGCAGCGCTTCTTCGAAGCGCATGCGGTTGGCCAGGCCGGTAAGCGGGTCGCGGTTGGCCTGGCGGCGCCAGTAGCGCAGCTGCCACAGGCCCCAGCCCAGCAGCATCAGCAGCGCGCCGCCGATGGCCGCGGCCGGCGCGAACCACAGGTTGAAACCGCGCAGCAGCACCGCGCTGAGCAGCAGCGGAAGGACCAGCGACAGTACCGCGACCAGCCACGGCGACAGCCGCCGCTGGGTCATGCCCAGTGCGCACAGCGCCACCAGCGCGAACACCGCGGCCAACTGCACGGGTGGGCGCAGCGGCAGGATCACGTGCCCGCCGAGCAGCATCGAGGCGACGTTGGCCTGGTATTCGGTACCGCTCATCCAGTATTCGCGCGAAGTGGGCGTGAGCAGGCGCGGGGCGATGCCGCTGGCGGTCATGCCGACGATCACCAGCCGGTCGCGCAGCAGCCCGGGCGGCAGGCGGCCTTCGAGCACGTCGATGTAGGACACCTGCGGGAAGGTCCCCGGCGGCCCGGCGTAACGCAGCCGCACGTAGTTGTCGCGTCGCCACTGATAGGGCGAGACCGTCTCCGCCGCCGGATCGACCAGTCCCGGTATCGGGCCGCTGACACCGCTCAGCGCCAGCCCCAGCGCCGGCCAGTAGGCCGAGCCCACGCCGGCCTTCAGGTACAGGCCGCGGGCCACGCCGTCGCCATCGACCTCGATGTCGGTGTGTGCCAGGCCATCGGCCACCGCGGCCAGCACCGGCACCGGCAGCAGTTCCTCGGGCACGGCTTCGTCGCTGGCCGCGGCCGCCAGTACCGGCAGCACGACGTTGCCGCTGCGCTTGATCGCCGCGGCCAGCTGCGCGTCCTGGCTGCCATCCTTGCGGTCGGGCTCGGGGAACATCAGGTCCAGCGCGACCCGGCGCACGCCGGCTTCGCGCAGGCGGTCGAGCAGCCGCGCATGGGTGCCGCGCGGCCACGGCCACTGCCCCAGCTGCTGCAGGCTGCGCTCATCGATGGCGACCAGCGCCAGGCGGTCGTCGGGCGGGTAATCCCAGCCGCCCACCAGCCGGTCATAGACGTGCTCGTCCTGCTGCCAGAACAGGTGCGCCTGGCTGGCCCAACCGGCCAGTGCGCCCAGGGCGACGGCCAGCAGCAGCCGCCACGGCCAGGGCATCAGGAACAGCTTCACAGGGCCAACAGCAGCAGCGCGCCGGCGCCGGCGCCATAGCAGAGCTTGCAGGGCAGCCGGATCTGCTGGGCGGTCGAGAACGGGGCTGCGTAGCCGTCGTCGTCGATGTACTGGATGCGCACATGCAGGGTGCCGCCGCGCCACGGCTGTTTCATCACCACCTCGGGCGCGCTGGTTTCGCGGTCGAGCAGGGGGGCGCTGAAATCGCCGCGGCGATCCACCTGCACGCGATAGCGCTGGCCTTCGGCGCCCGCCTGCCAGCGCAGGGTCAGCTGGCCCTTGCCGGCCTGCGCCGGCTGCAGGCCGGACTCCGGCGGGGCATCGCTGATGCGCAGCGGCAGGGCCTGCCCAAAGCGGCCGCTGCGGCCCTGCGCGTCCACCGACGCGACCCGCCAGTAGTAGTCGCCGGGGGCGAGCGCGACCGGCGAGCGCAGACGGGTGGCATCGGTGCGACGCTCGACCAGTGGCTGGCGGAAATCCGTGTCCTGCGCGATCTGCAGCACGCTGCCGCTGGCGCCAGGCACCTGCGCCCAGGCAAAACGCGGCTGCGCCAGGGCCAGGGTCTGGCCATGCACCGGGGCGGTGGTCAGCGGCGGCGGCAGGCCGTCGGGCACCTGGAAATCGTGGGCGCTGTCATGGCCCTCGACACCCTCGGCGGTGACCGCGCGCACCAGCAGCCGCAGCTGGCCGGGAGGCAGGTCGTCGATACGGATGCTGGAATCGGGGGTGTCGCGCGCGAACAGCAGGATTTCCGGCGCATCGGCACGCACCACCTCCACGCGGTAGCCGCGCGCCTGCGGCACCGGCTGCCAGGCCGCCAGCAGCGGCAGCGGTTCGAGCCGCAGCCGCGCCGCATCGATCACCGGTGCGGCCGGCAGCGGCTGGGCCGGTGCCGGTGCCCGCGTGGCCGACGCGCTGAGGCTGGCCTGGCCGGGATCGACCATCCGCTGGCCGTGGCGGTTGCCGACCTGCACCCGGCCTTCGACCACTTCGGTGACGGCCGGGTCGCCGTCCTGCCCGGCGCTGACCCGGAACACGGTGCCGCGCACGCTGCTGGTGGCGGTGGGGGCGGTGATCATGTAGCGCGACGCCGGCCCCTGTGCCGGGGTCACCCGGCTGCCGCTGCGGCCGCGCTGCAGGCGCAGCCGGGTATCCACCATGCCGGTGGCGCCATAGCTGCTGAGCTGGTCCAGGCGCAGTTCCGAGTTTTCGCGCAGCAACAGGCGCGAGTCGTCGGCGAAGGCCAGGGTGATGCTGGCGTCGGCACCGGTGCGGATGTGGCTGCCGATCGGCAGGCGCATGCCTTCGCGGACCGCGGCGGCCGGCTCGCCGCCAGCACTGACGTCGACCTGGCCGCGCACGGCCACCACGCGTGCCGGCGCCGGCTCGACCCGCAGCCAGGCGATGGGAAAGCGCAGCACCTGGCCCGGCGGCAGCCGGTAGGGGTTGGCGATCGCGTTGTGGTTCTGCAGCTCTTCCCAGGACACGGTGGGCTTGAGATAGCGCGTGCCCAGGTCCCACAGGGTGTCGCCGGGGCGTACGCGGTAGCTCCAGTCCTGGGCGCTGGCCGCGGCCGAGCACGACAGCGGCAGCGTCGCCAGCGCGATCTGCAGCAGAACGGTCAGGCGCAGCGCCCCCCGGTTGAACAACATCATCGGCAATCGGTCCTTCCGTCGCGGGAACCGGCGCCCTGCATCGCGCGCCCCCACTCCCCATGTGGCACGGCAGGGACTGCCGCGCGTCATCACCACGATGAACGGCGCATTATCCGGCAGGGCTTGCTTCACCTGCATGAACGAGTAGTGACGGGTCAGAACAGGAGCGACGACATCCGCCGGCGGTAGCGGCCGACGAGGTCGTCGTCCTCGACCACCCGGAATGCGTCGATCAGCGCCTTGCGTGGCGTGCCCTCGGCGTAGTTGCGGTCGATCCGCAGCATTTCCAGGAACTGCTCCAGCGCCGCCTCGTCGTTGCCGCCCAGCAGCTGGCGGATGCCCAGCAGGTGGCGGGCTTCCAGGTCGTTGCCATCGGCCTGGACACGGGCGGCCAGGGCGTCGGCCGGCGGCGCGTCGGCCACCGCGGCATGGAAATCCAGGCGTGCGCGTGCGCGGATGGCGCGGTCATCGGTGGCCAGGTTGGCGGGCAGGGCGTCGAGCAGCTGCCCGGCCTCGGCGACGTCGCCGGTGCGGATCAGCGCCAGCGCCAGGTCCAGCTTGAGCTCGGCCTTGTCCGGCTCGGCGGCGATGGCTTCGCGCAGCGCGGCAACCTGCGACAGCGGGTCCAGCGGGGCGGGTTCGTCCTCGATGGCGGCCGGTGCCTCGGCCGGGGCGATGCCGTGCTGGGCCAGGAACTCGCGCAGCTGGCCTTCCGGCAGCGCGCCGGGGAAGCCGTCCACGATCTGCCCGTCCTTGACCAGGAACACGGTCGGCACCGAGCGGATCTGGAACGCGGCGGCGATCTGCTGCTCCTTGTCCACGTCCACCTTGGCCAGCTCGAACGCGCCGTGGTACTCGCCGGCCAGCTTCTCCAGGATCGGCCCGAGCGTCTTGCACGGGCCGCACCAGGTCGCCCAGAAATCCACCAGCACCGGAGTCTGCAGCGACTTCTGCAGGACGTCGGTTTCGAAGGTCTCGGTGGTGGCGTCGAAAACGTGGGGCAGGTCGGACATCGCGGCGCTCGTAGTGGAAAGGTCTCGCCGAAGATGGTGGCAGAGCCCGCGGATGCAAGTCCGATGTAAAAAATACTGGACATCACTCCGGGCGGGTGTAACGTTTGCATTACATCCGGGGCGTCATCGGCGTTGCCGGCACGGGCGGCCACGCGGGGCGATCCCGGGGGCGATCGGACAAGGAGGACGCGCATGCGCACACGGGACGTGTTTTCGGCGATGAACCGGCAGCAGACGCTGGCCTGGCTGCTGCTGGCCAGTGCCGGCCTGGCGTCGATCCTGCTGGGGCGCTGGCTGCTCGCCGGCGGCGGCGGGCAGGCGGATGTCCTGGCTCCCGCGTGGTGGCTGTTGCTGGTCGGCGCGTTCCTGTTCCTGCGCCGCGACGGGAAGGTCGTGGCCGACGAACGCGACCGGGCGATCCAGGCGCATGGTGCGCGCGCCGGCTATGCCGCGCTGGCGCTGATGCTGGTCGTGGTTTCGGTACTGGCCGAGGACCAGGCGGATTTCGTCGCGGCACGCGGCGGTGCCTGGATGGGGAGTTTCCTCGTCTGGCTGGTCTGCCTCTCGCTCAGCGTGCACGCCGCGGTCATGCTCTGGCGTTACCGGCACGACCGCCGGTGAGCGGCACGCCCGTCGGCAACGACATCCGCCGGCTGCGCCTGGAACACGGCGCAATGACCCAGCAGGCACTGGCGGACGCCTGCGGCGTGACCCGGCAGACCATCATCGCGCTGGAGGCGGGGCGCTATGCGCCGTCGCTGGAACTGGCGTTCCGCATCGCCCGCGCATTCGGCGTCGGCGTGGAGGATGTGTTCCGCTGGCAGGGCTGAGCCGGCCGCTCCGGCGTGCGTACCGCCGCGGCAACCTTCACAATCGCCGCCATCGGCTGGCGCCGCCCGCGCCGGCGTGCAAGGGATCGGATGTCGATGGTGTGGAAACAGATGGCGCGCTGGGCCGGACCGGCGTCGGTGGCGATATGGCTGGTGGCGCTGGCGGTGTTCGGCGCGCGGCTGCCGTTCTATGACCAGATGCGCCATCCGGTTTCGCTGCTGGGGGCCACCGGGGTTCCCGGTGCCGGCTCCTTCAATGCGCTGGGCTTCGTGCTGCCCGGGCTGCTGGCGGCGCTGGCCGCGCTCGGGCTGGTGCTGCGCATGCCGGCCACGGCCTCGCGGCCGCTGCGGGTGGCCGGGCAGATGCTGCTGCTGGCCGGGCTGGCGTTCGCCGCCATGGGCGTGTTCCCGCTGGACGCGCAGGACATCGAGAACCGCGCCAGCCAGGCCCACGCCAGCGTCTGGCTGCTGTGGCTGGTGGCGTTCTGTGGCGGCGCGGCGATGCTGCACGTGGGCGCCGCGCGCGATGCGGCGTGGCGGCCGGTCGCCACCCTGGCGGTGGCCTGCGCGGTGTGGATGCTGTGCAGCGCGTTCGTGTTCGGCAGCGTGATGCCGGTGGCGATGGCGCAGCGGCTGGCGTTCCTGGGCTGGGCGCTGTGGCTGGCGCTGCTGGCACGGCTGGCGCCGCGCTGAGGACGCGCGGCGCCTCCCTGCGGCCAGGCGCCGTCGTCACTGCTTGTAGATCACCCCGTCCTTCATCACGAAGCGCACGTCCAGCACCGCGTTGATGTCCTCCAGCGGGTTGCCGGCCAGGGCGATCACGTCGGCACGCTTGCCGGGCTCCAGCACGCCCTGGTCGTCCACGCCCAGTACCTGCGCGGCATGCACGGTGGCGGCCTGCAACGCGTACGCTGCGGGGATGCCGGCTTCGACCATGTAGACGAATTCGCGCGCGTTGTCGCCGTGCGGGCCCACGCCCTGGTCGGTGCCGAACGCGATCCTGACGCCGTTGCGGTAGGCCTTGGCCGCGGTCTGGCTGATCAGCGCGCCGATGCGCGCTGCCTTGGGCCGGACGACTTCGGGGAAGTAACCGTCGATGGCCGCCTTCTCGGTGACGAAGCGCCCGGCGTAGAAGGTCGGTACGTACCAGGTGCCGTGCTGCTTCATCAGCCGCATGACCTCGTCGTCCATGTAGGTGCCGTGCTCGATGCTGGTGACCCCGGCCTGCACCGCGCGCTTCATGCCCTCGGTGCCGTGGGCATGCGCGGCCACGCGGAAGCCGTAGTCGCGCGCGGTATCGACCACGGCCTTGATCTCGTCCACGGTGAACTGCGGTGCATCGCCGGAGCGTGCGTAGCTGAGCACGCCGCCGGTGGCGGTGATCTTGATCAGGTCGCTGCCTTCCTTGTAGCGCTGCCGCACCGCCTGCCGCGCCTCGTCCACCGAGTTGACCACGCCTTCGGCGGGGCCGGGCGCGCCGACCAGGTGCGCGAGCCGCTCGTTCCAGCCGTTGGTCGGATCGGCGTGGCCGCCGGTGGTGGCGATGGACTTGCCCGCGGCGAAGATCCGCGGGCCCCTCACCAGCCCCTGGTTGATCGCATCGCGCAGGTGCGGGCTGACCTCGCCGCCGAGGTCGCGCACGCTGGTGAAGCCGGCCATCAGGGTTTTCTCGGCATAGCCGACCGCGCGGAAGGCATGGTCCACCGGGTCCAGGCGGAAGTCCTCGGAATAGCTCTGCGGACTGGACTGGCTGCCCAGGTGCACGTGCAGGTCGGTCCAGCCCGGCAGGCAGACCTTGTCGCCCAGGTCGACCACCCGCGCACCCGCGGCATCGGCACCGGTGCCGGGCAGCACCTGGCGGATGCGGCCATCGGCCACCAGCAGCGTGTGCGGTCCCTTGAGCTGGCCGCTGCGCGCGTCGAACAGGCGCCCGCACTGCACGGCGACGGGTTCGGCCCAGGCCGGTGCGCAGGCCAGCAGCAGGAGGGAGGCGAAGCGGCGGCGGATCGGCATCGGTGTGTTTCCCCTGGGGTGGAGGCGGCAGCATAGCGGGCCGGCGCGGGAAACCGGTGTGGCGCCCGGGGCTGCCGCGGGCGGTGCCCGGCGGCAACGTGCAAGCGATTGATATTGCAGGGAACGGGTTTTTCCCGGGGGAGGCGGGGTGGGCCGGATTGGAGCACTCTGGTGCACTGCGGTACGCTGTCCCGCTTTGCCGC
Source organism: Stenotrophomonas acidaminiphila (assembly GCF_001431595.1). Lineage (GTDB taxonomy): Bacteria > Pseudomonadota > Gammaproteobacteria > Xanthomonadales > Xanthomonadaceae > Stenotrophomonas > Stenotrophomonas acidaminiphila. Next base: position 141,345 of record NZ_LDJO01000019.1, read on the forward strand.
AGCCCCAACGCTTTCATGTCCAGCGTCGAAACCAACATCTACGATCCCCAGCAGGTCGAAACCGCTGCCCAGAAGTACTGGGAAACCACCCGCGCGTTCGAGGTCGACGAAACCTCGGACAAGCCCAAGTACTACTGCCTGTCGATGCTGCCGTATCCGTCCGGCGCGCTGCACATGGGCCACGTGCGCAACTACACCATCGGCGACGTCATCAGCCGCTACAAGCGCATGACCGGGCACAACGTGCTGCAGCCGATGGGCTGGGACGCCTTCGGCCTGCCGGCCGAGAACGCGGCGATCAAGAACAACACCGCGCCGGCCACGTGGACCTACGCCAACATCGACCACATGCGCGGCCAGCTCAAGTCGCTGGGCTACGCCATCGACTGGTCGCGCGAGTTCGCCACCTGCACGCCGGACTACTACGTGCACGAGCAGCGCATGTTCACCCGGCTGATGCGCAAGGGCCTGGCCTATCGCCGCAACGCGGTGGTGAACTGGGACCCGGTGGACCAGACCGTGCTGGCCAACGAGCAGGTCATCGACGGCCGCGGCTGGCGCTCGGGCGCGCTGGTGGAAAAGCGCGAGATCCCGCAGTGGTTCCTGCGCATCACCGACTACGCCCAGGAGCTGCTGGATGGCCTGGACGAGCTGGACGGCTGGCCGGAATCGGTCAAGACCATGCAGCGCAACTGGATCGGCCGTTCCGAAGGCCTGGAGATCCAGTTCGACGTGCGCGACGTGGACGGCAGCGTGCTGGATCCGCTGCGCGTGTTCACCACCCGCCCGGACACGGTGATGGGCGTGAGCTTCGTCTCCATCGCCGGCGAACACCCGCTGGCGGTGCACGCGGCCAGGAACAACCCGGCGCTGGCGGCGATGCTGGCCGAGCTGAAGCAGGGCGGCGTCTCCGAGGCCGAGCTGGAAACCCAGGAAAAGCGTGGCATGGACACCGGCCTGAAGGCGGTGCACCCGGTCAGCGGCGAGCAGGTGCCGATCTGGGTCGCCAACTTCGTGCTGATGGGCTACGGCACCGGCGCGGTGATGGCCGTGCCCGGCCATGACCAGCGCGATTTCGAGTTCGCCGGCAAGTACGGCCTGCCGAAGAAGCAGGTCATCGCGCTCAAGCACCCGAAGAACGACGACGAGCGCAGCTACGACCCGGACCGCTGGCAGGACTGGTACGGCGACAAGACCCGCGAGACCGAACTGGTCAATTCGGCCGAGTTCGACGGGCTGGATTTCCAGGGTGCCTTCGAGGCGCTGGCCGAGCGCTTCGAACGCAAGGCCCAGGGCCAGCGCCGCGTGAACTACCGCCTGCGCGACTGGGGCGTGAGCCGCCAGCGCTACTGGGGCTGCCCGATCCCGGTGATCTACTGCGACACGTGCGGCGCGGTGCCGGTGCCGGAAGACCAGTTGCCGGTGGTGCTGCCGGAGAACGTGCAGTTCACCGGTACCGGTTCGCCGATCAAGGCCGACCCGGAATGGCGCAAGTGCACCTGCCCGGAATGCGGCGCCGCCGCCGAGCGCGAGACCGACACCTTCGACACTTTCATGGAGTCGAGCTGGTACTACGCCCGCTATACCTCGCCGGGTGCGCGCGAGGCGGTGGACAAGCGCGGCAATTACTGGCTGCCGGTCGACCAGTACATCGGCGGCATCGAGCACGCGATCCTGCACCTGATGTACTTCCGCTTCTTCCACAAGCTGCTGCGCGACGCGCGCATGGTCGACAGCAACGAGCCGGCACGCAACCTGCTGTGCCAGGGCATGGTGATCGCCGATACCTTCTACCGGCTCAACGCCGATGGCTCCAGGGACTGGTTCAACCCGGCCGACGTGGACGTGGTGCGCGACGAGCGCGGCCGCATCACCGGCGCCACCCTGCGCAGCGACGGCCAGCCGGTGGTGATCGGCGGCACCGAGAAGATGTCCAAGTCCAAGAACAACGGCGTCGATCCGCAGGCGATGGTGGCCAAGTACGGCGCCGACACCGTGCGCCTGTTCTCGATGTTCGCCGCGCCGCCCGAGCAGTCGCTGGAGTGGAACGAGGCCGGCGTTGACGGCATGGCGCGCTTCCTGCGCCGGCTGTGGACCATGGTGCACCGGCATGCCGCCGACGGCAGCGCGCCGGCGCTGGACGTCGCCGCGCTGGACGCCGGGCAGAAGGCGATCCGCCGCAAGACCCACGAGACCATCGGCAAGGTCGGCGACGACTATGGCCGCCGCCACGCCTTCAACACCGCCATCGCCGCGGTGATGGAGCTGCTGAACGTGCTGGCCAAGTTCGACGATGCCAGCGCCCAGGGCCGTGCGGTGCGCCAGGAAGCCCTGCAGGCGGCGGTGCTGCTGCTCAACCCGATCACCCCGCACGCCTGCCATGCCATGTGGCAGGCGCTGGGCCACGGCGAGACCCTGCTGGAAGACCAGCCGTTCCCGCAGGTCGATGCCGGCGCGCTGGTCAAGGATGCGCTGACCCTGGCGGTGCAGGTCAACGGCAAGCTGCGCGGCACCATCGACGTTGCCGCCGATGCCAGCCGCGAGCTGATCGAGGCCGCGGCGAAGGACGAGCCCAACGCGGCCAAGTTCCTGGAAGGCCTGACCGTGCGCAAGGTCATCATCGTGCCGGGCAAGATCGTCAACATCGTGGCGGGGTGATCCGCCTGCGGCGCGTCCTGATGGTTCGCCATCCGGGCGCGCGGCTGTGCGTTCGTCATCCGGTGCGGCCTGCGCTCCATTGCGGCGTCCCCCATCCGCGCCGCGCGGATAGCCCCCCGACCGGGGGGCATGGAAGTGGAGAGCAGCTTTTCCGCAAGTGCTTACCCGGCAGCACGTGCGCATGCTCCGGTTCTGGCCTGTCTTCGCACGCAACGGCGTCCGCTCCGGGACAGCTTGACCGGCGATCCCCGGTTTCATCCCCGCTCACGCCCGATGGGCGATGATGCGGCGGTTTTCTGTTGCCGCCCCCCGCCGGCTCCGCCAGACTGTGCCCATGACCCGATACCTGACCGCCCTCGTCCTTGCCGTGAGCCTGACCGGTTGCGGCTTCCACCTGCGCAACAAGCTCACCCTGCCGGACGACACCCCGGCGGTGAAGGTCGAGTCCACAGTGCGCTACAGCGAACTGGTCAAGCTGCTTGGGCGCGGGCTGCATGCGTCCGGCGCGATCGTCGTCGGCGAGGACGAGCCCGGCAAGGGCGCGGCCCGGCTGCAGATCCGCTCCGAGCGCTGGGGTGACCTGCCGATCGCCATCGATGCGCAGGGCCGCACGCAGGAATACAGCATGCGCTACGCGGTGGTGTTCGTATTCCGGCATCCCGACGGCAGCGTGCTGGTGCCCGAGCAGGTGATCGAACTGTCGCGCGACTACGTGTCCGAGCCGACCGACGCCACCGGCACCACCACCGAACGCGAGATCCTTGCCGACGAACTGCGCCGGGAGATGTCCGCCTCGATCCTGCGCCGGATCGACAGCGTGACGCGTGCGCAGATGGAGAAGGAACGCAACGCCGCTCCCGCCGCCCCCGGCAAGGACGGCTGAGCGATGCCGATTCTGGCGGCGCCGGCGCGCGGGAGCTGAGCGATGGAACTGCGTCCCGAGCAGCTTGCCAGCCAGGCCGGTGCCCAGCCGCTGGCGCCGGTCTACCTGATCGCCGGGCCGGAACTGCTGCGTGTGCTGGAAGCGGCCGATGCGGTGCGCGCGAAGGCGCGTGCCGAGGGCATCGGCGAGCGTGAGGTATTCGATGCCGACGGGCGCGATTTCGACTGGGGGCAACTGGCGTCCAGTTTCAACGCGCCCAGCCTGTTCAGTGCGCGGCGGCTGGTGGAGCTGCGGCTGCCCGGCGGCAAGCCGGGCAAGGAGGGCGCGGAGGTGATCAGCGCGTTCTGCGCGCAGCCGCCGGCCGACGTGGTGCTGCTGATCACCGCCGGCGAGTGGAGCAAGTCGCACCATGGCAAATGGGCCGATGCGGTGGCGCGCGTCGGCGTGTTGTCGGTGGCCTGGGCGATCAAGCCGCACGAACTGGGCGACTGGATCGAGCGTCGCCTGCGCTCCAGGGGGCTGCGAGCCGAACCGGCCGCGGTACAACGCCTGAGCGAGCGCGTGGAGGGCAACCTGCTGGCCGCCGCGCAGGAAATCGACAAGCTGGCGCTGCTGGCCGAAGGGCAGACGCTGGACGTGGCGAAGATGGAAGCACTCGTCGCCGATGCCGCGCGCTACGACGTGTTCCGGCTGGTCGAGGCCGCGTTCTCCGGGCAGCCGCAGGCGGTGGTGCGGATGCTCGCCGGGCTGCGCGCCGAGGGCGAGGTGGTGGCCGCGCTGACCCCGATCCTGATCCGCGAACTGCTGCTCACCGCCGGGCTGGCGCGGGTGCAGGCCGGTGGCGGCAATCTCGCCGGTGAAATGAAGGCACGCGGCATCTGGGAGTCGCGGCAGGCGCCGTTCAAGCGCGCGCTGCAGCGACATCCGGCGGCGCAGCGCTGGGAACGTTTCGTGGCCGAGGCCGGCCAGGTCGACCGCATGGCCAAGGGCCGCGCCGATGGCGATCCGTGGCTGGCGCTGGAGCGCCTGCTGCTGGCGGTGGCCGAGGCGCAGGCGGTGCGCCTGCTGGCGCGCGGGACGCGCTGACCGTGGCGCCCATGCCGGGACCGCGCCCGGATCGGCCCGGTGGCGACCTGGTGCTGGTCTACGGCGGCACCTTCGACCCGGTCCACAACGGCCACCTGGCCATTGCCCGCTGCGCCCGTGACGAGCTGCATGCCCCGGTGCGGCTGATGCCGGCCGCCGATCCGCCGCACCGGCCGCCGCCGGGCGCCGATGCCGCCCAGCGCACGCGCATGCTGGAACTGGCGGTCGCCGGCGAGGACGGCCTGTGGGTCGACACCCGCGAACTGCGTCGCGCCGCCCGCCAGCCCGGGGTACCGTCGTGGACCGTGGACACCCTGCGGGAACTGCGCGCCGAAACCGGCGCCACGGCTCCGGTGGCGCTGCTGATGGGTGCGGACAGCCTGCTGGGCCTGCCGACCTGGCATGAATGGGAGCACCTGCTGGACCTGGCGCATATCGTCGTCGCCGAACGCCCCGGCAATGCGCTGGACGGGCAGTTGCCCGCCGCGCTGGCCGCACGTCTGCGCGATGCCTGGGCGGACGATGCCGCGCGCCTGCGCGAGCGCCCGGCCGGCCGGGTCTG
>NZ_LDJO01000002.1 GCF_001431595.1 Stenotrophomonas acidaminiphila
CCGCACCCAGGGCAGGACGACAAACAGGCGGGGCCGGCGGGCGCGGCGCCCGCCAAGCCTATGAAAGGGTCGCCGAGTCCCGACGTGGGCACGGGCGATGAATCGTGGGTGCTGAACCTGTGGCGGCGCGGGTGCCGCGAGCCGGCGCTGATGTTTTCAGCGGCGTACGTGCTGGTGGGTTTCCTGGGGCTGTGGTCGAGCGCGTGGTTCTACCACGGCTTCGGCATCAGCATTGCCGATTACCTGCAGGCCAGCGATTACCTGGTGGCGGGCCTGCGCGACCCGGGCAGTGTGCTGATCTTCGCCATCGGCGTGCTGCTGGCGGTACTGGTGAGCTGGCCGGAGGCGCTGCGCCGCCGTTACCCGGACTACGTGGCCGACCTGCGCCGGCGACGCTGGTGGGCGCGCATGGCGTTTCCGAAGGCGCGGATCATGACCTGGGACGGCATTGGCATCCACCCCATCACCGGGGTGAGCCTGGTGGTGGCGTTGTTCATGCTGTTGGGCTCGGCGGTGTACATGCAGACCAAGGGCGAACTGGTGCGCGAGAAGCGCCGCGGCACGCCGGCGCGCGTGCAAATGCTGGGCGATGCGCCGCCGCAGCCCGGCCAGGCGCGCTTGCTGGGTAGCAGCAGCGCCTTTCTCTACCTGTTGTGGCCGGCGCAGCAGCGCGCCGCGACTGTGCCCACCACCTCGGTCCACTAGGTCCAGGCCGTACCCAGCACAGTGCACGAAGCCACGGCGG
>NZ_LDJO01000020.1 GCF_001431595.1 Stenotrophomonas acidaminiphila
TTAGACCGGCAGGTCCAGCGCCTTGCGCACCAGCGTCGGGTTGGTGGGGCAGTCGACCGGGCGCAGGCGCTTGATGGCGTCGTAGTCGCCGGTATCGGCGACCACGACGGACAGTTCACGCAGCTGGGCGAGCTTGGATCGGGTCATTGCAGGTTCCAGGTCAGGGCGTGGCGCCGTCTTCGGCGACGCGGGCGAGGACCGAGGCGGTGTCCTGGTCGAATACCGGCGCGGCGAAGGGTTGCGGGCCCGGCGTGCGGCCGAAAACGATGGGACGGGTAATGCCGCGGTAGCTGCCCAGCACCGGGTGCGGCAGCGATGCGATCATCTCGCCGGCCTGCACCTGCGGGTGCTCGAACATGTCCTCGACCTTGCGCGCGGCCGCGCACGGCACGTCCTCGCCGAACAGCGCTTCCCATTCCAGCGCGCTGCGCGCGGCCAACGCCGCGTGCAACCGCGCCAGCAGTTCGTCCGAGTGCGCTGCACGCTTGCGCACGGTGTCGTAGCGCGGGTCGGCGGCCAGTTCCGGCAGTCCGGTCTTCTCGCACAGCGCCTGCCAGAAATGCGGCGTGTTGGCCGAGATGTAGAGCCAGCCATCGGCGGTGGGATGGATGCCGGTGACACCCCCCGAGCGCATGTCGCGGCCGACTGCTTCCGGCTCGCCCTCGGCCCAGATCATCCGCGCCGACTGCATGGCCAACGCACTGCGCAGCAGCGACACGCCCACGTACTGCCCCTCGCCGCTGCGCTCGCGCTCGTACAGCGCCGAGGACACGCCCGCGGCCACCAGCGCGGCGGCGTAGTAGTCCACCACCGAGCCGTACAGGATTTCCGGTGCGCCGCCGGGCTTGCCCTGCATCGCGCACATGCCGGTCATGGTCTGCAGCACCTGGTCGTAGCCGGCCTTGTCGCGCAGCGGGCCGGTCTCGCCGTAGCCGGTGACCGCGCAGTACACCAGCCGCGGGTTGAGCCGCTGCAGGCTGTCGAAGTCGATGCCCAGCCGCGCCGGTACGCCGGGACGGAAGTTGTGCACCAGCACGTCGGCCTCGCGCACCAGCCGCATCAGTACCGCGCGCTGGTCGGGCTGCTTCAGGTCGAGCACAACGCCGCGCTTGGACCGGTTGACGCCGAGGAAGGCGCGGCTTTCCGCTTCCAGCGTGGACGGATACTTGCGCAGGTTGTCGCCGGCCGGCGGTTCCACCTTGATCACTTCCGCGCCCTGGTCGGCCAGCAGCGTGCAGCCGTAGGGGCCGGCGATGTAGGCGCTGAGATCGAGCACGCGCACGCCGCTCAGCGGGCCGCTGGCGCCGTCGCGGCGGGCGATGTCGAAGGGTGACGGGCTTGGGCTTGCGGGCATGGGGTGCACTCGATTCCTTGATTGCAGTTTCCTCCGCAGGGCCGGGAAGAAACATATCGTGCGGGTATTTTCAGCGAGGACTTAAAGCGGCGAATGGCCGTGGCGCGGCGCCGTCAGGGTGTCGGCGCCAGCGACAGCCAGGTCAGCCGCCAGGCACCGTGCACGCGTCCACCGCAGCGGTAGTAAGGCTCGAACCGAAGCGGTGCGCGGCATTCCAGTTGCATCGTCAGCGGCGCGCCCTCGCCCGTGTCCTCGCCGACCCGCAACCACTGCGCCGGATCACCGGCAGGCAGCTTCACCGTCTCGTCGGTCTTGTAGCCGTCGATCAGCGTGGTGGCGTAGACCAGCGGGCCGTAGGTCAGGCCGGCGTACTCCCAGCGCAGCACTTCCTGCGCCACCGGCGAGCCATCCGGCGCACGCGACTCCTGTACGTTGACGTTGGCCGCACGCTGCAGCTGCGGCTGCATCGGCAGCACCACGGCGATGCTGTCACCGGCCTGCCATTGCCGCTGCAGCTGCACGAAGCCATCGGCGCCTGCCTGCACCGGCACCTCGATGCCGTTGACCCGGATGCGTGCATCCCCGGCCCAGGACGGGATGCGCAGGCCGATGCCGAAGGTGGCGCGGTTTTCCGGCGTCACCTGCAGCGTGATCCGGCCGTCGAACGGATAGCGCGTCTGCTGCTGCAGCGTCACCGCGCCGGCCTCGGCGTGGTGCAGGGTCGCCTGCCCGGCGCCATACAGGTTGACCCGCAGGCTGCCGTCGGCGGTGGTGCCGTAGGCGACCTGCGGCAGTTCCTCCACCGCCATCGCGCCGGAGGACTTGCAGCACCGCCAGTAGGTGGTGTGCACCCGCTTGCCGTTGGGAAACGTGTAGTAGCACCAGTCCTCGCCATCGGGCGCCATCGCCGCCAGCAGGTCGTTGTAGGCGGTGCGTTCGAGCTCGTCGGCATGGCGCGCATGGCCGGTGATCGCGAGCAGCTCGCGGTTCAGCTGCATCCATGCCAGTACCGAGCAGGTCTCCACGTAGGCCTGCGGGAAGAACGTGCGCGGCGCGTTGAACACTTCGCGCGAACGGTGCGCCACCCCGCCCCACGGGCCGCCGCCCAGGGTGAGGTGGTGGGTGCGGATGTTGTTCCACAGCGCATCGACGGCGACGCGGTACTCATCCTTGCCGGTGGCCTTGTACAGCTTGGCCAGCCCGACCAGGTTCCAGCACAGCTGGTAGGCCTTGCCGGTGGCGATGAAGGCCGCGTCCTCGCCGGCCAGTGCCTTGTCGAGCAGGGCCAGGCGCGGGTTGGCATTGGCCTGCTGCAGGATCTTCTCGGCCAGCGCCAGATAGCGGGGCTCGCCGGTGACCAGGTACAGGTCGGCGGCCGGGTCCAGCAGCACCGTGGCGGACATGCCATGGTGGTTGCCGAGCGTGGTGATGTCGATGCCCGACTCCAGCGCCTGCCAGCACAGGTCGGCAATGCGGCACGCGGCCTGCAGGTAGCGCACCTCGCCCAGCGCGCGCCAGGTTTCCAGGAAACCCAGGACCAGGTAGCTGTGGGTCCAGATGTCCCAGGTGCGCAGCGCCGGTTCGCCGTTCCAGCTTTCCGGCCTGGGCGGCTGCGGCACGGTGAAGCGGCGGTCGGCGGCGTAGTTGCCCAGATAGCCGTCGTCGTCCTGCTGGCTGACCAGCCAGTCGGCCACGCGGCGCAGGTTGGCCTCAAGCTGCGGCTGCCCACCCTGCGCCACCGCCCGCGCGGTGGCGGAGAGCCATTTGCCGGCATGCTCGCCGTACCAGTCGCCTTCCTGGTTCCGGCACTTGTGCGCCTGGCCGAAGATGCTGATTGACGGGCTGTCCTCATCGACGATGAAGTGGCTCAGCCGGCCGCCACGGTTGGCGGCCAGCATCTGCCCGAACAGGCCGTCGAGCCGTACCGCCGCCGGGCCCACCCACTGCTGGCCGCAGGCAATGGCCGCGCTCATGCCGCGTCCACCACGCAGCGGAAGCCGAGCATGCCGCTGCGGTCCTTGGCCGGCGCCATCAACAGGTACTTGCCGTGCTGGTCAAGCCGGTATGCCTGCGGGAAATACCAGTGCGAGGTCTGCGGCTGGTAGCTGGAACCGCCGCGCAGGATCGCCGCGCGGGTATGGTCGTCGACGAACTCGTCGGTCCACTGCCACACGTTGCCGACCAGGTCCTCCACCCCGAACGGGCTGGCGCCGTCCGGGTGCGCGTCGACGTCGTCCGGCGGCAGGATGCGGCGGCCGCGGTTCACACGCGGCACCCGGGCCGGGTCCCAGTCGTTGCCCCACGGATACAGCCGGCCATCGCTGCCCTGTGCGGCGTACTGCCATTCCCATTCGTGCGGCAGGCGCTTGCCGGCCCAGGCGGCATAGGCGCGCGCGTCTTCCAGCGATACCCAGGTCACCGGCTTGTTGTCCCAGCCGGCACGCGGCGCACCGTCCACCCAGTGGGCGAGGAAGTTGATGTCGTCGGCCGGGTGGTAGCCGGTGGCGTCGATGAACGCCTTGAACTGCGCGTTGGTGACCGGATGGCGGTCGATGTGGAACGCCGCCATCTGCATGCGCCGGCGGTGGTGGCGGCGCGGGCAGTCTTCCCAGGGGAACTGCACGTCCTGCCCGGCCCAGTTGAAGCCCTCGATCTCGACGCCGCCGACGGCGAACACGAATTCGCCGGCGGGAATGCCGACCATGCCGTCCGGCGCGACCGCCTGCGCCGCGGTCGGCGGGATCTCGCGCAGCTGCTGCGGGGCCGCCTTCCAGGCGCCGGAGTAGCTGTTGAGCGGCTGCCGGGCACGCGTGGCGGCCGCGGCCATGAAGGCGTCGAAACCATCCACCACCACGCCCGGTTGCACGCTGAGTACCGCGCCGAAGCCGCGCGCCTCCATCGGCAGCTCGATCACCGCCACGCCGTCACGCACCACCGGCGACAGCTCCACGCCATGCCACACGTCGTAGTAGCGGGTGCCCTCCACGTGCGCCAGGCCGATCTGCTCGCCGTCGACCGGGTACTCGTTGCGGTTGACCAGGGTGTGCAGGGTCAGGCCCCCGACCGGGAACCTGCTGGCGAAGATGCCGCCCTGGAAGCAGACCTGGTATGGCTCCCAGTCCAGCGAAACCACCAGCTGCGGGAACTGGCGGTAGATCGCCGCGATGCGCCGCAGGGTCTCGCCGTCGCGCGGGGTGAACGCATTCCAGATGCCCCAGATGTTCTCCCACGCGTTGTAGCCGATGCCGTTGAAGAAGCAGTACTGCAGGTCGTGGTTGCGGTTGCGGCCCCAGCGGTTCTCGTAGTTGACCATGTGCCGGGGTTCCAGCCACTTCCACTTGGACACCGGCGGCACCGGGCCGTCCGGCGCCTTCTTGCCCCAGCTCTGCACGTTCCAGATCAGCTGCTCCTCGGAGCTGATGGTCGACTCCGGCTGCACCACCACCGGGTTGCCGTTGGCGTCGCACGCATCGAAGAACGCGCGCGGCACGCCGTTGAAGGTATCGCCGTTGATGCCGTCGGCGCCGGTGGCCTTGATGATCGCGGCCATGCCGTCCCAGTGCGTCACGCCCGGGTCGCGGGTGCCGTGGTCCCAGGGCTTGGCCGGCAGGAATACGCGCACGCCGCGCTTCTGGAATGCCTGCACCGCGGCCTTCAGGCCCTCGATGCCGCCGGGCAGCGTGTGCGCCAGGTCGAACTGGTTGCGGTCGTCGATGCCGATGTTCGGATAGATGTACCAGATCAGCACCGAGTCCAGCCCGCCGAAGCGCGCGACCAGGTCGTCCAGGTAGCGGTCCACGGTGTACTGCGCGGTATCCACGTCGAAGAAGTAGCGGTCCTCGACCATCATCTGCGCATGCACGAAGTTGCGCTGCGCCCATTGCAGTTCCGGGCGCCGGTAGTTGGCGTCGGTGTAGCCGATCCGCACCAGGTGCTCGCGGCGCCAGTCCTTCAGTTCGGTCAGCCAGTCGGCGGCGCTGGCGTTGGCGTCGATCATCCAGCTGCCGATGTCGGCGAACGGCCAAGCCGGCGCCTTGCCCGGGGTGGGCAGATAGCGGCCGGTGGTGACGTGGGAGAACTTGTATTCGGTGGTGATCGCCTCACGCCCGTGGTCGGCGGCTTCGTTGTCGTAATCGGGCGTGGTGTACGGCGTGGTCATGGCATTCATCCAACGGAAAGCGGAAAGGGTCAGAGCGCGCAGGCGATCGCCAGCGCGGCATGGGCGGCGGCACCGGGGACGCGTGCGGTATCGGCCAGCAGTGCGGCGACCTCGGCATGGTCGGGGATGCTGGACTGCGCACCCAGCCGGGTGCAGGCCAGCGCGGACGCGGCGCTGGCGCGGAGCAGCGCCTGTTGCAGCGTCTGGCCGCGCGCCAGCGATGCCACCAGCGTGCCGCAGAAGGTATCGCCGGCAGCGGTGGTGTCCACCGGCTCGATGGAAAATGCCGGCTGCAGCAGGATGTGGCCCTCGCTGCGCGCCAGGCAGCCGCGCGCGCCGAGGGTGACGATCACGCACGGCACCTGCAGTCGCGCCAGGCCGGTGGCCAGGTCCGGCGGGTGGCCGGCGACCACGTCCAGTTCGCCCTCGTTGACGATCAGCATGTCCAGCGCGGCCAGCAGCTCGGCCGGCAGCACCTGAGCCGGTGCGGCGTTGAGCGCCACCTTGACCCCGGCCGCACGTGCGGCCCGCGCATGCGCGAGCACGGTGTCCAGCGGCGTCTCCAGCTGCAGCAGCAGCCACTGCACGCCGTCCAGCGGCGGCAGGTGCATCGGCTGCAGGGCCATGTTGGCGCCGGGCGCGACGGTGATGGCGTTCTCGGCATCGTCGGACAGGCAGATGAAGGCGGTGCCGGTCGGCAGCTGCGCATCGCGCACCACATGCAGCCGCACTCCGGCGTCGCCCAGCGAGGCCTCGATCGGCCTGGCGAAGTCGTCCTCGCCCAGGGCCAGCAGCATGCGCGTATCGGCACCGCCGGCACGCGCACAGGCCACCGCCTGGTTGGCGCCCTTGCCACCGGGGAAGGTACGGAACTGGCGACCGAGCACGGTCTCTCCCGGCGCCGGCACATGCGCGGCGCGCACCACGAAATCGAGATTGGCCGAGCCGGCGACGAGGACGGTGGAGCTCATGGGATGGCCTGGTAGACGAGGTTGTAGAAGCGGGTCGAAGGCGAGGCCAGCGGCCGTGGGCCGGCGGGCAGGTACTGCAGCATCAGGATCGCCACCAGTCGCTCCCGGCGGTCGATGGTGAAGTAGGTCGAGGCGGCGCCGGACCAGCCGAACTGCCCGGCACTGCCCAGCTTGCCGCGCGCGGCCGGGTCGACGACGACGTAACCGCCGAGGCCGAAGCCTTCGCCGGGCGCCGGGCCCGGCACGGCGGGTACGAAGCCACCGAGCTGGTCGGCCATCATCAGGTCCACGGTCTTGCGCGCCAGCAGCCGGCGCCCGCCCGCACGGCCATCGTCACGGAGCATGCGCGCGAATGCCAGGTAGTCGGCGGCAGTGGAGTACAGGCCGCCGGCACCGCTGTCGTAGCCCCTCAGGCGCACGCCGGGGCTGAGCGCGCTGGGCGTGCCGGCCACGCGCAGGCGGCCATCGTCGGTGCCGGTCGGCAGCTCCACCACGCGCCCGCGCTGTGCGGCGGGCACGACGAAACCGGTATCGCGCATCGCCAGCGGATCGAAGATGCGTTGCTGCAGGAACTGCGCGAACGGCTGCCCGCTCACGACTTCCACCACCCGCGCCAGCAGTTCGGTGTTGCTGCCTTCGTAATGGAAATGGGTACCGGGCGCATCGGCCAGCGGCAGCGTCGCCAGGCGTGCGGCTACGTCCTCCAGCGACGTGGCCGCATCGATGCCGGCGGCATCCAGCAGCCCGGTCGCGACCGGGTGCGCGGCCGAGTCCGCCGCCAGCCCGCTGGTATGGGTGAGCAGGTGGCGCAGGGTGATCGCCCGCGGCGACGGCGCCAGTTGCGGATGCCGCGCGTCGCCGCCGACCACGACCTGGCGGTCGGCGAATGCCGGCAGGTAGCGCGACAGCGGATCGTCCAGCGCCAGCCGCCCCTCCTCCATCAGCATCAGCACCGCGACCGAGGTCACCGGCTTGGTCATCGAGTAGATGCGGAAAATGGCGTCTTCGCGCAACGGCCGGGTGCCCGCGCTGTCGGCATGGCCCCAGCGGCCATGGAAAACGATGCGGCCGCGGTGCTCGACCAGCGCCACCGCGCCGGGGAAGCGGCCGCTGCCGGTACTGTCCTGGAGGAAGCCGTCCAGCCGCTGCCAGCGGTCATCGTCGCGCGCGCCGGCCGGGGCGATGCAGGCGGCCGCGAGCATCCAGCAAAGCAGCCAGCGCGCTGGCGATCGCCATGCCGGGGATGCTGCGGTGCCGGTTGTGGGTGCCGTGGAGTGCATGCTGCGGTTCCGTATGGCCCGGCCGTGCAGGCGCGGGAGCGAGCGGGGCGTGCGTTGGCGCCGGGGTGCGCTTTGCCGGGACCAGCCTAGACGCAGGGCGCGCCGGTGCAAAGGGAACTCCGCTTGCTTCAGGCCACACCGATCCCGGGGTGATGGCGGCAGCGCCGGGCCCTGCAAACGAAAGCGGCGCCCCGGAGAACCGGGACGCCGCTGGGGGTGAAACGATCAGAACTTGATGCTGTGGCTCAGCGAGACCATGCGGCCACGGCCGGACCAGTAGTTCTGCCAACCGGGCAACTGCGACCAGCTCAGAATGTACTGCTTGTCGAACAGGTTCTCGATGCCCAGCGACAGCTTGCCGTAGCGGCCGGTGTCGTAGTTCACCACCAGGTCGAACAGCACGTAGCCTTCGGTCTTCTCCGCGTTGGCATACACCGCGCCATCGCTCGGGCGGGTATGGGTGGCGCGCAGATCGCGGTCGAGCAGCTTGGTCGCGCCGAGGGTGACGTTGGCCTCGGGCACGAAGTTCCAGGCCACCGAGGCGCCGATCTTGTCCGGGTTGATGTCCAGCACGCCCATCTTCTTGATCAGGCCCGAGCCCGGGTAGTACTCGGTGGTGCCGCGGATGCGCGAATACAGCGCGGTCACCTTCCAGGCATCGCTGAAGCGCCACTCGCCGTTGGCCTCGAAGCCCTTGATGCGGGTCGGTGCGCGGCTGAGGATGAAGTCATTGCTGCGCGGATCGATGGCCAGCGAGGTGCCGAACTCGGAGCGGCTGTCGTAGTAGGACATGCCCAGCGCGCCACGGTCGCCGCGCCAGTTGAAGCCGTACTCGCGGTTGTCGACGATGATCGCCTGCAGGTCGGAGATGCGGTCCACCGACTGCCCCGGCACGTTGATGTTGCGCAGCGGGATGCCGATGTTGGGCAGGCCGAAGCCCTCGCCGTAGGACGCGAACACCGACAGCTCGTCGGTCACGCGCCAGATCGCACCGAGGTTCTTCATGTTCTCGGCGTACTTGAGCCCCCCACCCTGCACGAACACGCCGTTGCGGTAGGCGGTGGTGGTGTAGCTGTCGACCTTGAGCTCGCCGTCTTCGCGGCGCAGGCCGCCGCTGACGGTCACCGGGCCGATGTCCCAGGTCAGCTGCGCGTACGGCGCGGTGCTGGTGTACTTCATCGGCGGCACCCACAGGCGGTTGGTCAGCGCCAGCCGCTGCGCGGCCTCGTCCTTGACCAGGTCCACGCCGGCACGCAGCTGCAGCCCTTCCAGGCCGAATATGTCGCCGCGGGTCCACGAGCTGCGCAGGCCCTGCTTCTTCGAGGTGATCTCGGACTGGTCGTAGATGCGCTGGGCTTCGTCGAAGCCGGCGCCGACCTTGACCAGCTGCTTGTCGTCACCGTTCTCCGGCAGGTAGCGCATGGCCTGGTCGGCCCAGTAGTAGTCGGCCACCAGGGTGCCGCCGAACAGGTCGCCGTTGCTGTAGTTCAGCGCGAACTGCTTGAAATCGTTGAATTCGGCCAGCGAGCCGGCGATGGCGCCACGCTCGGAGGTATTGGTGGTCGGCACCGGGCACGACACCGGGTCGTAGCGGCAGCCTTCGACCTGGTGGTAGTTGGCCTTGCCGTCGATCTTGAAGCGGCTGTAGCTGGCCTGCAGGCGCTGCGCGCCGGATTCGCCGAAGTTGTAGCCGGCCTTCAGGAACAGGTTGCGGGCCTCGGAGTCGGAGGTCGAGCCGCTGGTGTTCATGCCGATGCGGCGGCCATTGCCGTCGTAGGAGATGCCGCGGTCGATGTACGAGGCGCTCAGCAGCGCATCCACGTCATCGCCCTTGTAGGCATGGTTCACGCCCAGCTTCCAGCCGGCGCTGTCGTCGCCGAACTGGGTGGAGTAGCGCGAGATCACTTCCGTCTCGTGGCCTTCGACGGTCGGCACCTTGGAGATGTAGTTGATGATGCCGCCGGCCGCGCCGATGCCTTCGGAAGCGGACGGGCCGTTGATCACCTCGATGCGCCCCACCACGCCCATGTCGGTGAAGGTGCCGTTGCGGTTGCCTTCGCGCAGCGGCGAGCCCTGCGGGATGCCGTCGAACAGGCGCAGCGCGATGCGGCCGCGCAGGGTTTCGCCGGTGTTGCTCATGGCCTGCGAGGACTCGGCGTAGCCGGGAACGGTGCGGGCCAGCACCGCGGTCGCGTCTTCGGTCAGGCTCAGCGTGCGCTGCACTTCTTCCTTGGACACCAGGGTGATGGCGCCGGGAATCTTGTCGATGGCGGTGGCGGTGCGGGTACCGGTGACGATCACCTGGTCCAGGTCGACGGCCTTGTCCTGGTTCTTGTCCTGGGCGTCCTGCGCCCAGGCGGCACCGTTCATGCCGGCGAGCAGGGCCATGCCGATGGCGGCCGTAAGTGGCTTGATCATTGATTCTCTCCCCCCGAAGTGGATTGCGGCACCGACGACCGGGGAGTCGAACGTGCCGGATATCGCGTCCGGGCTCGCGCCCGTCGGGCCGGGGTGGAGGACGATCCTCTACGGGATCTGGTCACGCACCGGCCGGTCTTGGCCGAAGACTAGGTGCGACTTCATGACGATAGAAGCGCGCAATCGTATGTTCACTGCCTAGGATTTGTTGCGGATCATGCCGGTAGCGGGCGTGCGGCAAAGGCGCACGGGCTGCGCCGGCAGGCGCGGCTAGGCCCTGCCGGGCAACAGTTCGGCGCGGCCTTCTTCCAGCAGCGCGTTGACCTGGCGGATGCGTACCGACGAACGCGACCAGACCATGCCGATGCGCCGCGGCTCGCACGGTTCGGGCAGCGGCAGCCGCGCCACCGCCAGCCCTTCGGGCCATGGCCGCGCCCAGTCGGGTACCAGCGACACACCCAGGCCACGGTCCACCATCACCGCGATGGCGTTGAGCGCGTTGAGCTCGAAGCGTTCGCGCGGCACGATGCCCACGCGGCGCAGGTACTCGTCGGCCTGGCGCCCGCCCCATTCATGGCGGTCGTAGCGGATCAGCGGCTCATCGCGCAGCAGGTCGTGCGGGTCGCGCGCGGCCAGCCGCGCCGGTGCCAGCACCACCATCGGCTCTTCGCGCAGCAGCTGCCAGTCGCAGGTCTTGGGCAGCGAGAACGGCGCCTGCAGCACCATCGCCGCGTCCAGGTCGCCTGCTTCCACCGCGCCGTACAGGTCGGCCGAATAGCCGGGGCGGATGAATACGTTGATCTCGGGAAACTTGGCCACCATGCGCGCCAGGATGTCCGGCACCAGCCCGGCCAGCGCGGTCGGACAGGCCCCCAGCCGCAGTTCGCCGGCCATGCCACTCTCGTTGGCCACACTGCGCAGGTCGGACACGTCGCGCAGCAGGTCGCGTGCACGCTGCAGGATGCGCGCACCCTCGGCGGTGACGCTGACGGTGCGCCCGGCGCGCGCGATCAGCGGCGCGCCGAGCTCGCGTTCCAGCGTGCGGATCTGCTGCGCCACCGCCGCCGGAGTGATGTGCAGCATGCGCGCCGCCGCGGCCATCGAGCCGCGATCGACCACGGTGACGAACGTGTTGAGGAACTGGGTTTCCACGACTATGCCCTCTGGATCCGGGGCAACGCTACAGCAGGCCACGGCGCGCGGCATCCGACCAACGTCACGGTCGCGCGCCGGCCGTTCACGTGGCGTCCTGGCGGTAGATGGTCAGGCCCTTGAGCGAGCGCGCCGGCGCCGGGAAGCACAGGCTGGCGAGGTAGCCGATCACGATGCACAGCAGGATCGAGATGCCCAGGTAGAAGTACGGGTGCACCAGGTCCAGCGACCATGCCAGCAGGGTCAGCGCGATGCTGCCGGCGATGCCGATGGCCACGCCCGGCGAGTTGGCGCGGCGGGTGAACATGCCCAGCGTATAGGCACCGGCGAAGCCGCCGCCGAGCAGGCCGGCCAGTTCGATCGAGACGTCGAACAGCGAGTGGATGTCATAGCGCGAGAGCACCAGCGCCAGGCCCATGCCGGCCAGGCCGACGACCACGGTCATGATCTCGGCGAAGCGCACGCTGCCGCGTTCGGTCGGGTTCTTCGCCAGCTTGTCGTAGAAGTCCACCGACAGCAGCGTCGCCACGCTGTTGATGATGCTCGACAGCGTGGACATGGCCGCGGCGAAGATGCCGGCGATGATCAGGCCGGTGACGCCCGGCGGCAGCTCGGCGGCGATGAACAGCGGGAACGTCGCGTCGATCGGCAGCAGCGGGTCCAGCCGGCCCGGGTTGTGCTTGTAGTACATCCACAGCGCGGTGCCGATGCTGTAGAAGATGAAGCCGCCGGGGATCATGATCGCGGCGAAGATCCAGATCGAACGCCCGGCCTCCTTGTCCGACTTGGTCGCCAGCGTGCGCTGCATCAGCACCTGGTCCTTGGGGAAGGTCAACACCACGTCGAACACCACCAGGAAGATGAAGCCCCACACCGTGGCCTTGGTCAGGTCGAAGCTGAAGTCCAGCAGCTTGGTCTTGTGCTCGGCCATCGCCGCTTCGCGGATGCCGTCGAAATCGGCGCCCAGGGTCCACACGATGAAGCCGATGGCGAAGATCGCGCCGCCCATCTTCACGAACACCTGCACGAAATCGGTCCACACCACCGCGCGCATGCCGCCCATCACCGTATAGATGATGGTGAACACGCCCATGATCAGGATGCTCCAGACCACGTCGATGCCGGTGATGGTGGCGATCGCCAGCGCCGGCAGGAACAGGATCACGCTCAGCCGGCTGCCGACCTGCATGGCGATGGCCAGGGCGCTGGCGAGCATGCGGATGGCCGGGTGGAAGCGGGTCTCCAGGTAGGAGAACACGCTCATCAGGTCCAGCCGCCGCAGCAGCGGCACGATCCACACCGCCACGAACATCAGCCCCAGCACCGCCACCAGGTTGTTGGTCAGGTACTGCCAGTTGGTCTCGTAGGCCTTGGCGGGAATGGCGATGAAGCTGATCGAACTGGTGTTGGTGGCGTACAGGCTGATGCCCGCGGCCCAGAACGGGATGCTGCGGCCGCCGACGAAGAATTCCGATTCCGACGCGGTCTGGTCCTTCAGGTAGAAGTACACGCCGATGCCGATCATGCCTGCCAGGTAGATGACGATCACGCTCCAGTCCAGCCACCCGAGCAGGTGCTTGCCGCCCTGCACCTCGGCGTAGTGCATGCCACCGTCGGCGCCGGCCCAGGCCAGGCCGTTGCCGCGCGCGGCGATCGCCAGCGGCGCCGCGTCGGCCGGCATGGCCGGTGCGTCGAGCGTGGCCCAGGCACTGGTGATGGTATGGAAGGTGCGCAGGCCGATGCCGTCGGCATCGCGCACCAGCATCAGCAGGTGCGCCTGGCCGAGCGTGCGCAGCGAGCCGGGCAGGATGTGACCCGCCGGCGCCGGCGCTTCCTGCCAGCCGTTGTCAGCGGTCCAGCGCCACAGCACGTCGCCGGTGGCATCACCAACGGCCGCGTACAGGCCGCCCTTCTGGCCCTGCAGCGCCACCAGGCGCCCGGCGGCAGGCCACGCCGGCTGCGCCTGCCAGCCGCCCCCCTCCACCGCCAGCGCGTGCCGATACAGGTGCATCGAGCCATCGGCACCGGTGCCGGCCACGTACAGCACGTCCCCGAGCGCGGCAACCTGCGCCTGGCGCAGCGTCGCCGGCAGCGCCAGGGTGCGCCCCAGCGACAGCGTATTGCCCTGCAGGCGTGCGCTCTGCAGGCGGTCGCTGCTGTCGCTGTCGCCGCCGCGCAGCAACCAGGTCTGGCCACCGGCGTTGACCGCCATGCGGATGTCGGCACCGGCCCCGGCCGGCGCCAGCGGCTGCCAGGCCTTGCCGTCACCGGCCAGTGCCCAGGCTCCATCGGCGGACAGCGCCAGGTCGCGCCCATCGACCACCAGCAGCCGTGGCTGGGCGGCCTCCGCCGGCAATGGCGCCAGCGTGCCGGACGCGACGCTGGTCAGGTTGTCCGCCGCCGCGGTACCGCCCAGCACCAGCAGCGCCGCTGCCGTAAACAGGCGCAACCCGCGCAGCAGGCGTCGGGAAAGGGAGGAGGCGTGCGCTACTGCGGGTATCGGCATCGATGTGGCTCGGCAGGGCATGGGAATCAGGACGCGGCGGGCGCGCGGCGGGTGGCGCCGGCCAGCAGTGCTTCGGCGCGACGCAGGAAAGGCAGGTCGATCATGCGTCCCTCGAACAGGAACGCACCGCGTCCCTGGGCAGCGGCATCCGCGGCGGCAGCGACGATACGGCAAGCCTCGTCGAGCGCCGCATCGGACGCGCCGAATACCTCGTTGGCCAGTCCGACCTGGCGCGGGTGGATGCAGCTCTTGCCGATGAAGCCCAGCTCGTGGGCCAGCCTGGCCTCGGCGCGGAAGCCATCGTCGTCGCCGACATCGGGGAAGGCGCCATCGCAGGCGAACACGCCCGCTTCGGCAGCGGCCATGCGCAGCGCGAACAGGGTGGCGTGGACATTGGTAGCAGTACGGGCGATGCCGTGCGGCGCGAACAGATCGCCCAACCCGAGCTGCAGCCCGGCCACGCGCGGATGCGCGGCGGCCAGCGCGGGGGCCATGCGCAGGCCGCATGGCGTTTCGATATTGAGCAGCAGGCCGATGGGGCGGGTGACGCCGTTGGCGGCCTCCGCGCGCTCCAGCGACGCGACCGCCGCGTGCACCTGCGCCACCGATTCGACCTTGGGGAGGTTGAGCAGCCACACCGACGGCAGCGCCACCGCCGCCAGGTCGGCAACGAAATGGGCCGTGTCGGTACCGTTGCTGCGCACGATCAGCAGGCGGCCGCTGTCCGCGACCTCTGGCCGGGAGAGGAAGCTGGCGACCTGCGCACGCGCGGCGGCCTTGCCCGCCTCCGGGACCGAGTCCTCCAGGTCGAATGACAGGACATCGGCCGCGCCGGCCATCGCCTTGTCGAACAGTTCCGGGCGTGCCCCCGGCACGAACAGCTTGCTACGCATGGTTCCCCCTCATCCTGCGGGGCAGTCTGCGCGATTCGGAACGCTGAAAAATGTGTATCCCCGGACATTCACGCGATAGCGTTTGTTTGCATTGCCACCCTGCCCGGTTGCCCCGGAGCGGCACCAGGCAGGGGATCGCGCTGGGAAATCGCTGCGCGGAACCCTGCCCCACCCAACGCCCCCCAGCCACGCCAGGAACCATGGCCGCTCCGCCCTGTCGCGGACGCGGCCGGTATCGGCAAACCGGGCTGGCGCCCACCCGCGCCCCGGGGCACACCCGCGGGAGCCCGGGACCTGCACCGACGCGGTGCTGCCGGCACCCCCGGTCAATGAGGCGCAGAGAAAACGTGCGGACGCGCCCGCCCGGCCTCAGCGGCGGGCAGAAGCCGGGCGGCCACCAGCATCGTCGACGGCGGGTACCGCCAACCCCGAAGGGCTCGACGAGCAGGAAACGGCATCGGCAAGCACGCCGCATGCCGCGTGGGCCGTGGGCAGCGCACGCCCCGGTCGCCCCCGGGATCCGGCCGGGCGGCACGCGCCTCCCAGGGCGCCCGCCCATCGCCAACTCGGGTTCCACGGCCCCGGCGACCCGGTGACTACCCCGGACACGGCCAAGCAACAGCCAAAGAAAAACCCCAGGTTTCCCAGGGGTTTTGGCGACTTCCCGGGAAATCCCGGTATCTCAATATGGTGGTGCTGTGGCGACGCCACGCGGCCTATCACGGCTGCAATGAGTTCCGATGAGCACCGTTCAGCGATGATTCTACGCTGATCACCGTCCTTTGGCACTCCTGTGTCACATCCGGCAGTCTTTTTGCGGACGCCGGTTCAATCCCTAAACACGGAATCGAACTCGACACCTGAGGTGTAGCTACGCTCGTGTTGTTGTAGTCCAAGTTGTGGCGCATAATGTCATCAGTTTGATGATGTGAACCGCCTGGCAATGGACAAACATAAAACCAATCGCAGTCTTTCGGTCGTCCGCCTTGGATGAGGAGCCTTCGGTGACTCAACCCCAGCGCGTCGAGAGGCTAAGCCACGCCCAGCGCGAGCGGCTGGCCTACATCGACTTCCGGCTCTACTTCTTTGGTGAGGTCGGTCGCCCAGACCTGATTGAGCGCTTCGGCGTGGCTCCAGCAGGGGCGACACGCGACTTGGCGCTGTACCGGGAAATCGCGCCGCAGAACATCACCTTTGACGGTAGCTACAAGATCTATCGGATCGGGCAGGCGTTCTCCCCGCTGTTCGAACACGCATCCCAGCGTGTGCTGTCGGCGCTGGCTCTGGGCTTCGGCGATGGCGTGAACGGTGCAACGCAGCCGCTGCTGCCGTGCGAGTCGCCCACCGCTCTGAGCAACCCCAGGATGGATGTGTTGGCCCCGGTTTGCCGGGCGATCCACGCCAAGCGACCCGTCGCCATCCGCTACCACTCGATGAGCAGCGGCGAGTCCGAGCGAGTCATCGTGCCCTTCGCGCTGGTGGATACCGGCCTGCGCTGGCACGTCCGGGCCTTTGATCGCAAGAGCGGAGAGTTTCGGGATTTCGTCGTCACCCGCATCGAAGCGCCAACGCTGCTCGACGAGGAGCCACAGGCCAACGAACGGCCGGACAACGACATCCAGTGGACGCGCATCGTCGAGCTGGACTTCGTGCCGCACCCACGCCTTGAACGCCCCGAGATCATCAAGATGGACTACGGGATGACTGACGGCTCGATTCGGATGCGCGTTCGCGCCGCTGTGGCGGGCTACATGCTGCTGCGCTGGAGCGTGGACTGCTCGCCCGACCACCGTCTCAAGGAAGAACAGTACCGCCTATGGCTCAGCGATCCGCTGGCGCTGTACGGCGTTGAGAACGCCAAGCTTGCGCCGGGGTATCAAGCACCGGCAGCAAAGACATCACGTAAAGGGTAAGAACACGATGGCACAGAACGACACCGCCAAAAACGGCAACGGAGGCAACCTCGGCTTCGAGGCTGATCTTTTCAAGGCCGCCGACAAGCTGCGCGGCAACATGGAACCCAGCGACTACAAGCACGTCGCGCTCGGGCTGATCTTCCTAAAGTACATCTCCGACGCCTTCGAGGCCAAGCACAAGGCGCTGCTAGCCGAAGACGCGCAGGCCGCCGAGGACAAAGACGAGTACCTCGCGGACAACGTGTTTTGGGTGCCGAAGGAGGCCCGCTGGTCGCATTTGCAGGCCAACGCCAAGCTGCCCACCATCGGCACCTTGATTGATGACGCGATGCGCGCCATCGAGAAGGACAACGAGTCGCTCAAGGGCGTGCTACCCAAGGACTACGCCCGACCCGCGCTCAACAAGGTGATGCTGGGCGAGCTGATCGACCTGATTTCCGGCATTGCACTCAACGAGGAAGGCCATGCTTCCAGAGACATCCTCGGGCGTGTGTACGAGTACTTTCTGGGCCAGTTCGCCGGTGCCGAAGGCAAGCGCGGCGGCGAGTTCTACACCCCACGTTCCGTGGTTCGTGTGTTGGTTGAAATGCTGGAACCCTTTTCTGGACGGGTGTACGACCCGTGCTGCGGCTCGGGCGGGATGTTTGTGCAGTCGGAAAAGTTTGTGCAGGAGCACGGTGGCCGCATTGGCGACATTGCGATTTATGGGCAGGAATCGAACTACGTGACTTGGCGGTTGGCCAAGATGAACCTAGCTGTTCGTGGAATCGACTCCAAGATTTTCTGGAACAACGAAGGCAGTTTTCACAAAGACGAATTTGCCGCCCAACGTGGGAGCGACGGTGCTCCAATGAAAGCGGATTACATCCTCGCTAACCCGCCGTTCAACATATCCGACTGGGGTGGCGACCGCCTGCGCGAAGACGTGCGCTGGAAGTTCGGTGTACCACCCGTCAGCAACGCCAACTATGCGTGGCTTCAGCACATCTACCACCACCTCGCACCCAACGGGACGGCGGGCGTGGTGTTGGCCAACGGCTCGATGAGCTCCAACCAGTCCGGCGAAGGCGACATCCGTAAGGCCATGATCGAGGTGGACGCGGTGGATTGCATGGTGGCACTACCCGGGCAGCTCTTTTACTCCACCCAGATTCCTGCGTGTCTGTGGTTCCTGGCCCGCAACAAGAACCCAGGCAACGGCCTGCGTGACCGACGCGGGCAAGTGCTGTTCATTGACGCCCGCAAGCTGGGCGTGCTGGTTGACCGTACCCGGCGGGAGCTCACCGACAAGGAGGTTCAAAAGATCGCCGACACCTATCACGCTTGGCGCGGTGAGCCAAACGCGGGCGCGTACACCGATGTGGCGGGCTTCTGCAAATCCGCCTCACTTGAGGAGATCCGTGAGCACGGCCATGTTCTGACGCCGGGTCGCTACGTGGGCGCTGTGGAGCATGAGGATGATGGCGTTTCATTCGACGAAAGAATGCTCCAACTCTCCGCAGAGTGGCGGGAACAACGGGCAGAAGTTGCCGCACTGGATGCAGCGATTGAAGCCAACCTGAAGGAGTTTGGGTATGGCGAGTGAGTGGAAGTTGACTACGCTCGGTGAGTTCGTGCGACTACAGCGTGGCCACGACTTGACTGCTGAAGAGCGGATACCTGGAACTTTTCCGGTTATGGGATCAGCCGGTCAAAACGGCACTCATGGAAAGTTCATATCACGGGGCCCTGGTGTCGTCATAGGTCGTAGTGGTGCTTCAATGGGACGAGTGCACTACGTGAAATCTGATTACTGGCCGCACAACACGTGCCTTTACGTTACAGACTTCTTAGGAAACGACCCAAGATTCACCTTCTATTTTCTCGGCGCTCTTGATCTTGCGAGTTACAACTCTGGCAGTGCCCAGCCTTCTTTGAATGGACCGGCCAGAGTTCCGTAGACACTCAGTCGCCGCTCTGCGCGTAGCGCCTCTCAAACTCTACCGGTGACAGTCCGCCAGCGGAACCATGTCGGCGGATGGGGTTGTAGAACATCTCGATGTAGT
>NZ_LDJO01000021.1 GCF_001431595.1 Stenotrophomonas acidaminiphila
CCCCATCCGCCGACATGGTTCCGCTGGCGGACTGTCACCGGTAGAGTTTGAGAGGCGCTACGCGCAGAGCGGCGACTGAGTGTCTACGGAACTCTGGCCGGTCCACCGGGTACCTTGCGGGTCGCTGCGTGCGGACACGCTCAGTTCGCCCCCCAGCCGCTGCGCGCGCATGCGCATGCTGGCGAAGCCGGCACCACCGCCCCCGGTCGATGCGGTACCCGCGGCAGGCGGGCCCACGCCGTCGTCGTCCACCTGCAGGCGCAGACGGTCGCCATGCCGGCGTACATGGATGTCCACGCGCTGCGCGCGGCTGTGCTTGAACACGTTGGTCAGCGCTTCCTGCAGCAGGCGCAGCAGGTCCAGGCTGCGGGCCGCGCCCAGTTCGACGCCGCCCACGCCCTCCAGGTGCCAATGGGCGTCGATGCCGGCGGCATCGAGCAGCTGGCTGGAGCGGTGCCGCAGCGGCACGAGCAGTTCGGCCAGGTCCGCATGCTCGCGCGCCGTGCTGTCGATCACCAGGCGCAGGTCGTCGCGCATTTCCTTCAGCAGTCCGGCGATCTCCCGCCGCGGCATGTCGTCCGGCGCCTGCTCGACCCGCGCGATCGCGCCGACCAGGGTGCCGCCGAAACCGTCGTGCAGGTCGCGCACCAGCTGCAGCCGTTCACCGGCGCGGCTGTGCGCCAGTTCCAGCGCATGCTGCTGCCGCAGGGTCTCGGCCAACTGGCCGGTGGCCTGCCGCACCTCGCGGCTCAGCTCGGCGTTGAAGCCTTCCACCCGCTTCATGGTGTTGGCGAAGCGGTAGGCCAGCACGAAGCCCATGCCCAGCAGCATCAGCGGCGAAGTGAACGAGCCGAGGTAACTGACGCCGCCGTACCAGCCCATGTACACACCCAGGTCGTGCAGCGAAACCGCCACGGGCAGGATGATGCACAGGGCCAGCACCTGGCAGTCGCGGCGGTCGCTGCGCAGGGCGTAGCCCATGAACACGAACGACACCAGGTACAGGAACGCGATGACCGGCACCAGATAGACGTTGCGGTACGGTCCCATCCACTGCGGCCACAGCAGCGCCGCCGCCATCAGCGCCACCGCAATGCCCAGCAGCAGGCGCTCGAAGCGCGGCCAGCGCCGTTGGCTGAAGCGCAGCAGGAACACCGTGTGCGCCGCGGCCGCCATCACGTAGCAACCGCCGATGAAGGCCTGCCAGCCATCGGTGCTGGGGAACGGCCACGGGCTGGCGGCGAAGAAATTGGTGTCGTACAGGCGCCCGAACACCGCGCTCAGCGCGTACCAGCCATACATCGTCTCCTGCCGGCGCAGCAGCCAGAACAGACCGATCATCGCCGCCAGCACGAAGCCGATGGCGCTGTCGAGCACCTGCAGGTCGTGGCGGACCAGCACCTCCTGGCGATACCGTGCCTGCAGCACCTGCGGGTCGCCCACGTCCACCACCCCGAATGACGGCTGGTAGGCGGCCAGGCCCGACACGCGCACCAGCAGTTCGTTCTCGCCCGGCTCGAGCAGCGGTGCCTGCAGCAGGAAGTAGCGCGGTATGTGCCAGCTGCGCGACAGCGGCTCGACCAGCGACGGATCGCGGTCGATCAGGCTGCCGTTGAGGTAGACCGCGGCCGCCATGCAGGTGTAGTCGAGCAGCAGGCCGGTCGGTTCTCCGGCATCGGCCTGCTGCCAGCGCAGCCGGTACCAGACCACGCCATCGTGCCCGGCCCAGCGGGTCTGCCACTGGTCCGCCAGCGTCACCGGTACCCAGCCCTGTTCGGGCGGCCGCACCGAATCCCAGCCGGCGCGCACGGCCTCGGCGTGGACGATGCGCATGACCGGTTCCGCCCGGGCCGCACCCGCCACCATGCAGAGCAGCAGGAGCACCCAGTGCCAGCGCCTCACGGCAACAACCCGAGTACGCGTGCCTCGAACACCGCCGCCGTGCGCGAACCCACGGCCAGCTTGCGGTAGATGTTGCGCGTGTGCGCTTCCACGGTGAGCCGGGAGAGCCCGAGCAGCTCGGCGATCTCGCGGTTGCCGTAGCCCTGCGCCACCATGCCGAGGATGCCGCGCTCGCGCTCGGAGAGGTTGACCTCCGGCGGCGCCGGCACCGGCGTCGCTTCCTCCGGCAGCAGGGCAAGGATGCGCCGGGCGATCATCGGGTCGATCGGGGCACCGCCGCGTTGCAGGCTGCGCAGGGCGACGACCAGCTCGACATCATCGCGGTCCTTGAGCAGGTAGCCGACCGCGCCGGCACGCAACGCCGAGAAGATCGCTTCCTCCTCGGCGAACGCTGACACGACCACCGCCTGCACCGCAGGCACGTGCGCGCGCATCCAGTGGATCAGCTCGATACCGGTGCCGTCGGGCAGCTGCATGTCCACCAGCGCCAGGTCGAATGGACCGGCCAGCAGCAGGTCGCGCGCGCCGGCCAGGTCGGCCGCGGCGCAGACGTGCGCCTGCGGGCCCGGCACCACTTCGCGCAGCAGCCGCTCCAGCCTCGCGAGCGAGGCCTGCATGTCGTCAACGATCAGGATGGAAGACAACTGCATCGGCACCTGCTCCTCAGTGTTCCTCTAGGCAGCTGCAGTCTAGCGCCTGCCCCGGGACTCTCTCACTTCCTCACCGCTGGCGCATGGCAGGCCGATGCCGCGCACCGGATGGCGACGCGCGGGTCATCGCCGTTCGGTGCGGGCCCACCGGCCGGCGCCGGGCGATAGAACCCGGCGATCCCGGCAATGAAGTCCTGCGGGTCGGCACCGACCAGGTTGGTCAGCACGACCACCGCCAGGCCGTCGTCGGGATAGATGCGGAAGGCCGCGCGGGCGCCACCCATGCTGGTCACTTCGCGATGCGGGGCGGTGCCGGCCACGGGCCAGCCCGCAGCCCATTCGCCCACGCTGCCATCGTTCAATCGCTCCGGCACCCACATACGTTCGCGTACGTCCGCATCGAGCAGCCGCCCCTGCATCAGCGCGACCAGCCACTGCGCCAGTTCGTCGGCGGTGGTCTGGATCCCGCCGCCCGCCCACAGCCCGTGCGGCACGTCATAGAACCAGTGCGACAGCCGCGCGGGCATGCCCGGCGCATCGCTCCGGCGCGGCAGGAAGCTGTACACGGTAGCCGCGCCAGCGACCAGGTCGTAGCTGTCGCCGAAGCGCGAACGGCGCATCCGCAGCGGCGCGAACTGGTGTTCGGCGACGAACGCCGCGTATGGCATCGCGCCCTGCGCTTCGACGATCCGCGCCAGCAGCCCGTAGTTGGTCTGGTTGTAGGCGAAGCGCTCGCCCGCCGCGGCCTGCAGCGGCATCGCCGCCACCGCCTGCCATGCGGCCGGTTCCGGGCCCGCGCCGACCAGCCCCTGCGCATCGACGATGTCCGGAAGACCGGAGGTATGCGCGAGCAGCTGGCGCACGCGGATGGCACGCCATGCCGGCGGCAGGTCCGCCAGGTAGGTCGAGATCGGCGCCTCCAGGTCGACGCGCCCGGCCTGCACCAGCTGCATCACCGCCACGCCGGTGAAGGCCTTGGTCGCGGAGTTGATCGGGAACAGGGTCGTCGGTTCGACCGGCACGCGGTTCTCGACATTGGCCAGGCCGTGGCTTTCCGAAAGCACCACGCGACCATCGCGGACCACCGCGACCTGCAGGCCCGGTATGCCCCGCGCCTTCATCGTCGCACGGACGAAGTCGCGGGCGGCGGCATTGGCATCGGTCAGGGAAGCGGCGGTGGCCGGCACGCCGGCCAGCAGGGCAAGCAACGCCAGCAGCAACAGCCGGCGGATCGGGGTCGGCATCGAATGTTCTCCAGGGTCGGGTAGCGCGGATGCGCGCCCATGGGCGCGCGACTGGAGGTTGGATGCCGGGCAGGAGCCGCAGGGTTTAAATCGACGCGACCGCACCGGGCCCCTCCCCGCGACGGGAGAGGGGCCGGCGCGTTCACCAGGTGCGGCGCAGCGGATGCGCTTCGGTGTTGAACACCACGCCATCGAAGTCCAGCGCGGTGGCCGGCGCGAACAGCAGGTAGTAGTACTTGAAGGTCTCGGCGAACAGGAAGCTCTCCATCGAGTCGTCCTTCTCCTTGCTGCGCACGTCCTTCAGCGCCGAGAAGCCGTGTTCGGTGCGGGTGTATTTCACGAAGTCGTCGAAGAACTCCTTGCCCATGCCACGGTAGCGCGCATCGCCGGTGTAATGGTGCAGGTAGTAGGCCGATTCGACGATTTCCGGGCGCAGCGCATACCCGGGCGAGCGCACCTGCATCGCCGCGTAGTCCAGCGATTCCGGCTCGATGCCATGCAGCCGCCACATCTTCAGGTTGGACTCCTGCAGGCGCCTGGCGCGCTCCAGGTCGCCACCCAGCGCCAGCAGCCCGGGCATGAACGCATCCAGCGCGCCATAGGTGGTGGACGTGCGCGCACCGCTGTCCATGTCGGCATGGCCGTACCACAGTTCGCCTCCGCGCACGTCGTCGGCCAGGTACTGGTTGAGCGGGCCGATGCTGTCCTCCCACATGCGCCGGCAGTCCTCGTCGCCGAACAGCTTCCAGCACTTGAGCAGGTACTCGTAGTACGAATCGATGCCACCGGCGATGGAGGCATCCTTGTTGGTCCACTCGCCGGTCTCGACGTTGATGTTCAGGCCGACCAGGCCGATCTTCGAACGGCGCTTGTAGGTCTCCACCAGCGCGCGCTTGGCCTTGTCGTAGTACGCCTGCTTGCCGGTGAGCCTGGCCAGGGTGCCGAACTCCAGCAGCAGGGTGCCGGTCTCGGCCGGGTTGCTGATCGTGCCGCGGGTCTTGCCGGTGCGCAGGTTGACATGGGTATACGGCAGGCCGGTGGGGCTGTCGAAGACCGGCGACAGGCGCGTGCCAAGGTCGTCGGCCAGCGCGAGCAGGCGCGGGTCGTCGGTCATCTGGTAGGCCGACAGCAGGCCACCAAGCAGGCGGATGGTGACTTCGAAGTTCTGCACTTCGATGTCCTGGTCGAACGAGAGCTGGCCGACGATCAGCTCGCGCGCTTCGTTGGCCTCCTTGTCCAGGCCCAGCAGCAGCAGCGTGTCCAGCGCGTCGACCGGCGACATCAGCAGCGGCACCGGGTACCAGTCGCGCGGCTGGCCACTGATCGGCTTCAGGTCATCGTGGCCCCTGGCGTACTGCATGTAGCCCTGCCATGCATGGCGGGTGGCCTCGCGCACCTGCTCGGCCATGCGCGCGGCCTCGGCGTCGTCGACCGCCGGCACATCGGCGGCCGCGGCCGGGCCTGCGGCAGGGGCGGCGTCGCCGGGTGCGGCGGTGGAAGCGGGCGGCGACGGCGTGCAGGCGGACAGCGCCAGCAGCAGGGCCGCGGCCAGGGGGGCATTGCGCAGGGCTCGGTTCATCATCGGGTCCTCGGGGTGGAAGCGGGGTCGTGCGGGGGAGCGGAAGCGGGGTGCAGGGTGTCGCCCAGGGTGCGCATGCGCAGCGCGGCACGCAGCGCATCGAGACGGGCGTTGGCGTCCACGCGCAGCTCGCGGGTTTCGCCGGGCAGCAGGTCGAAGGCGTTGTCCTCCACGCGGGCGCCGGTGTCGCCGAAATCGACCCACACCGCGCGCACAAGGCCGTCGGCGTGCAGCCGCAGGCGGTAGCCGTCGCCCTCGGCGCGCAGTTCGGCATGCAGCTGACCGGCGCCGAGCGCCTGTTCCCGGGCCGGCACGAAATGCACCAGCCGGCGCGCGACCACCTGGCCGTCGCGCAGCAGTTCGAACACCGCCACGCTGCGCGCCGGGTCGTGACCCTTGAGCAGGTCGGCATCGACCAGCCGTGCCACGGCGGTCGCGGCCATCGGCGCCAGGGTGATGGTTTCCTGCTGGCGGGCGAATTCGTGGCCGTCCACGTCCATGACCCGCACACGCCACTGCGCGGTGAGTGGTCGTGCGCCATCGTTGAGCAGGCTGAAGCGGGTGACCCCGTCGTCGTCGCGCAGCGCCGCCACCGCGACGTCGGCGAAGAAGCGCCGCGCGTGGTAGTGCAGCGCCTTCCAGTGGCCGTAGTAGTCCAGGCTCGACCACGATGCGCCCGGCCACACGTCGTTGAGCTGCCAGTACAGCGAACCCATCGTGTAGGGGCGCGAGGCGCGGTGGTGCAGCGCGGCCAGTGCGATGCCCTCGGCCTGCATCACCTGGCTCAGGTAGACGAAATCGGCGAACGTGGCCGGCGTGCCGTACTCGCGCTCGATGTAGTGCAGCAGACGCGCGTTGCCGTTGCCGGCCATGAATTTCTGGTGGGCGCGGATCACCGGCCCGTCGATGCGCTGCTCGTCGCGCGTGGCGAACGCATCCACCGTGGACAACTGCGGCCACGCCTGCAGGCCGTACTCGGACATGAAGCGCGGGGTCTCGCCCAGGTAGGCGGTGACCGGCAGCGCCGGATTGCCCCACACCTGCCAGTAGTGCTTGTCGCCGCGGGTGGAGTCATTGGCCCGGGCATCGAGGTCGTTGCTCGGCGAGCTGGACCAGTACGGCACGCCCAGGCCTTCCTCGGCCACCACCGCGCGCAGGTCGGTTCCGAAAAGGTCCACGTAGCCCTGCCACACCCGGGCGGCGAACGCGGGGTCGGCGTCCTTCAACTGCCTGCCATGTCCCCAGTCCTTCCACGCGGTTTCTTCCTCGTTGTTGCCGCACCACAGCACGATGCTGGGGTGGTGGCGCAGGCGGCGGATGTTGTCGCGGGCCTCGGCCACCACGCTGGCGCGGAACGCCGGGTCGTAGCCGGGCTGCATGCCACCGCCGAACATGAAGTCCTGCCACACCAGCAGGCCCAGTTCGTCGGCGATGTCGAAGAAGTCGTCGCTCTCGTAATAGCCGCCGCCCCAGTTGCGCAGCATGTTCATGTTGGCATCGCGCGCGGCCTGCAGGTCGCGGCGCAGGCGTTCGCGCGTCACCCGCGCCGGGAACGATTCGAACGGGATGACGTTGGCGCCCTTGGCGAACACCGGTACGCCGTTGATGACGAAGGCGAAGCCCTGGCCGCCATCGGCGTCCTGCTCGCGGCGCAGCTCGACCGTGCGCAGGCCGGTGCGCAGCGTCGTCTCGCGCGCCGGGTCGCCGCCGCCATCCAGGCGCGCCCGCACGGTGTAGCGGTCCTGCGCGCCATGGCCCACCGGCCACCAGCGCCGCGGCTGCGCGATCTCCAGCGGCAGCTGCAGCGCATTGTCACCGGGCTGCAGGCGCACATCGCGTTCGAGCCGGGCAACCCTGCGCCCTTCCGGATCGAGCACGTCGACCGCGACCGCTGCCATGCCTGCGGTTTCACCGCGCTGCACCTGCAGCAGCACGCCCAGGCGTGCGCGCTGCGCGTCCAGCGCGTCGATGCGCACCGCCAGGTCGGTGATGCGCTGCAGGTCCCAGCCATCCAGATGCACCTGGCGCCAGACGCCGGCGGTGACGTAGCGCGGGCCCCAGTCCCAGCCGAAGTGGTAGGCCGGCTTGCGCACGAAATTACCGACCATCGCGTCGGCCGGTTCGTCGCCGTAGGGCGAAGGGTAGTTGCCGGCGATCCTGTGCGGCATCGCCTGCACCTGCGGCAACAGGGTGCGGATCGGCGAGCGGAACACGACCCGCAGCTCGTTGCCGTCCGCACGCAGGCGGCCGTCGACGCGCGCGCGCCATGTGCGGTGCGCGTTGTCGGCCTTCAGCAACGGCTGGCCGTTGAGGCTGACCTCGGCAAACGTGTCCAGGCCGTCGAAACGCAGTTCGGCATGGCGGCGCGACAGCGTGGCCGCATCCACGTCGAAGCGCGCCCGGTACTCCCAGGTGGCCAGCCCGATCCATTGCAGGCCGGCCTCGGCCGCACCGACGTAGGGGTCGCCGATCACGCCGGCGGCGTACAGGTCGTCATGCACGCTGCCCGGCACCCGTGCCGGGCGCCAGGTGTCGAGGCCGGGGTGCGCCTGCAGCTGCGGATCACCCGGCAGCAGCCGAAAGCTCCACTGCGCCTGCAGCGGCGCCGCCGCGGCAGTGCCGGCGAGCGCGCACAGCGCATACAGCAGCAACGCGCGACAGTGGCCCGCCACACGGATTTGCATCGATCCAAAATAGGCTATCGCCTGCCGCATGATTGCTCTCCCGCTGTCGTCGCCGCTGTCGCCGGGCCTCAGCCCGGCTGACCTGCCCGCACCACGTTCAGCACTTCGTGGCAGGCGCCCATGGTGTGGTAATCGGTCTTGCCCGCCGGGCTCTTCTCGTCGTCGTACCTGCGGTTGTCGGCATCGAGAATGCGGAACCAGGCGCCGTAGCGGTGATCGACCATGTGCTGCCAGGCGTATGCCCACAGCCGCTCGTACCACTGCCAGTAGGCATCGTCGCCGGTGCGCCCGGCCAGCAGCGCCGCGGCCGCCAGCGATTCGGCCTGCACCCAGAAGTACTTGTCGTCGTCGCAGATATCCGCGGTTTCCTCCGCAAAAGCCCGGCCATCCAGGGCCGGACTGCTCGGTGCTTTCGCTTCGTTCAGCGCCTGCTGCAGCCCTGCCGGTGCGAAGCCGTAGTACAGGCCGCCACGCGTGGCGTCCCACGAACGGGTGACGGCGCTGTCGAACAGATGGCGTGCGGTCGGCAGCAGCCAGTCGGCGTCGACGTGCCGGTCCAGGATCAGCAGCAGCTTGGCCCACTCGGTCTGGTGCCCGGGCTGGAAGCCCCACGGCCGGAACAGGTGCCTGGGGTTGTCGAGGTGGTAGGTCCAGTCGACGTTCCAGTCGACGTCGTAGTGCTCCCACACCAGTCCGCCGGCCTTGGCCGCCTGGCGGCGGGTCATGGCATCGGCCAGCTGCAGCGCGCGTTCCAGGTAGCGGCGCTCGCCACTGGCCTCGAACGCGGCCAGCATCGCCTCGCACATGTGCATGTTGGCGTTCTGGCCACGGTAGCCGGTGAAGTTCCAGTGCGCGTCGGCCTCGTCGCGGTACAGGCCGTGGCGCGGCTCCCAGAAGTGCTTTTCCAGCAGCTGCCAGGTTTCGTCCATCCACGCGCGGCCCTGCTCGATGCCGGCCTTGAGCGCGCAGCTGTAGGCCAACAGCACGAAGGCCACGCCGTAGCAGTGGTTCATGTCGTCCTCGACCGTGCCATCGCGCAGGGTCCAGGCGTAGCCGCCGGTGACCGGGTTGCGGTGGACCTCGCGCAGATAGCGGACGCCGTGCTCGACCGCGGCCAGGTAGTCGGGATTGCCGAACTCGCGGTAGGCCATGGCGTAGTTGAAGACGAAGCGGGTACTGCTCACCAGGTGGCGGTGGCTGGCGTCGTAGACCGTGCCGTCGTCCTTGAAGTAATGGAAGAAGCCGCCCGCCGGATCGATGCAGCGCGGGTGGTAGAAGGCCATGGTGTCGGCGATGTGCGCGCGCAGGAAGGCCGGGGAGCGGAAATCGGGGGCGGGAGTATTCATGCGATGGCGTCCTGTTGCTGCAGCAGCTGCTGCACTTCTTCGAGTTCGGGCATGGCGGCGAAGGCGCCTTTGCGGGTGACCGCCAGCGCGCCGACCGCGGCGGCGAAACGCAGGGTGGCGGTGATCGCGTCGTGGTCGCGGCAGAACGCGTCGAACGCGGCGCCGGTGCCGCCGCGCTCGGCCAGGCCGTACAGCACGCCGCCGACGAAGGCGTCGCCGGCCGCGGTGGTGTCCACGACGGGCACGCGGAAGCTGGACACCTGGCCCTGGGCCTCGCGGGTCAACCAGCGCAGCGGCGCGGCGCCGTCGGTGACGATCACCCAACGCGCCTGCGCGCCGAGCAGCCGGCGCAGCACACGCGCCTCGCCGTCCTCGCCGAACGGGGCCGCCAGGTAGTCCAGTTCCTCGCGCGAGAGCTTGACCAGGTCCGCGCGCTCCAGCGCCTGCCACAGCCACGGGGTCGGATCGACCTCGGCCGGCCACAGCGCCGGACGCAGGTTGAGGTCGAGGCTGACCACCGCGCCCGCGGCCCGCGCGCGGTCCATGCCGGCGAAGGTGGCCGCGGCGATGTCTGCTTCGGTCAGGCTGTTGGAACAGACGTGGAAGCAGCCGGTGCCGTCGAAGCAGGCCGGATGGAAATGCCCGGCGCGGAACAGCAGGTCTGCGGCCGGTGGGCGGTAGAAGCTGAAGCTGCGTTCGCCGTCCGCATCCAGCGCGACGAAGGCCAGCGCGGTCTTGGCCGCATCGGTGCGCACGATGCAGTCGGTGAGCACGCCGGCCTCGGCCAGGCTCTCGGCAAGGAAGTCGCCGAACATGTCGCGGCCGAGCATGCCGGCAAAATAACTGCGTGCGCCCAGCCGCGCCGCCGCCACCGCGACGTTGGCCGGCGCCCCGCCGGCGTACTGCAGGAAGGCACGCGGGGTTTCCGGCGTGGCCGGCGGCTGCGCCAGTAGATCGATCAAAATTTCACCGAAACAAACGATCTTGCCCATCTGGCCTCAGCCTCCCTGGCCGCTGGCGGCCTGCGGTCGCGAACCGACCAGGCCGTAGAAAATGATGTAGAGGTAGCACGCCACCGGCAGCACGAAGCTCAGGTGCAGGCCGATGCGGTCGGCCAGCATGCCCTGCAGCAGCGGGATCACCGCGCCGCCGACGATGGCCATGATCAGCAGGCTCGACGCCTTGTTGGTCAGCGGGCCCAGGCGCTCGATGGCCAGCGAGAAGATGGTCGGGAACATGATCGAGTTGAACAGCCCCGTTGCGACGATGCCGTATACCGCGACCTCGCCGCTGGCGGCCAGGATCACCCCCAGCAGCACCACGTTGGCCAGTGCGAAGCCGGCCAGCAGGCGCCGCGGCGGGTACTGCGCCAGCAGCCAGGAGCCGGCGAAGCGCCCGACCATCGCGCAGCCCCAGTACGCGGACACGTACTGCGTGGCGCGCTGTTCGCTCATGCCGCCGGTTTCCGGCAGCGCCAGGTAATTCACCATCAGGCTGCCGATGGACACCTCGGCGCCGACATAGAAGAAGATTGCCAGCACCCCGAACAGCACGTGCGGGTGCTTCAGTGCGTCCAGCAGGGTGTGCTGGGCGCTGTCGGCCTTTTCGGTGGCCTCGGCCAGGCTCGGCAGGCGGAACAGGCACACGAACACCGCCAGCAACGCCAGTGCGATCGCCAGGCCCAGGTACGGCCCCTGCACCGACTGCGCTTCGGCCGCGCGGTAGGCGACCTGCTCGGCCACCGGCAGCGCCTGGATCTGCTCGCCGCTCATGACCGTGGTGCTGAGGATAAGGAACCCGCCGAACAAGGGTGCCAGGGTGGTACCCAGCGAGTTCAGCGCCTGCGCCAGGGTCAGCCGGCTGGACGCGGTCTGTTCCGGTCCCAGCAGGGCCACGTACGGGTTGGCCGCGACCTGCAGCACGGTGATGCCGGTGGCCAGCACGAACAGCGAGGCCAGGAATGCCTCATAGGTGCGCAGTGCCGCCGACGGCCAGAAGCCCAGCGCGCCGACGGCGGCGATCAGCAGCCCGGCGATGATGCCCTTCTTGTAACCCAGGTGCGCGACCAGCCGGCCGGCCGGCAGCGACATCAGGAAGTACGCGCCGAAGAAGGTGAACTGCACCAGCATCGCCCGCGTGTAGTTCAGCTCGAACACCGCCTTCAGGTGCGGGATCAGCACGTCGTTGAGGCTGGTCAGGAAGCCCCACATGAAGAACAGCGTGGTGGCGACCGCCAGCGCGACCCGGGGCGTGACCACCGTGCTGGAGGTCGCGGGCGTTGACAGGGGCGTGGACGGGATCGGCATGGCGCGCCTCGGGGTGCGGTGTCGGAAGGAATCAGGTGGGGCGCGCGGCGCTGCTTTCGCGGATGCGCAGCTGCACCGGCGCGACCGTGCGCATCGGCGGCGCGTCGGGATCGTCCAGCCGCTGCAGCAGCAGCGCGGCGGCCTGGCGTCCGCGCTCGCGCGGGTCGGCGATCAGCGTGGTCAGTGGCGGCACCGCCACCGCGGCCTCGGAAATGTCATCGAAGCCGGTAACGGCGAAATCGCCGCCAGGGCGGATGCCACGCGAGGTCAGGCCCAGCATCAGGCCCAGCGCGACGGTGTCGTTGTAGCAGACCGCGGCGCTGGGACGCTGGCCGTCGGCGAACAGTTCGCCGGTGCGCGCGGCCGCCTCCAGGCGGTTGGGCGCCGACTCGATCATCCACTGCGGGCGCGCCTGCAGGCCCGCTTCGGCCAGCGCCTGCTGGTAACCGGCGCGGCGCTGGTGGCACGAGCTGGACGCGGCGTGGCCGCCGAAGAAGGCGATGTCGCGATGGCCGCGTTCGATCAGGTGGCGGGTGGCCAGGTAGGCGCCCTGCTGGTTGTCCATGGTCAGGAAGTCCCAGTCGGCGCCGGGCAGTTCGCGGTTGAACAGCAGCACGTTGGCGTGCGTGCCGAGCACCTGGCGCAGCTGCGCGGCGTCGC
This sequence comes from Stenotrophomonas acidaminiphila, assembly GCF_001431595.1. Taxonomy (GTDB): domain Bacteria; phylum Pseudomonadota; class Gammaproteobacteria; order Xanthomonadales; family Xanthomonadaceae; genus Stenotrophomonas; species Stenotrophomonas acidaminiphila. The sequence continues at coordinate 12,372 of NZ_LDJO01000021.1, forward strand.
TGCCTTCGGCCGGCGACAGGATGAAGCCGGTCGGGGTGTGCTCCATCAGCGTGCTCAGCACCGCCTGCTGCCGCTCCGGCGACTCGCCGGTGCTGCCGAGCAGGGTCACGTAGCCCTTGCCGCCCAGCGCCTCGTCCACGCCGGATGCGAACTCGGCGAAGAACGGGTTGGACAGGTCGTTGATCACCAGCGCGATCGACGACGAGGTGCGTCGCCGCAGGTTGGCGGCGGTGCGGTTGTACACGTAGCGCTGGCGGCGCAGCTCGGCCTCGACCCGGGCGCGGGTATCGACGTTGACCAGCGGGCTGCCGCGCAGCACCAGCGACACGGTCGCGCGCGACACGCCCACGGCCTGGGCAATGTCGGTCACGGTGACCGCGCGCTTGCCGGTCCGGCGCGTGGATTTTCCGGCGGTGGAGGTGTCGTTGCTCATCGTCGCTCGCAGGTGGGCATGAACGTCACAGCTTAAAAGCGGCCAATGACGAAGTGGGAACCGGGATCAGCCCCCGTGGCGCGGCGCATCGCCCAGGCCGTCGCTGCATCGTCCGCAAGGCGCCGGTTCATTGCATCGCGCTGCCCGGGGTGGCGCACCAGGACACCGGCAGGTCCGCCACGTCCGTGCCCCAGCCCTGCTCGGGCGCCTGCGCGGCCAGCGTGTAGCGGATCGTGCCGCCCGCGCGCAGCCGCGCCCAGTCCAGCCACACCGCATGCTGCGGCGCGCCGTCGATCTGCACGCCCTGGATGTACTGCAGCCGGCGTCCGTCGGCACCCGGTGCCTGAAGACGCAGGGTGCGGCCGTTGCCCAGCGCGATCTCGGCGCTGGAAAAACGCGGCGCGTGCAGCAGGAACTGGCCGCTGCCCGGCACCGCCGGGTACAGGCCCAGCGCGCTGAACAGGTACCACGCCGACATCGTGCCCAGGTCGTCGTTGCCGGTGACGCCGTTGGGGGCGTTGGTGAACAGCTGCTGCGCGGCGCGCACCACGGTGGCGGTCTTCCACGGCTGGCCGATCAGCGTGTACATCCACGGCGAATGCAGGTCCGGCTCGTTGTTCGGGTTGTAGCGGTACTGGTTGTAGTAGCTGTACGGGCCGACCACCCATTCCTTGCGCGCGGCGGTCAGCGGCGCCTGCACCAGCGCGTCGTAGGCGAAGAACGCATCCAGGCGGCGCCCGGCCTGCTCGCGGCCATGCATCGCCGCCACCAGTCCCGGCACGTCCTGCTGCACCAGCCACTGGTACTGCCAGGCGGTGCCTTCGTGGAAGCCATGCTGCGAACGCGGGCTGTAGTGGCCATCGGCCGGCGTGTACCACGCGCCGTTCTCGTCGCGCGGACGCGGGAAGCCGCTGAAGCCGGTCTCGGCGTCGCGCACCTGCGGGTCCCACACCTTGTGCCAGTTGCGGCCGCGCTCGCGCAGCGCCGCCGCGTCGTCGGCATGGCCCAGGCCGTCGGCCATCTGCGACAACGCGCAGTCGGCCAGGGCGTATTCCAGCGTGGCCGAACCGCCGTGGTGCGGGTCCACGTCCATGCCCTTGGACGGGAACGCGCGGTCATAGGCGACATAGCCGTCGCGCAGGTAGCTGGCGTTGCCGGAGCGGCCGGCCGCGCGTGAGTTCAGCGGCGGCATGCCGAACGCATTGCGGCGCAGCGCGGCCCAGGCTTCGGCCTCGCGGCCCGCCAGCGCGCCGAAGCGCCACAGGTCCACCATGAACGGCGTGACCGGGTCGCCGGTCATGATGTTGGTCTCGAAGCTGGCGTAACCCCAGCGCGGCAACCAGCCGCCCTGCGCGTCGATCGCCAGCAGGCTGCGGCCGATGTCGCGCGCGACCTCGGGCCGGGTCAACGCCAGCCACTGGTTCTGCGCGCGGTAGGTATCCCACAACGAGAAGTACTCGTAGTAGGTCCAGCCGTCGGCACGGTGGATCGCGTCGTCGTAGCCGCGGTAGCGGCCATCGGCGTCGCTGCCGGTCATCGGCTGCAGCAGCGCGTGGTACAGCGCGGTGTAGAGCACCGTGCGGTCATCGCGGCTGCCGCCCTGCACGCGCACCGCGTCCAGTTGTTCACGCCAGCCCTGCTGCGACAGCGCGCGCATGCGGTCGAAGCCGAGCAGGCGACCGTCCTGCATGCCATCGGCGCGCAGGTTGGTGCGCGCGCCCTCGGCATCGACGTGCGAGATCGCGCTGGTCGCGGTGACGGCACGGCCGTCGGCCAGGTCGAAGCTCAGCCACGCACCATTGGGTTTGAGCTCGCCCTCCATGCTGTGGCGCGCGCCGGGCAGGCCGCCCTGTTCGCCCCAGGTGCCGTGTGCCTTGAACGGGCGGTCGAACTCGATGCGGAACCAGGTGGTGTACTGGTGCCCGCCGCAGAAACTCCGGGTCACCAGCTTGCCTTCCACGGCGCGGTCGCCGACCACGTCGATGACGCTGCCGATCACCGAATGCCGTTCGTTGGCCTGGCCCACGTTGACCAGTACGTGGCCCTCGGCGCCGGTGGTGAAGGTATAGCGTTCGCTCGCGGCGCGGGTGCGCGCGGTGGCTTCCACGTCGATGCCGCCGTAGCCGGTCAGCCGCACCCGGTAGTAACCGGCCTGCCCCACCTCGCCGTCATGGCTGTAGGCCGAGGCGTAGCGCGTGTGGTCGAACGCCTTGGCGTCGGCGGTGTCGAAATCCCCTCCCGGGCCGATGCGGCCGGTCACCGGCAGCACCGATACCTGGCCGCCCTGCTCCCAGCAACCGGCGCCGGAGAGGAACGAATGGCCGAACCCGCGGATCTTCTCGTCGTCGTAGCGCCAACCGGCGTAATGGCTGCCGATCGGGCTGACCTGGATCAGGCCGAACGGTGCCGACGCGCCCGGGAAGGTATTGCCGTCGTCCTTGCTGCCGATGAAGGTGTTGACCTCGCGCTCCAGCGCGAGCGGCGCGGCCGGCAACGACGGGACGAAGGCCAGCGCCAGCAGGCAGGCAAGCCCGGCGGCGGAACCCGGACGGGCGGCGGGGGACGGCGATCGGCGCATGCAGTGGTTCCTCAGGGTCGATGTCGGTGCGTGGGAAAGGGGGTCCGGCCGAAGCCGGACCGGTGATACCCGGCCCATCCCATGCGGGATGGGGGGGAGAGGGCCGGGATCAGAAAGCGGCAGGACGAGGCGCGGTCCAGCGCGCCGGGGATGACGGCCAGGCCGGGACAAACGGGCGATTCGATTCGGTCATGGCGTCCTCCTCTTCGATCCCGCTGCCCGGCGCCTGCGGAGACTGCCCGCAGCCGGCGATCACGAGACCTTCCATCGTTCCAAACGGAACATACGTTGAATTTAGATCGATTCAAGTAAACCACGGTCATTCGCCGGACTGCATTCTGCGGCGCACCATCGGCGCACCCGCAGACAGCCCGGCCGGGGCGCGCGCCTCCGATGCGCCACGGCCGCCGGCGTGTCCACACCCGTGCCATGGGCAGCAGATTTCCCAGGCAGGACACCCCTACTTTCAAGGCCGGGGCCGTGCCAGGCCGGCTCGGGCCGGAGCGCGACTTATTGCGCAGCAACATGCACCACGGGTGGCGCTGTGCTAAAAAAACCGCGTCATTTGTTTAGATCGATCCAAATAGAGATCGACTGGCGATTGCCTGCGACAAGGGGAAAACGGACCGGGTCCGTCGCTCGATCCATGCACGAAACGCCCCCGGACTCCCGGGGATGTCCGGCTTCAGAACTTAGATCGATTCAAGTCCTTTCGTACCCGTAGCGAATTCAAATCCAGGAGAGGGAGAGAGTGGAATGAAACAGAAGTCACGCATGCACGCCCGGAGCTCGCTGTCCGGGGCCATCGCCGTCGCACTGGCCACCGCCGTGCTGCCGGTCAGCGCCATCGCCCAACAGGCGGCCACGCCAACGCCCGATGCCACCACGCTGGATGCGGTCACCGTCACCGGTTACCGCTACGCCATCGAGAAGAGCCTGCAGCAGAAGCGCGATGCCAACGCGGTGGTCGAAGTCATCACCGCCGAGGACGTCGGCAAGTTCCCCGACAAGAACGTGGCCGACGCGCTGCAGCGCGTGCCGGGCGTGATCATCACCCGCAGCGGCGGCGAAGGTAAGAACGTCAGCGTGCGCGGCCTGGCCGCCGACCTGACCCTGACGCAACTGAACGGCAACTACGTCGCCAGCTCGGAAACCAACAACGAAGCCTCGCGCTCCTTCAACTACACCCTTCTGCCGTCCAACATGCTGTCGGCCGCCGAGCTGTACAAAACGCCGGAGGCACGCCTGGACGAAGGCGGCATCGGCGGCACGGTGATCCTGCGTACCCGTCGCCCGCTGGACATGGAATCCAACACCGGCTTCGCCAGCATCGAAGGCACCTCTTCGGACACCAGCAGCGGTGTCGACCCGCAGGCCTCGGCGCTGTACTCCTGGCACAGCAAGGACGAGCGCTTCGGGTTGCTGGTCGGTGCCACCAGGCAGAACCGCACCAACCGCGGCATGGATGTCACCACCGAGGACTGGCAGTGGTACAGCGATCGCCTCGATGCCAACGGCAACATCAGCCATGACTATGTCTGGAACGAGGCAGGCACTACCCGCAACCCGCCTGTCGACGCGCATGGCAACCCGATGAAGGATGTGTCGCAGTTCTGGGGCCGCTCCGGCATCTATGACCAGAACGGCCGCCACTACTCCGGTTTCTCGATGCCGACCTCGGTCAACTTCGCGGTGAAGGACGAGAAGCGCGAACGCACCGGTGGCCAGCTGACCTTCCAGTTCAAGCCGGTCGACAACGTCACCATGACCGCGAACTACTTCCGCTTCGAGCTGCAGGGCAACTACACCCAGAACATGCTCAAGATTCCGGAGTGGAACCTGGCGCGCGTGGCCGGTGACGGCAACTGGGAAGGCGGCCGCCTGCTCAACGGTTTCACCATGGACCCGAGCGGCACCATCGTCACTGGCGCCGAGTACGAAAAGCTCGCCGGCAAGACCTACATCTGCAGCGAGGACGCCGCCGCCGCCGCGGGCCTGCCAGGCGGTGGCTGGGGACCGGATGACTGCACCATCCCCACCCCGCAGCTGACCGGCACCTACAGCCGCGAGAAGGCCTTGTCGCAGACTGCCGACCTGAGCGTGGACTGGGATATCAGCCCGCTGTGGAAGGCCAGCTTCGCCGGCGGCCGCACCTGGTCCGAGGGCGGCCCGTCGATGAGCTTCCGCATGTCAGCCAAGCCGCGCCGCAAAGTCGGCAACAGTTGGGAAGCCGGCAATCTGTACAGCGCGTGGGATCTCACCGGAACGCCGACCGCGACCTTCTCGCCCGATCTGCAGCAGAAGCTGATGTCCGGTGTCGCCGAGATCGACACAGGCTCGACCGACTCGTCGTGGATGCAGACCAGCATCGAGCAGAACCACTTCCAGGCCGATTTCACCAAGCTGTTCGAAGCCGGCGTCCTGGACTCGATACAGTTCGGCGCCAAGTACAACGACACCGACGTGCACCGCAACACCGGCAATACCTACTGGGTGTGCCAGGGTGCGGACCCTGGCGATTACAGCAAGCGCTACCAGGCAGGCTGTGATTCCACCGCGGGCATCGCGCAGCCGGGCTTCTTCCTGTCGCAACCACTGGGTAACATCGCCGGTGGCTTCAACGCCAACCTGTTCCCGGGTATCAACTACCCGGCCTATATCGACTACCTCAACAACACCTACGGCCCGGCACAGAACCGCCGTGAAGACGATTTCGTCTACAACGTCGGCGAGAAGGTCTACTCCGGTTATTTCCAGGCCAACTTCCGCACCGAGCGCCTGCGCGGCAACATCGGCGTGCGCGTGGCACGCACCAGGCAGCATGCGGAATCGAGCGATTCGGTCGAGCGCTTCATCGACTACTTCGCCGACAACGCCGCCGGCAATCCCATGGCCTGTACGGATCCCGCCGCCGCGGCGCTGCTCGGCTCGAACACCGGCTATGGCTGCGAAAGCGGCTTCGTGCGCCTGCCCGACGCCATGGCCCGCGAAAAGACCTACGAGCTTGCGGCGCTGGACAAGACCTATACCGACATCCTGCCGAGCTTCAACATCGCCTGGGACATCACCGAGAGTCTGGTGTTGCGTGGAGCGGCATCCAAGGTCATCGCTCGCCCGCGTTACACCAGCATCGCCTATCCGGGTGGTCTGAGCTACTACAGCCAGGAATACAGCAACGACCGTGTCGTTGCCGGCGGCGCGGTCAATCCCGGCTGGTACGGTTCCGGCAGCAACAAGGGCCTGGATCCGTTCGAGGCCACCCAGTACGACCTGAGCCTGGAGTGGTACTTCAAGCCCGGCGCGGTGGCCGGCATCGGCCTGTTCCGCAAGGACGTGAAGAACTTCACCATCGGCGTCGAACGCGACATGCAGATGAACGTCGGCGGGCAGATGGTCACGGTGCAGAACTACAAGACCGATGCCAATGGTCGTGACGCGGTGTCGCAGGGTGTGGAGCTGTATGGCCAGTACACCTTCGACTTCGGCCTGGGCTTCCAGGCCAACTACACCTACAACGACACCAACATGGCCTCGGTCGAGATCAACGGCGAGAGCATCGGCGCCTCGCCGCTGGTCGGCAGCGCCAGGAACCAGGCCAACTTCACCGTGTTCTACGAGAATGCCCGCTTCCTGGCACGCGCCTCGTACAACCGTCGTGGCGAGGTGGTCGGCGACCTGAGCAACGGCTTCAATATCTATACCGAGCCGTACGATCAGTTGGACCTCAACACGGCTTTCAACATCCGCGAGGATCTGACGCTGACCGCCTCCGTACTGAACGCCACCAAGTCCGAGCAGCGCGCGCACCTGGGCAATGACACCAAGGCCCGCTTCTACTCCAATGGCTACAGCGGTCGCCAGCTGTATCTGGGCCTGACCTGGAAGTTCTGATCCCTGCCTTCCGGACACCCACGACAACAGCCGCGCTGGTACAGGCGGCTGTCGTCGTTTGTAGCGTTTGCAGATGCGCGGCTCGCCCCGCATGGGCTTCACCGCAAACGCCCCGTGCGGGGCAAGCCACGTACCTACGGACTACCTGCGTGGATGCGGGGCCTGCCGCGCGTCTACGGTAATCCGGCAATTCTCAGGTCAGCGGCGTCATCACCGCGCTGCGGTACGCCGGGCGCTGTTGCAGCCGTGCATACCAGCCGGCCAGGTGCGGCAGCTCCGGGCGCTGGACCGGCATCTCGAACCAGGCATAGGCGAACGCGCCGAGCGGGATGTCGCCCATCGCGAACGTGTCCCCGGACAACCACGACTGCCGCGCCAGCTCGGCGTCGGCCAGTGCCAGCAGCTCGCCACAACGCACCAGCGCAGCGTCGATGCGCGCCGCGTCGCGGTCGGCCGGCGCGGTGCGCACCACGCCCCAGAACAGGTCGCGGAAGGCCACAGCGAAGCTGGAGATGGTCCAGTCCATCCACTTCTCGCTCTGCGCGCGCAACGCCGGATCTTCCGGATACAGCGTGCCCAGCGCATAGCGCGCCGACAGGTAACGGACGATGGCGTTGGACTCCCAAACCGGCAGGCCATGATCCTCGATCACCGGCACCAGCCCGTTGGGATTCATCTGCCGGTACTCGGGCGTCTGCGTACCGCCGAACGCGCCGCCGACCTCGATCGATTCGTAGGGCAGGCCGATCTCCTCGGCGCACCACAACACCTTGCGCACGTTGCTGGAATTGCGACGTCCCCAGATCTTCAACATTGCGGTTCCCGTGGTGGGCGATGCCAGCCGCGCACGATACGCCGGCCCACGTCATGACGGCGTCCGCAGCGGTGCGCCGTCACGCCGCGCCCGGCTTGCCGGCCTTGGGCGCGGCCTTGCGCGGCAGCGCGCGCACGTAGGACGACTTGCCGTCCTTCTTCAGCTCGAACAGGCCGATCGCGGCGAGCAGGTCGGATAGCTTGCCGTACCCGTAGTTGCGCGGGTCGAACGAGGCCTGGTTGCCGATCTGGCTGCCCACCGGCCCCAGGTGCGCCCAGCCGTCCTCGCCCTCGGCCGCACTCACCGCGCGACGCAGCATCTTCACCAGCCGCGTGTCGCCACGCAGTTCGGCGCCGCTCTTGCGCGGACGCGCCTCCTCGCCCACGTCCGGGCCGACTTCCGGCGTGCCCGGGTGCGACTGCCCCAGCACTTCCAGGTAGGTGAACTGCGAGCAGGCGTTGACGAAGGGATCGGGCGTCTTCTTCTCGCCGAAGCCGTACACCTTCACCCCGTCAGTCAGCAGGCGCATCACCAGCGGGGTGAAGTCGGCATCGCTGGAGACGATGGCAAAGCCATCCAGGTTGCGGGCGTAGAGCAGGTCCATCGCATCGATCACCATCGCCATGTCCGACGCGTTCTTGCCCTTGGAATAGGCGAACTGCTGGATCGGCCGGATCGCGTACTCGTGCAGCACCGACTCCCAGCCCTTCAGGCGCGGGCTCTTCCAGTTGCCGTAGGCGCGGCGCACGTTGGCCACGCCGAAGCGCGCCACCTCGGACAGCACTTCGTCGATCTTCGCCGCGGGCGCGTTGTCGGCGTCGATCAGCAGGGCGATGCGCTTCTCGGAATCGGACACGGCGGTCTCTCCATGGCGGTCGGCTGGGTCCCAGTATCGATCATCGACATGCGCCTGCGCACCCCGTGCGAAAATGGTGGCCGGTTGTCACGCCCTGCACGGCCTTCCCCCGGAGTACCGCATGCCCCATGACCGCCCTCCCCGCCTGTTGATCATCGGCGGCGGCTTCGCCGGCCTCTGGGCCACCCGCGCCCTCGCCGGCGCGAACCTGCGCATCACCCTGATCGACCGCCGCAACCACCACCTGTTCCAGCCGCTGCTGTACCAGGTGGCGACCGCCGGCCTGTCGGCCCCGGACATCGCCGCGCCGCTGCGCCACATCCTCGGCCGCCAGCGCAACGTCGAAGTCCGGCTGGGCGAAGTGGAGGCGATCGACAAGCAGCACCGCCAGGTGCGGCTGCGTGATGGCGGCACCCTGGACTACGACCTGCTGCTGGTGGCCAGCGGCGCCACCCACGCCTATTTCGGCAACGACCAATGGGCGGCTGACGCGCCCGGGCTGAAGACGCTGGACGATGCGCTGGCGCTGCGGCGGCGGCTGCTGCTGGCCTTCGAGAAGGCCGAGGCCGAAGCGGACCCGGCCAGGAAGGCGGCATGGCTGAGTTTCGCCATCGTCGGCGGCGGCCCCACCGGCGTCGAGCTGGCCGGCACCCTGGCCGAGATCGCGCGCCACACCCTGCGCAACGAATTCCGCCATATCGATCCGGCGTCGGCGAAAGTGCGCCTGGTCGAGGCCGGGCCGCGGGTGTTGTCCAGCTTTCCGGAAGTGCTGTCGCTGAAGGCACGCCGGCAACTGGAGCGGCTCGGGGTGGAGGTGCATACCGGCACCCCGGTGACCGCCATCGATGCGCAGGGCTTCCGCCTGGGCGGGGACTTCATCGCCGCCCGCACCGTGGTCTGGGCCGCCGGTGTCGCCGCTTCGCCGCTGGCGCGGACGCTGGACACGCCGCTGGACCGGGCCGGCCGGGTGCAGGTGCAACCCGATCTCACCGTCCCCGGCCACCCGGAGATCTTCGTCGCCGGCGACCTGGCCGCGCTGGCCCAGGCCGATGGCCGGCCGGTGCCGGGCGTGGCCCCGGCCGCGAAGCAGATGGGCAAGTACGTTGCCGCCGCCATCCATGCGCGGCTGCAGCAGCGCGCCGCGCCGCCGCCGTTCCGCTATCGCGACCAGGGCAACCTAGCCACCATCGGGCGCATGGCCGCCATCGTGCACATGGGCCGGCTCAAGCTGTCCGGCCTGCTCGCCTGGTGGTTCTGGCTGGCAGCGCACGTGTTCTTCCTGATCGGCTTCCGCAACCGGCTGGTGGTGCTGCTCAACTGGGCGGTGGCGTACTGGAGCTACCAGCGCGGCGCGCGCATCATCTTCGGCGACGCCGATGCCGAGGCCGATCCGCCCACGCGGCCGCCGGCAGACTGACCGGCAACGGGCCTAGCCGTTGCCGCCGGCGAACTGCTCGAACACCTGCTGGCCGGTCAGCGTCGGCGTCTGGTTGGCCAGCGCATAGAACGGCGGCTTCTCGTCGATGAAGATCTGGCTGGCCAGTTCGAAGGCCTGGTCCTGGAACAGCCCGGCCGAGACGTAGTACTCGCCATCGGGCACCAGCCGGTAGTAAAGCGTGCTGCCGCAGGTACCGCAGAACGCGCGCTCGGCCCACTCCGAGGAGCGGAAGGTCTTCAGCGCAGCACCGCTGAACTGCACATTGTCGTCACAATGCACGGCGAAGAACGGCCCGCCGGTCCAGCGCCGGCACATGCTGCAATGACACAGGCCGATCTGCGTCGCATCGCCGGCCACCACTTCAACCGCGCCGCACAGGCAGGTTCCCTTCATCGTCGTCTCCATTCGTGGATGCATCCACGCAATCTACACCGCGGCGACGCCACCGAAGCCACCCGCGGTCGCGGTTCCGCAAGGCGGTGCCGGCATGTCCGCGCCGGTACCGGCGAGCGGCAACGAAAAAGCCCGGGTTTCCCCGGGCTCTTCGCGTGCCAGCCTGGCGGCGTGGCGATCAGGCGGTGAACAGCGCCTTCATCTTCTTCAGCGCGTTGGCCTCGATCTGGCGGATGCGCTCGGCCGACACGCCGTACTCGTCGGCCAGCTCCTGCAGCGTCACCTTGCTGTCGGCATCGAGCCAGCGGCGGGCGATGATGTCGCGCGAACGCTGGTCCAGGTTGGCCAGGCCCTCGCGCAGCAACTGCAGCTGGTTTTCCTCGCTGTCCTCGCGCTCGTAGGCCTGCGACGGGTCTTCGTCGCGCGCGACCAGGTACGCCGCCGGCGACGGCGGTGCATGGTCGTCGTCCTCGTCGGACGGCGCATCGAAACCGACGTCGCGACCGGACAGGCGCGACTCCATCTCCATCACTTCGCGCTCGGAGACGTTCAGGTCCCGGGCCACCGCGCTGACCTCGGCGGCGTTCATCCAGCCCAGGCGGGTCTTGGACTTGCGCAGGTTGAAGAACAGCTTGCGCTGCGCCTTGGTCGTGGCGACCTTGACGATGCGCCAGTTCTTGAGGATGAACTCGTGCATCTCGGCACGGATCCAGTGCACAGCGAAGGAGACCAGGCGCACGCCCATGTCCGGGTCGAAGCGCTTGACCGCCTTCATCAGGCCGATGTTGCCTTCCTGGATCAGGTCGCCCAGCTGCAGGCCGTAGCCGTTGTAGCCGCGGGCCACGTGCACCACGAAACGCAGGTGCGAATGCACCAGCTCGCGCGCGGCATCCAGGTCCTGCTCGTCGCGGAAGCGGCGCGCCAGTTCCTGTTCCTCATCGACCGAGAGCACCGGGATCTGGTGCACGGCACCGATGTAGGCATCCAGCGAACCCAGCGCACTGGGAATCGGAAGATTGTTCGCCACAAGGGCAGTGGAGGTGTTCTGGCTCATAGGACCTCATCTTAGCAGTCGAACTATTGGACTGCCCGGTACAGAAAAAGTTCCAGCGTTCCATTTTTGTTGAAAAACAACCCTGGAAGCACCCCTGAAACTCCCCGGATGGATCAGCGGGGACATCAACCCAGCCTAACAGGAAGCCGGTCTCCGCCGCATGACAGGACCCCGCGACCGTTCAGCCGCCGGCGAGCTGGGCGTCCAGCGCCGCCCGGGGCGGCAGGCGCCAGTCGATCGGCGCCTGGCCACGACGCACCAGGTACTCGTTGGCCTGGGAGAAATGGCGGCAGCCGAGGAAGCCGCGGTGGGCCGAAAGCGGCGAGGGATGCGGCGCCTTCAGCACGCGGTGGCGGCGGGTGTCGATGACCTTGCCCTTGGCCTGCGCGTAGCTGCCCCAGAGCAGGAACACCAGGCCTTCGCGCTCGCGGTTGAGGACATCGACCACATGGTCGGTGAAACCCTCCCAGCCCTTGCCCTGGTGGGCACCGGCGCGGCCTTCCTCGACCGTCAGCACGGCGTTGAGCAGCAACACCCCCTGCCGCGTCCAGGGCAGCAGGCAGCCGTGGTCCGGGCGCTGGAACGGCGGCGCGACGTTGCCGTCGCCTTCCAGCTCCTTGTAGATGTTCAGCAGCGACGGCGGCACCGGCACCCCCGGCATCACCGAAAAGCACAGGCCATGGGCCTGGCCGAGGCCGTGGTACGGATCCTGGCCGAGCACCACCACCTTCACCTGCTCGAACGGGGTCGCGTCGAATGCGGCGAATATCTGCGGCCCCGGCGGGAACACCCGCGCACCGGCGGCCTTGCGCTGGCGCAGGAAGGCCGACAGCTCGCGCATGTCCGGGCGCAGCAGCCAGTCGCCGATGCGTGCCTTCCAGCCCGGTTCGAGCTGGATGTTCGGTGCCGCGCTCACAGCGCCGCGGCCGGCTGTGCCAGCCGGGTCAGGCGCAGCTGGAACAGCACCTTGGTCACCAGCAGGCGCTCCTCGATCGGCTTCTGCACCAGGTCGTTGGCACCGGCCTGCAGCAACGCGGACTGGTTGTGCGGGTTGCTGTCGCCGGTCATCACCAGCACCGGCAGGCGGCGCTTGCCGTAGCCGAAGTCGATGCGCACGCGCTCGACCACGTCGCGGCCATTGAGCTCGCCCTTGAGGGTGACGTCGGTGAGCACCAGGTCGATGCGGCGCGTGGTGCGTCCCAGCGATTCGGCGGTCAGCAGCGAGAACGCGTCCTCGGCGGTGAGCACGTGCACCACGTGCAGGTCGTGGCGCTCGAGCATGCGCTTGGTGGCCTCGGCCACCACCCGGCTGTCCTCGACATACAGCACGGTCGCGCCGGGCACCGGCTCGGGCTGCACGTAGCCACGGATGAAGGTCGCCAGCGCCTCGTGGCCCAGCGCCTTGTCGAAATAATCGGTGACGAATTCGTTGAAGCGGCGCTGCTCCAGGTGGCGCTGGGCATCGCCGGACACCACGATCACCGGCACGTAGGCCTGCCCGGCCGCCTCGCGCACGCTGCGCGCCAGCGCCAGGCCATCGCCGTCGGGCAGGGCCAGCGAAGTGGTGACCAGGTGCACCGGGCCGGTCGCCAGCGCCGTGCGCGCTTCCTCGATGCCGGCACAGCCCACCACCTCCACGTCCGGCAGCTCGCGCTGCAACACGTCGGAGATCAGCTTGCGCACCAGTTTTGAACCATCGACCACCATCACCCGGGGGGCGTCGCTGATCAGATGCTTGAGCTCGTGGGTGGACATGCGCGTGTCAGGTATCGGTCGGGCGAGTCTGCCTGAGGAAGTGCCCGGTCACCAGCCACGCGCCCAGCCAGCCCAGGATCACCGTGCCCAGCACCACCAGCCCCGAATGCAGCGCATCGAGCCCATGCAGGGTGAACGCGCTGCCGTAACTGCCGGTCAACGCCGCCAGCGGCGGGCGCAGGGCCAGGCCGCAGGCGCCGATCAGCGCCAATGCCAGCGCACCCGCAGCCAGGCCGTACCAGGCGCCCAGGTAGACGAAAGGACGGCGGATGAAGCCGTCGCTGGCGCCCAGCAGCTGCAGCACGCCGATTTCCTCGCGCCGCGCCTGGATGTCCAGCCGCACGGTATTGCCGACCACCAGCACCGCCCCCAGCCCCAGCAGCAGCGACAGCACCTGCACCAGGCGCGCGCCGAACCCGAGCCAGGCGTCCAGGCGCTGGCGCCACAGGGCATCGTGCTGGACCAGGTCGGCCTGCGGCAGGGCCTGCAGCGACTCGGCCAGGGCCATGTCCTGGTTTCCTGCCGGGGTGACGATCAGCAGCGTCGGCAGCGGGTTCTCACCGAGCGCGTCGATCGCCTCGCCCAGCCCGGCGCTCTGGCGCAGTTCGGCCAGGCCTTCGTCGGGCGTGCGCAGCACCACGCCGGCCACGTCGGCGCGCGACCGCAGGCTCGCGGCCACGTCCTGCGCGGCGGCGCCGTCGACTTCGGGCTTGAGGAACAGATTGATGTCGCGCGACTGCTGCACGCTGCCGGCGAACAGCTTGAGGTTGTCCAGCGCGATCGACAGGCCCAGCGGCAGCGCCAGGGCCAGCGCCATCACCGCCACGGTCAGCACCGTCGCCCATGGCTTGCGCAGCGCGCGGCCAAGGCTGAAGACCACGCTGTGCAGGTGGTGGGCGAACCACACGCGCAGCCGCGACGGCGCGGGCGTGGCATGGGCGGCGAGCTTGTTCGCGGCCTCGGCCTTGTTCGCGTCCCTGCTCATTCGGCCAGGTCCTGCGGCGAGATGTCGTCCACCAGGCGGCCGTGGTCGAGGATCAGCACGCGCTTGCGCATGCGCTTGAGCAGCGGCAGGTCGTGGCTGACCACCAGCACGCTGGTGCCGCGGCCGGGCAGTTCGGCGAACAGGGCCATGATCTCCGCGGCGAGGGTCGGGTCGAGGTTGCCGGTCGGTTCGTCGGCCACCAGCAACCGGGGTTCGGCGACGATCGCGCGGGCGATGCCCACGCGCTGCTGCTCGCCGGCCGACAACTGCGTGGGCAGCGCCTTCTCGCGATGGCCCAGGCCCATCCGTTCGAGCACCGAGCGCACCCGCTTGCCGGTGTCGGCGCGCCGGTCGCCACGCAGGATCAGCGGCAACGCCACGTTCTCGCCGACGCTGCGGTCGATCAGCAGGCGGTGGTCCTGGTGGACCGCACCGACCTCGCGGCGGTGCAGCGCCACCTTGCCGCCGCGCACCTTGAGCAGGTTGCGCTCGCCGAACAGCACGGCGCCACGGGTCGGGCGCTCGCTGAGGTGGATCAGTTTCAGCAGGGTGCTCTTGCCGGCACCGGAGTGGCCGGTGACGAACAGCATCTCGCCGGCCGCCACCTCGAAGCTGACGTCCACCAGCGCCTGGTGGCCGCCCGCATAGTGTTTGCTGACATTGTCGAAACGCAGGACGCTCATGCCCCGATTATGCCGGAGCCGAAGCGCGGCGTGCATCGCGATGCCAGGGCCGCGAACGATGCGGGCCGACGACAGCGCCGGCCATGGGCCGGCGCATCGATCAATCGCCCGACAGCATCCGCCGGATCTTGCGGCCCAGGCGGGTCAGGAACGAATCGCTGTCATTGCCGGACGCGCGCATCGGCGTGGCCGGTACCTGCACCGGCCCGTTGCCGGATGCAGCCGCGGGCGCGGCGACGGCGGCTTCAGCACCTTCGACCGGACGCCCATGGCGACGACGGCGGCGCTTGCGCGGCGCGCGCTCGCCTTCCACCGCGGCCTCCGGTGCGCCTTCGGCGCGTGGCGGACGCGGCGGACGCGGGGCCGCGGCCGGTTCGGCGGCGGCAACCACCTGCTCGCCCTCGACACGCGGCTTGCGCGGGCCACGCGGCTTGCGCTGGCCGTCGCGGCGTTCGCCACGGCCAGCGCCGGAGCGACCACCGCTGCGGCCGCCACCGCGGCGCTCTTCCTCCGCGGCACGGGCTTCGCGCGCCTCGCGGAAGATCGCACCGACGCTTTCGTTCTCGTCGGCCTCGCCTTCGGCCGGCGCCGCGCGTTCCGGACGCGGCAGCGCGGTCATCAGCTCGGTGGTGACCGGCTCGACCGGGATCTTCTGCTGGATATAGGCCTCGATGTCCGGCAGGCCCATCGCGTAGCGCTCGCAGGCGAAGCTGATCGCGTCGCCTTCCTCGCCCAGCCGCGCGGTGCGGCCGATGCGGTGCACGTAATCCTCGGCGTCGAACGGCAGGTCGTAGTTGTAGACGTACTTGACCCCGTCGATGTGCAGGCCGCGCGCGGCCACGTCGGTGGCCACGAGGATTTCCAGCTGGCCCTTCTGGAAGCGGTTGAGCAGGCTCTCGCGCTTCTTCTGCGGCACGTCGCCGGACAGCACGCCGACGCGGTAGCCGGCCTTCTCCAGCGAACGCGCCACGCGCTCGACGAACATCTTGGTGTTGACGAACACCATGGTGCGGGCGCCTTCGCTGCGCGAGAGCAGGCCCAGCAGCAGCGGCAGCTTCTCCTCGTCGGCCGGGAAGTAGATGCGCTGGCGCACGCGTTCGGCGGTGACGGTCTCGGTCTCCACCACCAGCTTCTGCGGCTCGTTCATGTGCTCGTAGGCCAGCTCCAGCACGCGATGGCTGAGGGTGGCCGAGAACAGCAGGGTCTGGCGGGTGGTGCGCTCGGGCATGCGCCGCAGCAGGAAGCGGATGTCCTTGATGAAGCCCAGGTCGAACATGCGGTCGGCTTCGTCCAGCACGCAGATCTCGCAGGCATGCAGCGAGACCACCTTGTGCTGCTTGACGTAATCGATCAGGCGGCCCGGGGTGGCGATGATCACGTCCACGCCCTTCTGCAGCAGCTCGCGCTGCTTGTCGTAGTCGACGCCACCGTAGACCAGGGCGAAACGCAGGCCCGAGTCGGAGGCGAACTTCATCGCGTCCTTGTGGATCTGGATGGCCAGCTCGCGGGTCGGCGCCAGGATCAGCGCGCGCGGATCCTCCGGCTTGCGGTCGGCCAGCGCCGGCCGGATCAGCAGCCGGTTGATGACCGCCACCAGGAACGCGAGCGTCTTGCCGGTGCCGGTCTGCGCCTGGCCGGCGACGTCGCCGCCAGGCAGGGCCACCGGCAGGGTCAATGCCTGGATCGGGGTACAGCGGGTGAATCCGGCTCCTTCCAACCCGGCCAACAGCGCCGGGTGCAGCTCGAAGGAGGAAAAGGTCACATCAGTCAGCGGTTTGTCGCTCATTATTTGGTCTTGGTAGTGCCAGCCGGCCAGGTTGGCCGGGCGGCTTGCATCGTATCGGGCACCGTCGCACACTGCGGCCCCTGCGCCGGGTCGCGCGACGCAAGGCCAAGCCTTTAGGTCCGCGCAATGCCCCAGTTTAGCGCAATGCGGCAGCCAACCCGGCATGGGCCGTCGCATTGCCCCAGGAGACTCCTCAAGTGAGCGATAAGGTTCTACACGTCGGCGATGCCGATTTCGACGCCGCCGTGCTGCAGTCCGACACCCCGGTGCTGGTGGACTTCTGGGCCGAATGGTGCGGCCCCTGCAAGATGATCTCGCCGGTGCTGGACGAACTGGCCGACGCCTACGACGGCAAGCTGAAGATCGCCAAGCTCAACGTCGACGACAACCGCGCGACCGCGGTCAAGTACCACGTGCGCTCGATCCCGATGCTGCTGCTGTTCAAGGATGGCCAGATCCAGGCCACCCAGATCGGCGCCGTCGGCAAGGGCCAGCTGAGCCAGATGATCGACAAGGCGCTGGCCTGATCCCTCCCGCCGGCGGCCGTGGCCGCCGGCTCCGGGCCAGCCTTACCGCGGCCCAACGGGCGTTTCCCGCCACCTTGCACCGCCGTGCGCGGCGGTGTTAGTGTCGCCGCATCCGGCAGCTTTGGCCTGCCGCACCCTCCGGCCGGGTTCTCGTCCGGATCATTCCCAACCAGTTCGCCGCCCTGTCAGGCGCTCGCACGTCAGCGAGAGGAATCAAGCACTTGTCCGAGAACACTCCTTCCGAAACCGGGAGCGCCGACGCGCCCGTCGAGAAGCGCGTGCGCAAGCCGCGTGTCGCCAAGGCCGCCGAGGCCGCCGACAGCAGCAGCCCCGCTTCCGCCCCGGCCCAGTCCGCCCTGCCGCTGCCGGCCGGCGACGCTTCCCCCGCCCCGGCCGCTCCGGCCCCGGGCAACGAAGGCCAGGCGTCCGCGCCGGCCGGCAACCCGCACGGTGGCCAGGAAGGCGGCGAGCCGCGCGACGGCAACAACAACGCCCAGCGCCATGGCCAGCAGAACCCGCAGAATCAGCAAGGTCAGGGCCAGGGTCAGGGCAATCGCCGCGACCGCTTCCGCAACCGCCGTGAGCGCAACCGCGACCGCTTCCGCGACGACGGCCTGCCCGGCGACAACGGCAACGAGACCTTCGTGCCGCGCCCGCACCCGTCGGTGCCGGAGGGTTTTCCGGTCTATTCGCTGAGCGATCTGAAGAAGATGCCGGCGCACAAGCTGCTGGAGATCGCCGAGCAGCTGCAGATCACCGACGGCGTGGCCCGCGCCCGCAAGCAGGACGTGATCTTCGCCCTGCTCAAGGTGCTGACCCGCCATGGCGAGGGCGTGGCCGCCGACGGCGTGCTGGAAATCCTGCCCGACGGCTTCGGCTTCCTGCGTGCGGCCGAGGCCAGCTACCTGGCCGGTCCCGACGACACCTACATCTCGCCCAGCCAGATCCGCCGCTTCAACCTGCGCACCGGCGACCACATCGCCGGCCGCATCCGCTTCCCGAAGGACGGCGAGCGCTACTTCGCGCTGAACATCGTCGACACCATCAACGGCGAGCCGATCGAAGCGTCGAAGAACAAGGTGCTGTTCGAGAACCTGACCCCGCTGTTCCCGCGCAAGCGCTTCACCCTGGAACGCGGCAACGGCTCCTCGGAAGACATCACCGGCCGCATCCTCGACCTGATGGCACCGCAGGGCAAGGGCCAGCGCGCGCTGATCGTCTCCCCGCCCAAGGCGGGCAAGACGATGATGATGCAGCAGATCGCCACGGCCATCACCACCAACCACCCGGAAGTGCACCTGATCGTGCTGCTGGTGGACGAGCGCCCGGAAGAAGTGACCGAGATGCAGCGCACCGTGCGCGGCGAAGTGGTCTCCTCGACCTTCGACGAGCCGGCCGCACGCCACGTGCAGGTGGCCGAAATGGTGATCGAGCGCGCCAAGCGCCTGGTCGAGCACAAGAAGGACGTGGTGATCCTGCTGGATTCGATCACCCGCCTGGCGCGTGCCTACAACAATGTCGTGCCCAGCTCCGGCAAGGTGCTGACCGGTGGCGTGGACGCCAATGCCCTGCACCGCCCGAAGCGCTTCTTCGGCGCCGCGCGCAACGTCGAGGAAGGCGGCTCGCTGACCATCATCGCCACCGCGCTGGTCGAGACCGGCTCGAAGATGGACGAGGTGATCTACGAAGAGTTCAAGGGCACCGGCAACAGCGAAGTGCACCTGAACCGCCGCATCACCGAGAAGCGCGTGTACCCGGCCATCGACATCAACCGTTCCGGCACCCGCCGCGAAGACCTGCTGATCGAGCCGGAGCTGCTGCAGAAGATCTGGATCCTGCGCAAGCTGCTGCACCCGATGGACGAAATCGCGGCGATGGAATTCCTGCTCGACAAGATGAAGAACACCAAGTCCAACGACGAGTTCTTCGGTTCGATGAAGCGCTGATTTCCCGCCGGAACCGCTGTAACGAAAAAGCCCCGCGAACGCGGGGCTTTTTCGTGGCTGGCGCAACCGGCGCGCTCAGCCCTCCAGCGGCGTCAGCAGCTTGGGCCCGCCGCCGCGGCCGGCCATGTAGACGCCACCGTCGGCCAGCGCGTCCGAACCGTTCTCCCAGTCCTCGTCGCTGATCCATGGCGCGCGTTCGCGCGGTCCGGGGATGTAGGCCTGCCACGTGCCGTACTCGTCCGGCAATGATCGGCCCTGGTCGACCATCGCATAGCGCACCGGCATGCGCACGTTCCAGTGCTGCGCGTCCGCGTCCTCGCCTTCGACCGGTACACGGAACTCCCACTTGCGCGCCGCGGCCAGTGCATTGCCACCCAGCACCTGGCGGAACCGGCGCATCTGGCCCTCGCTGGCCACCACGGTCATGTTGACCTGTTCCACGTACGCGTCCGCGACGCGGCCATCGCGCCCGACCTTGAGGACCAGGTAGACATTGCCCTGCGCCCCCACCTCGTACATCGAGCGCGGGTAGCTTGGCGGCGTCATCTTCAAGGCGGTGACCGCGCTCCGGCTTTCCGGATCGTAGGCCTCGAAGGTGGCACTGCGGATGGCCACCTGGATGCTGCCGTCTTCCAGCTTCCTGCCGACCAGGCGCAGCATCAACGGCGAACGCGCGGCGACCGGCTTGCCGTCGCGGACCACCGGAACGAAGGCCCAGCCCATCACCGAGCTGCGCACGAAACGGGCCAGCTCCGCGCTCAGCCGGTCCTGCTGGTCCAGCCGCACCGCCTCCACGCTGCCATCGGGCGCGATATCGATCTGCCCGGACAGCTGCATGCCCATCTCGGCCTGCTTGCGCACCGCCCCCGGCCCGGCGGCCGACGCGGCAACAGTCACCAACAGCAACGCAGCCAGCACGGCCCCGCGACGCAACGAATTCAGCATGACGCTCTCCTTGCCACTCCATGTCCAGGACGCGACTGTAGCGCCTCCGGCGGCGATGTTCACGCCAGCCGCAGTGCGCGTGGGTAGGGCGGGGTATCGGGGAATTCGCCGCGGGCGAAGGCGGCCTGCAGGCCGCGCCACCAGCGGGGGTCGAACAGGTCGCCGTGCGCCTCGCGCACCGCCTCCATCAGCGGACGCGGCAGGCCCATGAACAACGGGAAGCGCTCGGGGAACACGTCGTTGGGCGCGACATGGAACCACGGCTCCGCGGCCAGGGCTTCGGCGGCATCGCGCGGCTGCGGCCAGTCGCGGAACGTGCAGTCGCCGACCCGGCACAGTTCGTCGTAGTCGTAGAACACCACGCGGCCATGGCGCGAGACACCGAAGTTCTTCAGCAGCATGTCGCCGGGGAAGATGTCGTTGCGCGCCATGTCGGTGATGGCCTGCGCGTAGTCCAGCGCCGCCGCGCGCGCGGCCTGGGGGGTCTGTTCGCGCAGGTACAGGTTGAGCGGGCGGAACCGCCGCTGCACGTAACACAGCGATATCACCAGGTCATCGCCTTCGACCCGCACGCTGCGCGCGCAGCTGTCCAGCAGCTCCTGGCGCAGCTCGGGGGCGAAGCGGGCCAGCGGAAAGCGCAGGTGGCGGTAGGGTTGCGCGTCCAGCAGCCGGCCGATGCGATCCAGGTTGAACACCAGCGCGTAACGGTCCTCCACGTCCTGGCGGCTGACCGTCTTGGGCCAGGCGAAGCGGTCGCGGATCAGCTTGAACACCAGCGGGTAACTGGGCAGGGTGAACACCGCCATCACCATGCCCGGGGTGCCTTCGGCCTGCACCAGCCGCTCGTCCGGGTGCTGCTGGAAATGGCGGAAGAAGGTGCGGTAGCGCTCGGTCTTGCCCTGCTTGGCGCGGCCGAGCACGGTGTAGATCTCGTCCACCGGCTTGCCCGGCAGCAGGCTGCGCAGGAACACCACCGCGTCGGCGACGGTGGGCAGGTCGGCCTGGAAATAGCTGCGCGACACGCCGAACAGGTGCGCAACGTCGCGGCGCCCGCTGAGCACTGCCTCGGCGCGCAGGCCATCGTCGCCGTCGTTGACCAGCGCGATCACGCAGGGTGAGAAGCGATGCTCGCCGAACACGCGCCCGACCAGGTAGGCGCGGCGTTCGCGGTAGAACACGGTGTCCAGCAGTTCGATGGCACGCACCGGGTTCGGGCCCCAGTGGGCGAGGTCATCGTGCAGGCGCACGGCGATGGCCGCGGCGCAGCGCAGCCGGTGCCGGTAGGGCACGTCGAAGCGGTAGTCGGCCAGCATGCGCTCGAAAGCCTCGGCCGGGCGCGCCTCGGAAACGGTATAGACGTGCCGCGCCACCGGGTGGGTGATGGCGTCCGACGGCTCGATCTCGAGCGCCATGAATTCGATGGCATCATCCACCCCGCGGGTGGCGAACAGGCGCCGGGTCAGGGTGTTGTAGAAGGTCTTGTACAGTTCGCCGTCGATCAGCCCGGCGACCCGCGTGGCGAAGGCCGCGCGCACCTGCACCCAGGCCTCGCGGCCGGGCCGTCCGCCGGCGATGCCCTGCAGGCGCGCCATGCACTCGCCGATGCACAGGTCGTAGAGCGCGATGCGCTCGACCGCATCCTGGCGTGCCGCCACCCAGTCGCGCTGCTCGAAACGCCCGCGTGCGCGCCGGGTGATGGCGGCAAACCGGGCGTGGTAGTCCTCGAAGCCGTCGTGGATGCAGGCGGCGATGGCGTGGGCGGATTCGGTGGCAGGCATCGGCAGTGGAGGAGTCGGGGCGCCGGCCCCCACCCTACCGCACCGGACTGGCACGCGCCCTGGCGGCGTGGACGCGCGGGCGCGGGACGCAAAAAACCCGCATCGCCAGGGCGATGCGGGTCCGGGGTCAAACCACCGCGGCGGGTGCGATCAGAGCGCGGCCAGCGCGGCGTTGAGGGTCGCGCTCGGGCGCATCGCCCGGCTGGTCTTGCCGAGGTCCGGGCGGTAGTAGCCGCCGATGTCCACGGCCTTGCCCTGCACCGCGACCAGTTCCTCGACGATCTTCTGCTCGTTGTCGGCCAGCGCCTTGGCCAGCGGCGCGAACTTCGCCTTCAATGCGGCGTCCTCGTCCTGCGCGGCCAGCGCCTGCGCCCAGTACATGGCCAGGTAGAAGTGGCTGCCGCGGTTGTCGATGGTGCCCAGCTTGCGGCCCGGCGAGCGGTCGTTGTCGAGGAAGGTGCCGTTGGCCTGGTCCAGTGCCTTGGCGAGTACCGCGGCGGCCTTGTTGTCGTAGCGCTGGGCAAGGTGTTCCAGCGAGGCGGCCAGGGCCAGGAACTCGCCCAGCGAATCCCAGCGCAGGTAATCCTCCTCGACGAACTGCTGCACGTGCTTCGGCGCCGAACCGCCGGCGCCGGTCTCGAACAGGCCGCCACCGGCCATCAGCGGCACGATCGACAGCATCTTGGCGCTGGTGCCCAGCTCCAGGATCGGGAACAGGTCGGTGAGGTAGTCGCGCAGCACGTTGCCGGTCACCGAGATGGTGTCCTGGCCCTTGCGGATGCGCTCCAGCGAGAACTTCGTGGCCTCCACCGGCGACAGGATGCGGATGTCCAGGCCCTGGGTATCGTGGTCCTTCAGGTACTTCTCGACCTTGGCGATCATCTGCGCGTCATGCGCGCGGTTGGCGTCCAGCCAGAACACGGCCGGGGTGTTGCTCAGGCGCGCGCGGCTGACCGCCAGCTTGACCCAGTCCTGGATCGGCGCGTCCTTGGCCTGGCACATGCGCCAGATGTCGCCGGCCTCGACCTTGTGCTCGAACACCACGTTGCCGGCCTCGTCGCTGACGCGCACGGTGCCGTCGGCCGGGATCTGGAAGGTCTTGTCGTGGCTGCCGTATTCCTCGGCCTTCTGCGCCATCAGGCCGACGTTGGGCACGCTGCCCATGGTCGCCGGGTCGAACGCGCCATGCGCCTTGCAGTCCTCGATCACCGCCTGGTAGACGCCGGCGTAGCAGCGGTCGGGGATCAGCGCCTTGGTGTCCTGCAGCTTGCCTTCGGCATTCCACATGCGGCCGGAGTCGCGGATCATCGCCGGCATCGAGGCGTCGACGATCACGTCGCTGGGCACGTGCAGGTTGGTGATGCCCTTGTCGGAGTTGACCATCGCCACCGCCGGGCGCTTGGCGTACTCGGCGGCGATGTCGGCCTTGATCGCTTCCTGGGTGGCCTCAGGCAGCGACGGCAGGCGCGCGTACAGGTCGCCGATGCCGTTGTTCGGGTCGAAGCCGGCCTGCTTGAGCTCGGCGGCATACTTGCCCAGCACGTCCTTGTAGAACTCCTCGACCACCACGCCGAACATGATCGGGTCGGAGACCTTCATCATGGTCGCCTTCAGGTGCAGCGAGAACAGCACGCCCTGGGCGCGGGCATCGGCGATCTGCGCGGCGACGAACGCGGCCAGCGCGCGGCGCGACATCACCGAGGCGTCGACGATCTCGCCGGCCTTGACCGCGGTCTTGTCCTTGAGCACCACGGTCCGGCCATCGTCCTGCACCAGCTCGATCTTCAGGCTGCCGGCGCCGGCCAGCGTGGCCGACTTCTCGCTGCCGTAGAAATCACCGTCATCCATGTGCGCGACGTGCGACTTCGAGTCGCTGCTCCACGCGCCCATGCGGTGCGGGTGCTTGCGGGCGTAGTTCTTGACCGACAGCGGCGCGCGGCGATCGGAGTTGCCCTCGCGCAGCACCGGGTTGACGGCGCTGCCCTTGACCTTGTCGTAGCGCGCCTTGATGTCGCGCGCGACGTCGTCGGCCGGTGCATCCGGGTAGTTCGGCAGCGCGTAGCCCTGGTCCTGCAGTTCCTTGATCGCGGCCTTGAGCTGCGGCACCGAGGCGCTGATGTTGGGCAGCTTGATGATGTTGGCTTCCGGACGGGTCGCCAGCTCGCCGAGCTCGGCCAGATCGTCGCTGATCTTCTGCCCGTCCTGCAGGTAGTCCGGGAACTGCGACAGGATGCGGCCGGAGAGCGAGATGTCGCGGGTCTCCACCGCGATGCCGGCGGTGGTGGCATACGCATCGATGATCGGCAGCAGCGACTGCGTCGCCAGGAACGGGGCTTCGTCGGTGAGCGTGTAGATGATCTTCGGCGTATCGGACATGGGGGATGGTTTCCGTCGGAAGTAAAGGCAGGGACTCAGCACCGCATTGTCGCGCGTCGTGACGGTTCCGGCAAAACGGGCCGGTACGGTCGCGGCAACGCGCCGCCACGCCGGCTCATTGCATCTGCTCATGTGGCATGCATCAGCCGGGGTGCGCAGCGCGGGCGCGCAGCGGCAGGCCAAGGCGCTGGCGCCGTCGTCAACCCGGGCATCGCCATCCACACGCACCAGCGGCGCTGACGCGGCAACAAAAAAGGGCGCAGTCCTGCGACTGCGCCCATGGCCTGCACCTGTCGGGAGAGAGGGCGACAGGTGGCTGCCGCTTGCTACTTCACTTCGAACTCCTGGGTGGTGCCGGCCGGCTGGCCATCCAGGGTCACGTCCACGCGGTACTTGCCGGCGGGCCATGCGCTTGCCTTGCTGAACTCGATATTGGTGGTCTCCGCACCGCTGGTGGTGAGCGCGGCGCTCTGCTCGCCGGCCACCTGCCCGTCCTGGTAGGTGAGCTTGGCAGCCAGGGTGGCGTTGGTCGCGGCGCCGTCGGTCTTCACCGACACGATGATCTTGTCCTTGCCGCCGATCATGGCCACCGGGGTTACCGATTTGTCGGCAGCGGCGGTGGTGCCGACGGTGATCGAGGTGACGCTGACCGCCGGCGCGGCCGGCGGCGGCGGTGCCGGCTCGCTCATCGGTGCCGGCGCCGGGGTGCTTTCCATCGGCGGCGGCGCGGCCTCTTCATTCTTCTTGCAACCGGCCACGGCCAGGGTGCCGGCCAGGGTGATCATCAAAACACTGCTGAACGAAGTCTTCTTCATGGGATGCTCCGGAATGTGGGAAAAGGCGCTGGGCCTGGTGGCCTCAACCCTGGCGCGGGGGAATCTTCAGGGTCTGCCCGGGAAAGATCTTGTCGGGGTCGGAAAGGACATCGCGGTTGGCCTCGAAGATCTGCTTCCAGGCATTGGCGTCGCCCAACAGGTGCTTGGCGATCCGGGAAAGACTGTCGCCCTTCTGCACCGTGTACTGTTGTTCGCCCGCGATCTGCGCGGTGGAATCCACCCGCGCGGTCACATCGGAAAAATCGGCCTTCGGCGCGACGGCGGCGGTGCTGTCCACGGTGGACGTCACATCCGAAAAATCGGCCTTTTTGTCATTGCTCATCGGGTCGTTCCTCCTCGGCTGGCTGTCACCATTGCACCGGCCGCGTTAAGGAACCATCGCGCCGGCGTAAAGCCGGCGTATACCCACCGGGTACCCGGGCCGGATTACTGGCGTGGGTCGCGGAACGGACGGTGCCCGGCGGCGAAGTCGGCGGTCGACCGGCGCGGGTTGATGTCCAGCCCGCCGCGGCGCGTGTAGCGCGCCTCCACGTCCAGCGAATGGCAACCGCAGTGGCGTACCAGGTCGAGGAAGATGCGCTCCACGCACTGTTCGTGGAACTCGGCGTGGTCGCGGTAGCTGGCCAGGTAGCGCAGCAGGCCGCCGCGATCGATGCGCGGGCCCGCGTAGCGGATGCTCACGCTGGCCCAGTCGGGCTGGCCGGTGACCGGGCAATTGGACTTGAGCAGGGCCGAGACCAGCGTCTCGGCGACCGCCTCGCCGCCATCGGCGTGCAGGAAGCCGGCCTGCGGCGGGCCATAGTGGTCGATGTCCAGCTCCAGGCCGTCGATGCTCTCGCCTTCGGCGTCGGCCACCGGCGGCAGGCCGAACTCGACCGTGACCCCGGCCCCGGCGCAGGCGGACAGGTCGGCGGCGATGCGTGCGCGCACGTCGGCGGCGCTGGCGAAACGCGCCGCGTTGAGTGAGTTCAGGTAGAGCTTGAGCGACTTGGATTCGACCAGGTTGGGCGAGGCCGCAGGCACCCACAGCGTCGCGGTGGCCACGCACGGCTTGCCGCGCATGTCCAGCCAGCCCAGCTCATAGACATGCCAGCGGTCCTGGCCGACGAACGGCAGCGCGGCGGCGAGGCCGATCTCGGCGCGCGCGGTGGCCCGCGGGATCGGGAACAGCAGCCCCGGGTCGTACTGCGAGGGGTAGGCGACCTCGCGGCCGAGGCTGGAATCGTGGGGGTTATTCATGCGCGGATTGTAGGAGTTGTCAGGTGAGCCGTGGCTGCACCGCCTGCCGCCGCCCCCTCACACGCCGGCGTCGGCGTCGGCGGGCCATGCCGCCCACCGGAACCTGGAGTGGCGGCCGCGGGCCGCCGTCAGTGACCGCCCGCCAGGACGGCGGCGCGGCGAGCCGGCCGCGCGCGCCGTCGAATAGCCCGGGCAAGGCCGGCCGGGGCTCAGCCGGCGCCGCCGTGCAGGTAGTCCAGCGACACCTGCAGCAGCGCGCGCAGCCCCACGTCCAGCGCCTTCTCGTCGAGCAGGAACTTCGGCGAGTGGTTGCTGGGCGCGGTGGCCGGGTCGATGCCGGCGCCGGTGGAGCCGACGAAGAAGAACATCGCCGGCACCTGCTGCGCATACAGCGAGAAGTCCTCCGAGCCCATCTGCAGCGGCGGCTCGTAGACGTTGTCCTTGCCGACCACCGCCTGCAGGCTGGGCAGCATGCGCGCGGTCAGCGCCGGGTCGTTGACCGTGGCCGGGTTGCCGTCCTTCTCGTAGATGTCGGTGGTGGCGGTGGCGCCGTGCGCGGCGGCGGTGTGCTCGGCGACGTTGCGCAGGTCGGCGAAGATCTGCCGGCGCATGTCCGGGTCGAAGGTGCGGATGGTGCCGACCATCTCCACCGCGTCGGGGATGATGTTGTAGCGGATGCCGCCCTTGATCGCGCCGAAGGTCAGAACCGCCGGCTGCCTGGACAGGTTGGCGCGGCGGCTGACGATGGTCTGCGCGGTCCCGATCAGGTCGGAGGCGGCGACGATCGGGTCGATGCCGTTCCATGGCGCCGAACCATGGGTCTGGCGGCCGTTGACGGTGATGGAGAAGCGGTCGGAGGCGGCCATCAGCGGGCCGCCGCGCACGGCGATCTGCCCGGCCTGGACGCTGGAGAACACATGCAGGCCGAACACCGCCTCCGGCTTGAAGTCCTTGAACAGCCCTTCCTTGAGCATCAGCTCGGCGCCGCCCTGCTCCGGCGGCGGCGCGCCCTCCTCGGCCGGCTGGAAGATCAGCATCACCTCGCCCGGCAGCTTGTCGCGCATCGCCATCAGCGCATCGGCCACGCCGAGCAGGGTGGCGGTGTGGGCGTCGTGGCCGCAGGCATGCATCACCCCGACCTTCTCGCCGCGGTACTCGGCGGTGGCGGTGGAGGCGAACGGCAGCCCGGTCTGCTCGGTCACCGGCAACGCGTCCATGTCCGCGCGCAGGGCGATCTTCGGGCCCGGCAGGCCGCCCTTGATGACCGCCACCACGCCGTGCACGGCCACCCCGGTCTTCGGCTGCAGGCCCATCGCGCGCAGGCGCTCGGCGACCTTGGCGGCGGTGCGCGCCTCGCGGTTGGACAGCTCCGGATGCTGGTGGAAGTCGCGGCGCCACTCCACCACCTGGTGCTGCAGGCGCGCGGCGGCGGCCTCGACCTCCGGGCGCTGGGCGTCGGCGGCCAGCGCGGCCGCGGGGGCCAGGGCGCACGACAGCGCGGTCAACAGAACGGTCTTGCGGATCATCCAGGCATTCCTCGTCGGCAATCGAGAGGTGAATGTAGGGCAAACGAACCAGGGCGACGAGTGTCAACCGATGCCGCGCGGAACCGTTCACCCCCCATGCCGGTCAGAGCGCGTGGCCCATCGGTCATGCAGCCGCTGTCATGGCCCGGCGTTATGCTCTGCGCCGTTGTGCCCGCCCCTTCGCCCATCGGTTCATCGGGAGTTTTTGCATGTCGCGTTTCTGGAAGATCGTGCTGCTCGTCATCGCCATCCTGCTGGTGGCGGGAATCGGCTACCGGATGATGGGAGGCGGCAAACAGGCCGGGGGCGCGGCACAGGCCGAGGGCGCGGGCGGCGGCCGGGGCGGCGGCGACAGGGCGCGCGACCCGGTGCCGGTCACCGCGGTGGCGGCCGAGCGCAGGAACGTGCCGGTGTATGTCACCGCGCAGGGCACGGTGGCCGCCTACAACACGGTCACGGTCAGCCCGCAGGTCGGTGGCGAGCTGTTGAGCGTCGATTTCAAGGAAGGGCAGTCGGTGAAGAAGGGCGACCTGCTCGCCCGGATCGACCCGCGTACCTTCCAGGCCCAGTACGACCAGGCCCTCGCCAGCCAGCGCCAGAACCAGGCCCTGCTGGCCACCGCCCAGTCCAACTACGAACGTTCCAATTCCGAGGCCTACCGCCAGTACGTGGCGCAGACCGATCTGACCACCCTGCGCAACCAGGTGGCCCAGTACCAGGCGGCGGTGGCCGCGGCCCAGGCCACGGCCAACCAGAGCAGGGTGCAGCTGGGCTACACCCGCATCGTCTCGCCCATCGACGGCGTGGCCGGCATCCGCGCGGTCGACCCGGGCAACGTCGTCGGCGCCGGCACGGCGATCGTCACCCTCACCCAGCTGCAGCCGATCTACGTGTTGTTCAACCTGCCCGAACAGCAGTTGGACGCGGTGCGCGCGGCGCAGGGCAAGGGGCCACTGGAAGCGGCGACGCTGGACCGCGCCGGCGGCAGCGTGGTCAACGCCGACGGCAAGCTGCAGGTGGTGGACAACCAGATCAGCGCCACCAGCGGCACCTTCCGCCTGCGCGCCGAGTTCCCCAACGCCGACAAGGCGCTGTGGCCGGGCCAGTTCGTCAACGTGCGCATGAAGCTCGACGAGCTGCCCGGCGCGGTGGTGGTGCCGGCCGAGGCCGTGCAGCGCAGCAGCACCGGCGATTTCGTCTACCTGGTCAAGCCCGACAACACCGTCACCCTGCGCGACGTGGTGCAGGGCGGCCAGGTCGACGACAGCTACGTGGTCATCAGCAAGGGCCTGCAGCCGGGCGACAAGGTGGTCACCGAGGGCCAGTTCCGGCTCAAGGAAGGCGTCAAGGTCATTCCGCTGCAACCGGGCCAGGCACCGCCGGAGCCGACCGAGGCGCAGTTGAAGGCCGCCAGCGAGAAGCGCGGCGGCGGCCGGGGTGGTCGTGGCCCGCGCTGAGGCCGCGCGCGCGCCACGGCCGCTGGCGCGCGATACCACGGTGCAGGCACCGGGCATGTACGCATGCGTGAGCACCCCGCACGGGCCACGCGACGCGCGCGGCGGGAGCGTGGGCAGGTCCTGACCGCCCCGCACCGCGCACACTCTCACCACAGGAATCGACCGTGGGCTTCTCGACTCTCTTCATCCGCCGCCCCATCGCCACCTCGCTGCTGATGGTCGGGCTGATGCTGCTCGGCATCCTCGGCTACCAGCGCCTGCCGGTTTCGGCCCTGCCCGAGATCGAGGCACCCAGCCTGGTGGTCACCACGCAGTACCCCGGCGCCAGTGCGCAGACCATGGCCTCGCTGGTGACCACGCCGCTGGAGCGGCAGCTGGGCCAGATTTCCGGCCTGGACCTGATGACCTCCGACTCCTCGGCCGGCCTGTCCAGCATCGTGCTGCAGTTCTCGATGGAGCGCGACATCGACACCGCCGCGCAGGACGTGCAGGCGGCGATCCGCCAGGCCACCCTGCCCGGCTCGCTGCCGTACCAGCCGGTCTACAACCGGGTGAACCCGGCCGATGCGCCGATCCTGACCCTGAAACTGGCCTCGGACACGCGCCCGCTGCGCGAGGTCAACGACCTGGCCGATTCGGTGCTGGCCCAGCGCCTGTCGCAGGTGGACGGCGTCGGCCTGGTGTCGATCGCCGGCAACGTGCGCCCGGCCGTGCGCATCCAGGCCAACCCGGCGCAGCTGGCCAACATGGGCATGACCCTGGAAGACCTGCGCAGCGCGCTGACCCAGGCCAACGTCAACGCACCCAAGGGCTCGCTCAACGGCAAGACCCAGAGCTACACACTGTCCACCAACGACCAGCTCAGCGACGCGGCCGACTACAACGACATCATCGTGCGCTACCGCAACGGCGCGCCGGTGCGTCTGCGCGACGTGGCCAGCGTGGTCGACGGGGTGGAGAACGACCAGATCGCGGCCTGGGCCGACGGCAAGCCGGCGGTGCTGCTGGAAGTGCGGCGCCAGCCCGGCGCCAACATCGTCAAGACCGTACAGAACATCCGCCAGATCCTCCCCGGCCTGCAGGGCATGCTGCCGGCGGACGTGAAGCTGGACGTGTTCTCCGACCGCACCGTGACCATCCGCGCCTCGGTGCACGACGTGCAGTTCACCCTGGTGCTCACCATCTGCCTGGTGGTGGCGGTGATCTTCGTGTTCCTGCGCCGGCTGTGGGCCACGGTGATCCCGTCGGTGGCGGTGCCGCTGTCGCTGCTGGGCACCTTCGGGGTGATGGCCTTCGCCGGCATGTCGCTGGACAACCTGTCGCTGATGGCGCTGACCGTGGCCACCGGCTTCGTGGTCGACGACGCGATCGTGATGATCGAGAACATCGTGCGCTACATCGAGCAGGGCAAGGACGGCCAGGATGCCGCCGAGACCGGCGCGAAGGAGATCGGCTTCACCGTGCTGTCGCTGACGGTGTCGCTGATCGCGGTGTTCCTGCCGCTGATCCTGATGCCGGGCGTCACCGGCCGCCTGTTCCACGAGTTCGCCTGGGTGCTGTCGATCGCGGTGGCGATCTCGATGCTCATCTCGCTGACTCTCACCCCGATGATGTGCGCCTACCTGCTCAAGCCCGACGCGCTGCCCGAGGGCGACGATGCCCACGAGCGCGCCGCCGCGCAGGGCAAGGTGACGGCGTGGTCGCGGCTGGTGCACCTGTACGAATCCAGCCTGGACTGGGTGCTGCGCCACCAGCGCATGACCCTGGGCATCGCCCTGGGCTCGGTGGTGCTGACCGTGCTGCTGTACATCGCCATTCCCAAGGGCCTGCTGCCCGACCAGGACACCGGCATGGTCACCGGCGTGGTGATCGCCGACCAGAACGTGGCCTTCGAGCAGATGCAGCAGCGCACCCGGGCCGTGGCCGAGGCGTTGCGCCAGGACGAGGCGGTCACCGGCGTGGCCGCCTACATCGGCGCCGGCTCGATGAACCCCACGCTCAACCAGGGCCAGCTGAACATCGTGCTCAAGGATCGCGGCGAGCGCGGCAGCCTGGACACGATCCTGCCGCGGCTGCAGGCCGCCGCCGCGCACATCCCCGGCGTCGCGCTGTACCTCAAGCCGGTGCAGGACGTGACCCTGGACACACGCGTGGCTGCCACCGCCTACCAGTTCTCGCTGTCGGACATGGACAGCCGGGAGCTGGCCGAGCAGGCCGCGCGCGTCACCGACGCGCTGCGCCGCCTGCCGGAGCTGGCCGACGTCGACAACAACCTGGCCGACCACGGCCGCGCCCTGCACGTGGAGGTGGACCGCGACAAGGCCAGCCGCTACGGCGTGCCGATGCAGACCATCGACGACACCCTGTACGACGCCTACGGCCAGCGCCAGATCTCCACCATCTTCACCCAGCTCAACCAGTACCGCGTGGTGCTGGAGGTGGCGCCGGAGTTCCGCACCGCCGACGCGCTGATGAACCAGCTGGCGATCGGCAGCAACGGCAGCGGCGCGCTGACCGGCAGCAACGCCACCACCCTGGGCCAGGTCAGCTCCAGCAACTCCTCCACCGCCACCGGCATCGGCAACAGCAACACCGGCATCGCGCTGGGCGCCGGCGGCAGCATCCCGCTGTCGGCCATCGCCACCGCCACCCCGGGGACCGCGCCGCTGATCGTCAGCCACCAGCAGCAGCTGCCGTCGGCGACGATCTCGTTCAACCTGGCCCCGGGCTACTCGCTGTCCGAAGGCGTGGCGGCGATCAACAAGGCCGTGGCAGCGCTGCAGCTGCCATCGCAGACGCAGGCGCAGTTCGTCGGTACCGCCGCCGAGTTCTCCAGCAGCCAGACCGACGTGGTGTTGCTGCTGCTGGCCGCCATCGCGGTGATCTACATCGTGCTGGGCGTGCTCTACGAGAGCTGGATCCACCCGTTGACCATCATCTCCACCCTGCCCCCGGCCGGCGTCGGCGCGCTGCTGGCGTTGTACCTGTGCGGGATGAGCCTGTCGGTGGACGGCATCGTCGGCATCGTGCTGCTGATCGGCATTGTCAAGAAGAACGCGATCATGATGATCGACTTCGCGCTGGACGCGCAGCGTGCCGGCATGAACGCGTTCGACGCGATCCGCCGCGCCTGCCTGCTGCGCTTCCGCCCGATCATGATGACCACCGCCGCGGCCATGCTCGGCGCGCTGCCGCTGGCGCTGGGTACCGGCATCGGCTCGGAACTGCGGCGCCCGCTGGGCGTGGCCATCGTCGGCGGCCTGCTGCTCTCGCAGCTGGTCACGCTGTACACCACGCCGGTGATCTACCTGTACTTCGAGCGGTTCTCCGAGTGGGCCGCGCGGCGCCGCGAGCGTCGCGCCGCCGCACGCCTGCAGGCGGCCGGCAAGCGCACGGCATGAACATCTCCGCGCCCTTCATCAAGCGCCCGATCGGCATCAGCCTGCTGGCCATCGGCCTGTTCTTCGCCGGGCTGCTGTGCTACCTGCGGCTGGGCGTTGCGGCGCTGCCGAACCTGTCGATCCCGGTGATCTTCGTGCAGGCCAGCAACATCGGCGCCGACGCCGACACCATGGCCGCCACCGTCACCGCGCCGCTGGAGCGCCACCTCGGCCAGGTGCCCGGCATCAGCACCATGCGCTCGAGCAGCAGCGACGGCCGCAGCATGGTGTTCCTGATGTTCGACACCAGCCGCGACATCGACGCGGCGGCGCAGGACGTGCAGGCGGCGATCAATGCCGCCATGGCCGACCTGCCGGCCGGCATCAACACGCCCACCTACCAGAAGGCCAACCCCAACGACGACCCGGTGATCGCGCTGTCGCTGACCTCGGACACGCAGTCGGTCGCGCAGCTCTACAACCTAGCCGACTCGCTGCTGGCCCAACGCCTGCGGCAGCTGCCCGGGGTATCGCAGGTGGACATCGCCGGCGCCTCGACCCCGGCGGTGCGGGTGGACCTCAACCTGCGCGCGATGAACGCGCTGGGGCTGAGCCCGGACGACCTGCGCAACGCCATGCGCGCGGCCAACGTGGCCTCGCCGCTGGGCTTCCTCGACGACGGCCGCAGCCAGACCGCCATCGTCCTCAACGACCAGGTGCGCAAGGCGGCCGATTTCGCCAACATCGCCATCGCCAGCCACGACGGCGCGGTGGTGCGGCTGAAGGACATCGCCACCGTCTACGACGGCCAGCAGGACGCGTTCCAGGCGGCCTGGTTCAACGGCAGGCGCGGCGTGCTGATGTACGTGTACCTGCGCAGCGGCGCCAACCTGGTGGCGACCGTGGACCGGGTCAAGGCGGAGATGCCGGCACTGTCCAGCCATCTCGATGCCGGCACCACGCTCACCCCCTACTTCGACCGCACCCCGACCATCCGCGCGTCGCTGGCCGAGGTGCAGATCACCCTGATGATCAGCCTGGCGATGGTGGTGCTGACCATGGCGCTGTTCCTGCGCCGGCTGGCGCCGACGCTGATCGCCGCGGTCACCGTGCCGCTGTCGCTGGCCGGCGCGGCGGTGGTGATGATGACGCTGGGCTTCACCCTCAACAACCTGACCCTGCTGGCGCTGGTCATCGCCATCGGCTTCGTCGTCGACGACGCCATCGTGGTGATCGAGAACATCATGCGCCACCTGGACGCCGGCATACCGCGCATGCAGGCGGCGATGGCCGGCGCGCGCGAGATCGGCTTCACCATCGTCTCCATCACCGCCTCGCTGGTGGCGGTGTTCCTGCCGATCATCTTCGCCCAGGGCATGCTCGGCGCGTTCTTCCGCGAGTTCACCCTGACCCTGGTGGCGGCGATCATGGTGTCGGCACTGGTGTCGCTGACCCTGACCCCGGCGCTGTGCGCGCGCTTCCTGCAGCCGCACGAGGCGCACGTGCGCGAGTCGCGCACCCACCGCCTGCTCGACCGCGTGCACGGCGGCATGCTGAAGGTGTACACGGTGGCGCTGGATTTCTCGCTGCGCCATGCGCTGCTGCTGGCGCTCACCCCGCTGCTGCTGATCGTGGCCACGTTCTACCTGGCCGGCGCGGTCGGCAAGGGCAACTTCCCCGAGCAGGACACCGGCCTGATCTGGGGCCGCGCCAGCTCCAGCGCCACGGTGTCCTTCAACGAGATGAGCCAGCGCCAGCGGCGCCTGAGCGACATGTTCCTGGCCGACCCGGCGGTGAAGATGGTCGGCTCGCGGCTGGGTTCCAGCCGCCAGGGCAGCAGCGCGCAGTTCAACATCGAGCTCAGGACGATGGCCGAGGGGCGGCGCGAGCCGACCAGCCTGGTCGTGGCCCGGCTCAGCGCCAAGGCGGCGCAGTTCCCGGACCTGGACGTGCGCCTGCGCGCCATCCAGGACCTGCCTTCCGACGGCGGCGGCGGGGGTGGCCAGGGCGCGCAGAACCGGGTCACCCTGCAGGGCAACGATGCCGCGCAGCTGGCCGAATGGCTGCCGAAGCTGGTCGAGGTGCTGAAGCAGAACCCGAAGCTGCGCGACGTCGGCTCGGACGTGGACAAGGGCGGGCTGATGCAGAAGATCGTCATCGACCGCGAGAAGGCCTCGCGCCTGGGGGTGAGCATCGGCGCCATCGACGGTGCGCTGTACGGCGCCTTCGGCCAACGCCAGATCTCCACCATCTATGCCGATCTCAACCAGTACGGCGTGGTGGTGAACGCGCTGCCGGAACAGACCGGCAGTCCGGCGGCGATCGACGACGTGTACGTGGCCTCCAGCAGTGGCCAGATGATCCCGCTCACCGCCTTCGCCCACCAGGAACCCGGGCTGGCGCCGTCGCAGGTGACCCACCAGAACCAGTACACGGTGATGGACCTGAGCTACAACCTGGCGCCCGGCGTCAGCAGCGGCGAAGGCGATGCCATCGT
Source organism: Stenotrophomonas acidaminiphila (assembly GCF_001431595.1). Lineage (GTDB taxonomy): Bacteria > Pseudomonadota > Gammaproteobacteria > Xanthomonadales > Xanthomonadaceae > Stenotrophomonas > Stenotrophomonas acidaminiphila. The sequence goes on from NZ_LDJO01000021.1 coordinate 47,545, forward strand.
CAAGGCCGCCATCGACGGCCTGCGCATGCCCGGAGACATCCGCCAGGCCGAACCCGGTGGCTTCCGCCAGGCGCTGGACCCGGCCGCGATGCTGATGCTGATCATCGCCGCCATCGCCACGGTCTACATCGTGCTGGGCATGCTGTACGAGAACCTGGTGCACCCGGTGACGATCCTGTCCACCCTGCCGGCTGCCGGCATGGGCGCGCTGCTGGCGCTGTGGGTGACCAGCACCGACCTGTCGGTGATCTCGACCATCGCCCTGGTGCTGCTGATCGGCATCGTCAAGAAGAACGCGATCATGATGATCGACTTCGCCCTGGTGGCGCAGCGCGAACACGGCATGTCGCCGGCCGAAGCGGTGCGCGAAGCCAGCATCGTGCGCTTCCGCCCGATCATGATGACCACGATGGTGGCGATCCTGGCGGCGCTGCCGCTGGCGATCGGCCTGGGCGAAGGCTCGGAACTGCGCCGCCCGCTGGGCATCGCGATGATCGGCGGCCTGCTGATCTCGCAGAGCCTGACCCTGCTCAGCACACCGGCGCTGTACGTGATCTTCTCCTGCCTGCAGCAGCACTGGCGCAGCTGGCGCGCGCGCCGCCGCGAGCGCAGAAGCCAGCGGCGGATCGCGCGGGCCTGATCGTCTCCCGCACGCGGCTACGTTCTGCTGGAGCGTAGCCGGGAAGGTCTCTGCCGGGCATTGCACGGCACGACGGGAATCTCCATCGCTGCGGCGCAGCCGTCACCCCGGCCAACGGCTGCGTGCGGTTTGTACGCGCGGGTTCCCGTCCGCAGCGACGTGGCCGGCGGACGGAGGCCGCAAGCGGAAGGGGCAAGGACAGCCGCGCCGGCAGCCGGCGTGTCCAGCGCCGGCCCCGTCGCCATGGATCAGGCCACCAACTGCGCCAGCGATTCCGCCTGCAGGCGCTCGTAGATCGCGAACTCGTCGGCTACCGTCGCCCCCAGCGCCTGCTCGAACGCCTCGCGGTTGGCGCGCGCCGCATAGGCGCGCTGCTCCTCGCCGCCCAGGTTGGACTGGAAGATGCCCGCGGCGCTGACCGGCAGGAAGTCCTCGTAGACGATGGGTTCGGCGACCGCCAGGCCACGCTCGATCAGTACCTCGGCCGGCAGCCCGCGCTCGGCCGCCGGCAGCGCGCGGCCGGCATCGGTCAGCACGTAGCGGTAGTAGCCCAGGCCCTCGCGGCGCAGGGTGGCGTGGTCGTCGGGGAAGCCGGCGAATGCCGCCTGCAGGCGCTGCATGTAGTCGCCACCGGTGCTGCCGGCGCCGCCGTTGTCGCGCGCCTGGGCCAGCAGCGCGTCGTACAGCGCGCGGCCCTTGGGGGTCAGTGCCAGGCCGCGCTGTTCGATCTCGCCGAAGCGCGCGGTATGGGTGCCGGCGGCGTTGTCCTCGCCCGACGGGAAGTGCACCAGTTCCTCCAGCGCCTTGAAGCTGGTCTGGCGCAGCAGGATCGGGCACGCGCGGCGCGGCGGGCCTTCGATGACCGCCTTGGCGGCAAGGCCACGCGCCTGCATCGCCGCCTGCGCGGCATCGATGTCGAGGGTGCGCGGGGTCAGGTGGTTGATGTGCGGTCCGCGGAAGCTGACCACGTCGGCCACCAGCCGGTGCGCGGCATGCAGGGCGTGGTAGGTCTGCAGCGACACGGTGGCCTCGTTGTGCCAGCGGAAGGTTTCCAGCGCCTCGACCACGAAGCGCCAGGCGTCCTCGCCGGACAGGCCGCCATCGCGCTCGCACTGCTCGATGAGCTGCAGCACGCCCGGGGTGAAGATCGTGCGCCGCGACAGGATCCCGGCCGCCTGCGCGCGCAGTGCCTCGTCCTCGATCAGCTCCAGCCGCAGCAGCGAGGTGAACACGCGGAACGGATTGCGGTTGAGCGATTCGCCATCGACCGGGCGGAACGCGGTGGAGTGCACCGGCACGCCGGCCACCGACAGATCGTAGTAACCCACCGGCTGCATGCCCATCACCGCGAACAGGCGGCGCAGCGTGGACAGCTCCTGCGCGGTACCGACCCGGATCGCGCCGTGGCGCTCCACGTCCAGGCGCTCGCGCTCGCCGCTGCGCTGCATCTGCGCGGCCAGCTCCGGCTGCGCGTCCAGCACGCCGGCATTGACCTCGCCGACCAGTTCCACGAGGGTGCCGTACAGCGGCACCTCGGTGCGGTACATGTGCGACATCGCCTGCGAGAACAGGCTGCGGATGTGGTCGGTCGAGACGAAACGGTCGGCGGTCATGGCGGGGCGCGCGGCGCGGCAGGGGAAACCGCCATTTTCGCCCGGATGGGGCCGCGGGGTCATCCATTGCATCGGTTACTTTCGCGGTGCCGTCGCCGCATCCGCCGTGAGGTGCCCCGGCCGCTCAGTCCGGTGCGCGGGCGGCCGCGTCGCGCCGCGCGCGGTCGCCGAGCTGGCGCTGCAGCAGCGCATCCAGCCGGACCGGACGGTCCCAATGGTCGTAGCTGGCGACCAGGGCGTGGCGCACCGCGCGCCAGTGCAGGTTCTCCGGTGCCACCGCCAGGCTTTCCACCACGGCTCTCCAGCCTTCGCCCGGGAGCCGGGTGCGCGCCTGCACCGGCTCGCGGCAGCTGGCACCGATGGCCTGGCCCCAGAAGCAGGCGAACCAGATGTCGCCGGCCGCCCAGCCATGCTGCTGCATCAGCGCCTGGACGTAGCCGCGGCGCGCGCCGCCATAGCGCACCAGCTCGTCGATGAAGGCGTCGGGGTAGCGCTCGGCGTAGCGGTTGACGTCGGCCAGCTGGCGGTCGAGCCAGGCGTCGCCGGTACCCGGGTCGTAGGCAGGCGCGGTCGCTGCCGGGGCCGCCGCGGCTTCCTGCGCCACAGCCACCCCGGGAAAGGCGGACACCGCGGAAACACACGCGAGCAACGCGGGCAGGCAACCACGCAGCCACGCCACCCGCGGCCCGGCCTGCGCGCGCCGCGCGTTGCGGTTCATCGCCCGGCCGCTTCGATCGCGGCCACCGCCTGCGGCCACTGCCAGGCGGTATCGGCCAGGCGCAGGCGCGGTTCGTCGCTGGACACGCCGTGCTCGGCCTCGTGCGCCCAGGTCACCGCATACGGGGTGTGCACGCCCCAGCCGCCGAGCGCCAGCACCGGCTCGATGTCCGAGCGCAGCGAATTGCCGACCATCACGAAGCGCTCGGCCGGCAGGTTGAACTCGGCCAGCACCCGGGCATAGGTGGACGGGTCCTTTTCCGAGACGATCTCGATGCGCGGGAACAGGTCGCGCAACCCGGAACGTTCGATCTTCTGTTCCTGGTGGAACAGGTCGCCCTTGGTGATGAGTACCACCGGCCAGCGTGCGGCGATGGCGGACACCGCCTCGCGCACGCCGTCGATCACCTCCACCGGGTGCTGCAGGGTGCGGCGGCCGATCTCGACGATCTGGCGCAGGTGCGCGGCGGAAATGCGCTCGTCGGTCAATTCGATGGCCGCTTCGATCATCGACAGGGTCATGCCCTTGGCGCCGTAGCCGAACACCGCCAGGTTGCGCCGCTCCACCTTGAGCAGGTGCTGCGCGGTACCGGCATCGTGCAGGTCGACGTAGTGGCCGAGGATGGACTCGAATTCCTGTTCGGCCTGGCGGTAGAAGTCCTCGCTCTTCCAGAGCGTGTCGTCACCGTCGAAGCCGACCAGGCCGATGCCGGGGGAATGTGCCGAAGCGTGGGATGCGGATGTCATGCCGCACAGGATAGCAACCGGCCCATGCGGAAGGAGCGGCCTGCGGCCGCTCCTCCGGGGACATGGCGTTACCGCCGCCGCTGCGTTACTTCTGCTGCGAGGCGCTGTAGGTGCGGTATTCGTCCGGGGTCAGCTTGCCGTCCTTGTCGGCATCGGCGGCGTCGAACACCTGCGCCAGCCCGGCATGGGCCTGCGATTCGGCGCGGCTGATGCTGCCGTCGCCGTCGGTGTCCAGGCTGGCCCACGACTGGCCAGTGCCGCCGGCCGCCGCGTCGGCGGCGGTGGCCTGCCCGGTCTGTGCCGCCTGCCCGTGGGCCTGGTGTTCCTGCTCGGCCTTGGGGTCCTGGGCCATGGCCGGCATGGCCAGCACGGCACCGGCGACGGCGACGAGGGCGAACAGCGGGTTGCGGTTGCGAATGGTCATCAGGGGGTTCCTCCTGCGGTTCTGGAAAGCGCGGTGATTCCGCACGCCGCCACCCTCGCAGGCCCGTCCTGAATCGCGCACGCCCCGCGGAACGGCCACAGACACGGTGTTAACCAACGCACGCGCGCAAGCCGCTACCGCCCTGGTTAGCGATGCGTGAGCCGCAGGTAAGCCATGCATTCGGGCGTTCCATCCACGGCACGCCCGCGTGGATCGGGCGGCGTCAGTCGCCGCGGGTGTCGCCTTCCGCGGCGACGCGCGGGCTGAACGCCCGCCATCCGAGCCCCACGCCGACCAGCGCACCGGCGACTTCCAGCACCACCCGCGTCCCCAACTGGTCGGGATCGTGGATACCGGCCAGCGCCAGCCGCGCATACAGCGGCGACTCCAGCTGCACCATGCCCAGGTAGAACAGGTTCCAGCCGTCCACGCCGGCACCGATGGCAACCGCGGCCAGGCACGGCCAGGCGATGGCATGGCCCGCCGACAGGCCGGTGCGACGGCACACCTGCCACCACAGGAAGAACACCACGAAACCGACCGCCAGCGCGATCAGGGCTGCTTCCAGCGAGCCCAGCAGGCCGTAGTGGAGTTCCAGGTTCATCGTTTTCCGGTCATGGCAACGGGGAGACCGCAGTGTAGCCGGCCGCATCCTGCCCGCAGGCGCGGCGGCCGCGACGCGGCTTTCGTGGCGACACCAGCGCCGCGTGGTGCGGCGCTGGTCGCGCTAGCGCACCGGGAAGTCGTAGGCGGTATCGGGGGCCGGCTCGGGCCGGAACGTGTAGTGCCACCATTCCATGGGGTAGTTGGCGAAGCCTTCGGCGCCCATCGCGTCGAGCAGCAGCCGGCGATTGTCGCGCTGCCGGGCAGTGATGTCCGGGCTGTCGGTATGCGCCAGCGGATCGAACCGGTCGAAGCCGGTGCCCATGTCCAGTTCCACGCAGTCGCCCTGGCGGCAGTCGAGCAGGCCCAGGTCCACGGTGGCGCCGCGGCTGTGGCCGGAATGCTCGGCGATGTAGCCGTCCAGCAACCGGCTCTTGTCGATGTTCGGGTAGTAGCGGGCCTTGGCCTGCTGGTCGGCCGGGTCGTGCGCCCAGGCGACGAACGACTGCACCGAGCGTACCGGGCGGTAGCAGTCGTACAGGCGCAGCGCGTGGCCCTGCGCCTGCAGCGTGCGCTGCACGCGCGCCAGCGCCTGCGCGACCGGCGCGAGCAGGTAGCAGCGCGGCGCGTCGTAACCGGGCACCGGCCGGCCGGTGAAGTTGTCGCTGCCGGCATAGCGCATGTCCAGCGAGAACCCGGGCGCCAGGGTGGCGACATCCAGCATGCCGGCCTGCGCCGGCGTGGCGGCCGGGGACACCGCCGGCACCGCCGCCTGCGCCGCGGCGCAGGCGGCCAGCGCAGGCAACGCGATCCAACACCGGAGATTCATGGCAATGGCTCTGCGCATGGCTCAGGTGCGCTCGTGCAGATAGCCGTTCAGGCCCTTGGCACGCAGCAGCTGCGCGGCGCCGGCCCAGTCCAGCGGCCTGCCGCTGTCCAGGCGTTCGAGCACGGCGACGATCGCCAGTTCCACCTCGGGCAGCTGCGCCGCCTCCGGCAGGCGTGCGCGCTGGTCGATCGCTTCGTACAGCACGGCATTGGCCTCGGCATAGCCCAGCAGGTCGGTGGCACCGTGCTGCGCGCGCCAGCGCTTGCCATCGAGCACGGCGTTGACGTGCGACTGGATCAGGTAGGTGGCACGGCCGATCAGCTTGAGATTGCCCGGCTGCACCGCGGTCATGGTGTTGCCCACGGTGCGCCCGAGCCGCGCCATCACCGCGGTCGAATGCGCATTGAGCAGCATCTTCAGCGCCAGCGTGCGGTCCAGGCCGAGCGGATCGTTGCCCTGCGGCAGTTCCAGCGCGATGTCGCGGGGCATGCCGTCCAGCGCCTTGCCGGCATCGCCGGAGGCCGCGCCGTGCCCCACGGTGACGGTCAGCCGGCCGGCGCCGGCGTCGCCGAACGCCTGCCACCATTGCCGGGCCAGCGCATCCATCGGCTCGCCGGCATAGCGCAGCAGCACGCCCAGGTCGCCCGCCTGCGGCGGCAGCCGCTCGCGGTTGGCCGGCGACCAGGACAGGTCGTACAGGGCCTGCTGCTCGGCGCCGGCGCGTTCCAGGCTGCGCAGCGCGGTGGCACGCAGCGCCGGGTCGTCCACCTTCTGCTCGAACTGCGGGCGGTACTGCGCGGCATCCAGCCCGTGGAACGGGCGGTGCAGCAGTGCGTCCCAGGCCGCCTGCGGCGTCGCCACCGGCGCCCAGACGCGGATCCACGACGCAGGCGGCGTCGTATCGGTGCGGTCCAGCGGCGCCAGCCGGAACGTCGGCGCGCGTTCGGTCACGTCCACGAACACCGGCATCAGCGCCTGCCCGGCCAGGTAGGTGGCGTGGTGGCCACCGGCATAGGCCTGGGCCTCGCGCACGGTCCACTGCGCCAGTTGCGGGGCGCTGGCCGCAACGCTGCGCTGCAGGCCGGCGAAGCCGCGCAGGCGGCTCTCCAGGGTGTCCTTGGAATCCAGCCCCAGGCGCCGTGCGTCGGCCGCGTCCAGCTGCGGCAGCAGCAGCGCGCGCAGCGCGTCTTCCAGCACCAGCCCCAGCGCGTACAGGCTGGTGGTGGTGGCCTGCATGCGGGTGGACCCGGTGATGGCCTGCGGGCCGGTGGGCAGCGCGATCTTGTGGATGCGCGCATCGTCGAGCACGCGACGGCTGCGCTCGAACGGGCGCAGCACCTCGTCCGGGTTGTTGTAGACGAACCAGACCCGGTCGGTACCCGCGCCACGCTCATCGGCGGCGGCCAGCGCGGTGCCGATCACCGCCGAGGTCTCGCCTCCCTCGGTCACCGCGAACACCACGTCGTCGGCGCTGATGCCGTCATCGCGCATCTGCAGCGCACCGATCAGCTGGAGGTCCTCGAAGCCCTCCAGCGAGCTGATCAGCGCGCGGTCGCCGCCGGTGATCTCGCCGCGCACGCGCTCGCCCAGGCCGGCCGGCAACGCAGCGGCGACGCGCGGCCACGCCGGGTCGGCCTGCAGGCGCTTCCAGAACGGCCGCCACACGCCGCTCTCCAGCGTTTCGGCCAGGCGCCCGGTGGAGCCGGTGCCATAGAAGTAGATGCGGTGGCCGTCGCGCAGCGCGCGCTGCACCGCCGCCGAGGCCGCATGCAGGCGGGCCATGCGCTGCGGATCATCGGCCAGCGCGGCGAAGGCGCGGGCCACGTCCTCGTCGACCGAGAACAGCTGCGACAGTGCCTGCGCCGGATCGTGCGCGGCCACTTCGCTCAGGTTCCAGGTGCGGGGATGGCGCTGTTCGGTCAGCAGCGTGTGCAGCTGGAACTGGGTGCGCTGCTGCACGAATTCGGTGGAGGCCGGCGCCGGCGACAGGCCCAGCCGACCGGTGCCATCGGCGGCGAGGGCAGCCGGGCTGATCGCGGCCAGGCTCAGGGCGAACGTCATGGCGATGCGTCCGGTACGGGGGGAAGATGCACGGTTGGGTCGAGTCATGCGGCCGGCCTCAGCGGTGGGTGGCCGGTGCGGCCGGTGCGGGCGTGGCCAGCGCATGCAGGATGCGCAGGTCCTCGGCGTCCAGCTCGGTACCGCCCTGGCCACGGAAATGGTTGCGGAACGCGCGCACGGTGGCGGCGCGGTCGTCCAGCGGGTAGCCGATCAGGCGCAGCGCGGTCCACGGGTCGAACCCGTCCGGTGCCGGCGGCGCATCGGCGGCCGGCCAACGACCGAAGCCGGCGTCGGCCAGGCGCTTCCACGGGAACAGCGGGCCCGGGTCGGGCTTGCGCGTCGGCGCCAGGTCCTGGTGGCCGATGATCTGGCTGCGCGGGATGCGCAGGCGCGTGCACAGGTCGTCCAGCAGCAGCAGCAGGCTCTGCACCTGCGCCTCGGCGAACGGCGACTTGCCGTCGTTGTCCAGCTCGATGCCGATGGAGGCGGAGTTGAGGTCGGTGAACGGGCCCCAGCTGCCGGCACCCGCATGCCAGGCGCGGCGCTCGTCGCTGACCAGCTGGTAGCGCGTGCCGTCGGCGCCGATCAGGTAATGCGCGCTGACCGGGCCGCCACTGTTGCGGCCGCGCAGCGTATCCAGGCTCTGCTGCACCGATTCCTGCTCGGTGAAGTGGATGACGATCAGGTTGGGCCGGCGCACGTCCTGGTTCGGCGAAGGCACCCAGCCTGCCAGCGGGTTGCGCGGCGGCGCGTGGCCGCAGGCGGTGAGCAGGGCCAGCAACGCGGCCGGGAGCAACAGCTTGGTGGACATCTTCATCAACGCCTCGCTTGCACGACGGTGGTGCGTGAATCAAGGCAGGGCCGGCGTGCGGCCTGCCGACAACACGAAGAAAGCGCCTTCGCCGCCGCCGGTTGCCGGGCGGCGGCGAAAGGGGCCCGGAGACCGGGCCCGCGGTTGCGTCACTGGAAGCGGTACTCCAGCAGCAGGTTGAAGGAACGGCCGCGCGGGTCGGCCACGCGCGCTTCCCAGCCCGCGCCGTCGCCGTCGTCCAGGTAGCGGACGGTGAACGGCGGATCGGTGTTGAGCAGGTTGCGGATGCCGAACGTCGCCTTCAGGTTCTCCATGCCGGTCCAGGTCAGGCTGTAGTTGTAGGTGATGTAGGCATCGACGTTGCCGTCCCACGCCGGCGGGTTGTAGCCGTTGACGACGCCGCCCGGCTTCCAGTCCTTGTAGCCGCCACGGTACACCTGGGTCAGCGTGTGCGCCCAGTCGCCCCTGGCCCAGCCGGCGCTGACGGTGTGCTTCCACCTGATCGGCAGGTTGTAGTAGCGCTCGTACTCGCCGACCAGGTTGTCGCTGTAGGGCAGGCTGTCGAAGGTCTTGGTCCTGAACGTGTCCAGGTAATTGCCGTTGAGGTGGATGTTCCAGGTACCGCCGGCCAGGTCGCCGCGCACGTTGGAGTCCAGCTCGATGCCACGGGTCAGGGTGCCGCCGGTGTTGATGTAGCGCTGGTCGATGGCAATGATCTTGCCGCCCGAGTCGCGGATGAAGTTGGAGGCGTACAGCGGGTAGTTGGCCGTCATCGTCGACAGGTTGAAGCCGCTGCGGATCGTGTTGGTACGCTCGATCTCCCACCAGTCGACGCTGACGTTGAAGTTGCCGTTGGGCGCGATCACGAAGCCGATGCTGCGCTGTTCGGCCTCTTCCGGCTTCAGGTTCGGATTGCCGCCGGTGATGATGTCCGGGCGGATCTGCTCGCTGCAGTTGGCCACGTCCGGGTTGTACTGGCCCTTCGGGCAGGTCGCCGGGTCGGCCAGGTCCAGGCCGGTGTACTGGGTCTCGGTGACGCCGCGGAACAGCTTGGCGAAATCAGGCACCTTGAAGCCGGTGCTGTAGGAGCCGCGGAACACCAGCCAGTCCATCGGCTGCCACTTGAACGAGTACTTCGGATTGGTGGTGCCGCCGAAGCCGTCGTAACGGTCGTGGCGCACGGCCAGGTTGACCTCCAGGCTGTCGACCACCGGCAGGTTGACCTCGGCGAACACCGCCTTGACGTTGCGCTGCTTGGGCGACATGTAGTTGGAGGCATCGCCGGGAACACCGAACACGTAGGCGTTGCCCGCCACCCATTCGGCCGGGCCGCCGAACTCGTATTCCTCGCGGCGCACGTCCACGCCCGCCGCCGCCTGCACGTCGTTGTCGCTCCACAGGCGGAAGCCGAGGCTGCCGCTGAAGCTGGCGTCGAAGGTGGTCATGGTCGAGGTGCCTTCGTAGATCTGCAGGCCGCTTGCGTCGGCCGCGGCCAGCGCGTCGTAGGCCGCCTGCGACTGGCTCTGGCCCGGCATCAGGAACGGGTTGAGCACGCCGTTCTTCAATGCCGCCTTCAGCTGCGGGGTGTAGTAGTAGCCACCGGCGGTCATCGACTCGGCCTTGCTCTGCGCGCGCGACAGGCCGATGTTGTAATCCCAGCTGCCGAGGCTGCCGGTCATGCCCAGCAGCGCGCGGTAGGCCTTGGTGGTGGTCTCGATCTGGCGCGGGCCGCAGACTTCGCAGCGCCAGCGGTAGGCAATGGGGCTGCCATAGACCAGGTTGGCCTGGTTGCCGAAATAATCGTGCAGCTGGTTGTAGATGGCGTCGTAGGTCGCCTTGGTGTTGGCGTTGAGCTCGTAGGCATCGAGCTGGGTGGCGCTGGCGTTGATGCTGGTGGTGATCTGCTGCGCCTCGAACTGGCGCTTGGACGTCACCTTCGAGCCCATGAACTCGGCGAAGAACTCATGGTTTTCGCCGACCTTGAAGGTGGCGCGGCCGATGCCCTGCACCGTGTCCACCGGCTGCTGGATGGTGCGCGCGCGGCCGTAGTCCCAGGCGCAGCCGAAGCTGGCACCGGGGCTGGCCCAGATCTTGTCGCCGTAGTCGCCCATCATGTCGCCGCCGTTCTCGCAGCCGGCGCCGCCGGGCAGGCGCAACGTGTTGATGGTGGTCTTGGTGAGGCCGGTGACCGGGTCCTTCAGGCCGCCGCCGATCATGCTGCCGGTGCCGGTGACGATGTTGGCGAACGGCGTGCCGCGGGTATCCGGCGACAGGCCGCGGTCGGCCTGGAAGCTGTTGACGAAGTCGCGCTGGTTGCCGCGCAGGATCTTGTTCTGCTTGACGTTGACCGCGGCCCAGACGTTCCAGCGGTCGTTGTCCAGGTCGCCCCAGCCCCCCAGCAGGCTGCCGTGGAAGATGTTGCCGCCGCCTTCCTGGGTCACGTCGGCACCGGCGGTGAGGGTGATGCCCTGGTAGTTGTTGCGGGTGATGAAGTTGATCACGCCGCCGATGGCGTCGGTGCCGTACACGGCCGACGCGCCGTCGCGCAGCACTTCCACGCGCTCGATCGCGGCGAACGGGATCGAGTTCAGGTCGACCACCTGGCCCGCCAGGCCGTGCGCGGCGACGCGGCGGCCATTGAGCAGCACCAGGGTCGCGTCGGCACCCTGTCCGCGCAGGTTGGCGCCGGACACGCCGTTGTTGCCGCGGGTGCCCGGGGGGGCGACGCCGCTGTTGGCGGCCAGGCTGTCCGGGCCGCTGCTGGCGATGTTGAGCTGCTGCAGCAGCTGTTCGGCCGACGTGATGCCCTGGGCCTCGATCTCGGCCTTCTGGATGATGGTGACGGGCATCGCCGCCTCGACATCGGTGCGCTTGATGCGCGAGCCGGTGACTTCGATCTTGTCGAGCGTGCGCGCCTCGGGCGACGCGGCGGCGGCCGTGGGCTGGGACTGCGCGAACGCGGCCAGCGGGCTGCCGAGCGCCAGCAGCAGGGCGGCGCTCAGGTGGTGCATTCGTGGGGGACGTGCGGTTGCGGACATGCTCTCTCTCCAGAAATGGGCGCGTAACGTGGGTGCTGCAGGAGCGATGCCGGCGCACTTGCAATCCGTGCTGGCGGGGGTACGGCGACCATCCATCGATCCTCAAGGGGGGCGGCACGATTCCGCCAAGGCAACGGGATCCACGGCCACCGCGGCGGGGGCCGTGCCTCTCCTCTCCTTCCATGGTTGCACCGCACCGGGGAGCGTCCTTGTCTGCCGGCCTGCAACATGCCAAGCCCCGACTGCAGGCCTGTCCAGCGCCGGGATTGCCCGTCCGGGACGCTGAGGCCCGGACGGAAAAAACGGCCGGCGCATGCGCCCCCGTCCGAACCCCGTTTCACAGCTGTTTAACACGGGCTGAATCCGGCGGTCAATAAACTATTCCCCATACCCCAAGGCTATGGAAATAAAATATTTTCGTGATGCGCCGCACAACATCCGCGGCATCATCACCGCCCATCGCATGGCCATGACCGGCGTGCGGCCGGCATTGGCGCCGGCCGTCAGCTTCGCCCGCGCATTCAGGGGCAGTCACCGACGCGGCGGAATTCCAGGTCCGGGTAGTCGTAGCTGAAGTCGATATCCGGATCGATGGCGCGCATGCGCAGGATGCGCTGCGCACCCTCGCCGGAAAACTCCAGCCATGCCTCGGCATCTTCGCCCAGCCCCTGCCATTGCACCCAGGGGCGGCCAGCCGAGCGCATGACCTGGCCGCGCATGGCCGGCGATTTCACCGCGGCGAACGCGATGCCGGCGCCAGCCGGACACAGCATGACCTGTCCGAACCAGGGGTCGGTCCACACCCCGGCATCGGCGCCGAACTCACGTGCCGCGACCGCGACGGCCGGCGCCAGCACCGGGCGCACGTGGCCTTCCGAGCGGCGTTGCGCCCGTTCCCGCTCCAGCAGCCCGGCGTAGTGCAGCACGTCATGGCCGGCGGCGGGCGCGGTCTGGCGCTTGAGCAGGGCCTGCATCAGCGCGGTGCGCGCGTCCTCGCCCTCGCCATTGATCAGGATCACCGCGCCGCCACGCCGGTCCGGCAGCAGTGCCAGCGACGAGTACATGCCCGACAACGTGCCGGTATGGGCCACCTTCCATTGCCCGTCCATGTCCGACAGGCGCCAGCCGTAGCCGTAGGCAAGGAAGTGGGTGTTGTCCCAGTCGCGCAGGCGCTGGCCGATGGGCATCGGCATGTGCGCGGTCCACAGCGCGCGGCGCTGGGTGGCGTCGAGCCAGCCCGGCGCCCGCGCCGGATCGAGCAGCGCCTGCATCCAGCGCAGCATGTCATCGAGGCTGCAGCGCACGCCGCCGGCGGCCATCGACGGGAAGTCGGACGCGGCGTCGCCATCGCGTCCCACCACCACGTTGCGGCCGTCCTTGCGGTAATGCGGCTGGGCGACATTGCCCGCCTTCGCCGGCGACCATTCGCCGACCTGGCAACGGTCCATGCCCAGCGGCACGAAGATCTCCTGCCGCACCAGCGCCGCGTAGGACATGCCGCCGGCAGCAGCGGCCACCTCGCCGGCCACCACGTACAGCAGGTTGTCGTAGGCGTAGTCGGCGCGGAAGCTGCCGGCCGGCTTGAGGTGCGCCAGCCCGGCGATGATGTCCTGGCGGGTGAAGTGATTGGGCTCCGGCCACAGCATCAGGTCGCCGGCGCCCAGTCCCAGGCCGCTGTTGTGGATCAGCAGGTCGCCGACCTGCATGTTGCGCGTCACCCACGGGTCGTACATGCGGAACGCAGGCAGGTACCTGGTCACCGGATCGTCCCAGCGCAGGCGCCCGGCCTGCACCAGCCGCGCCAGCACCGCCGCGGTCATCGCCTTGGTGTTGGAGGCGATCTTGAACAGCGTGTCGCCGTCGACGTGCCGTCCCTCGCCTGCGGCCAGCTCGCCGCGGGTGGCGACATGCACCACCTTGCCGTCCTCGATCACGCCGACCGCCAGGCCCGGCAGGTGGTAATGCTCGAAGGCCTGCTGCACCACCGTGTCGTAGAACGCGGCATCGGCATCGGCGGCGGGTGCGGCGGCGTGGGCGATGCCCGGCAGCAGGGCGAGGCAGAGCAGGATCGGCTTCATCGACGCGCTCCGTGCCGTTACGGCGTATCGGTCGTGGTCGGCGCCGACGGCGCCCGGGCCTGCAGCAGCGACCGGCTCAGGCCGTACAGGATGCGCCGGTCCTCGGCATCGAGCTCGGCGCCCTGGCTGCGCATGCCGCGGAAATGATGGCGGAAGGACTGCAGGGCGTTGGCACGGTCGTCCAGCGGATAGCCGATGGCGGCCATCGCCAGCCAGCCGTCGAACTCCGGCGGCGGATCGCCGGCGGCCGGGTCGGGCCAGATGCCGAAGCCGGCCTCGTGCAGGCGCTTCCAGGGGAACAGCGGGCCCGGGTCGATCTTGCGCCCCGGTGCCATGTCCTCATGGCCGATGACCTGCTGGCGCGGGATCCCCTGGCGCCGGGTCACGTCGTCGAGCAGCACGATGAGCTTTTCGATCTGCACATCCGGATACGGGCTGTAACCGTCGTTGTCGATCTCGATGCCGATCGACGCCGAGTTGAGATCGGTGATGGTGCCCCAGCGCCCGTCGCCGGCATGCCAGGCGCGCCTGCGCTCGTCCACCAGCTGGTACAGCGTGCCGTCCTTGCCCAGCAGGTAGTGCGCGCTGACCGGGCCGTTGCTGTTGGCGGTCCGCAGCGTGCGCAGGCTGCCCTCGGCGGTGTTGCCGGCGGTGTAGTGCAGCACCACCACCACCGGGCGTCGCGCATCGAAATTCGGCGAACGTTCCCACCTGGCCAGCGGATTGCGGTGCGCGCAGGCACTCAGCAGCACCAGCAGGAGCAGCGCAACCAGCAGCCGCGGCAGCCCAGGACCCCAGCCTTGGGCCGGCCCACGTCCACCGGCCTGCGCCTGGGCAGCACGGGTTTTCCGATGCGTCATGTCCGCCTCCAGTCACTGGCCGGCTGTTCGCCGGACAGCATCTCATCCAGGCTCTGGCGGCGGCGCACCACCGCATAGCGGTCGCCGTCCACCAGCACCTCGGCCGGCAGCGGGCGCGAGTTGTAGGTGGACCCCATCGAGGCGCCGTAGGCACCGGCGCCGAGGATCGCCACCAGGTCGCCGGCCTCGCAGCGCGGCAGCTCGCGCGCGGTGGCAAAGGTATCGCCGGTCTCGCACACCGGCCCGACCACGTCGTAGGTGGCGGACTCGCGCGCGGCCGCCGCGCCCACCGGCACGATGTCGTGCCAGGCGTCGTACAGGCTGGGGCGCAGCAGGTCGTTCATCGCCGCGTCCAGCACCAGGAACCGGCGTGCCTGGCCGTGCTTTTCCAGCAGCACGCGGGTCAGCACGATACCGGCCTCGGCAACCAGCCAGCGGCCCGGCTCGACCAGGATGCGCCCGCCGAAGCCGGCCAGTGCCTGGCGGATCGCATCGGCATACTCGCGCGCGTCCGGCGCCTGCTCGCCTTCGCGATAGCGCACGCCCAGCCCGCCACCGACGTCGATGCTGGCGATGGCGTGCCCGGCGGCGGCCAGCTCCTTCCAGAACGCGGCCATGCGCGCCAGCGCCTCGCGCACCGGTTCCAGGCTCAGCAGCTGCGAGCCGATATGCATGTGCAGCCCGTCCAGGCGCACGTCGGGCCATTGCGCCTTCGCGTCGAACCACACGCGCGCCTCGGCGATGGACACGCCGAACTTGTTCTCCGCCTTGCCGGTGGAGATCTTGGCGTGGGTCATGGCGTCCACGTCGGGATTGATCCGTACCGATGCGACCGCGGTGACGCCGCGCGCGGCGGCGATGCGCTGGATCGCGTCGAGCTCGGCGCGCGATTCGATGTTGAAGCGGCCGATGCCCACGTCCAGCGCCAGCGCGATCTCGGCGTCGGACTTGCCCACGCCCGAGAACACGATGTCGGCCGCGGCGATGCCGGCACGCAGCGCGCGCTCCAGTTCGCCACCGGACACGATGTCAGCGCCCGCGCCTTCCTCGGCCAACAGGCGCAGTACCGCGCCGTTGCCGTTGGCCTTGACCGCGTAGCGGATGCCGGCGTCCAGCCCCGAAAGCGCCTCGCGCAGCGCGCGCACACGCTGGCGGATGGCCGGCGCGGCATAGACATACAACGGGGTGCCTTCGCGGGCCGCCAGCGCGGGGAGATCGGCCTGCCGGAACGCCTCCGGCAGACCGCAGTGGTCATCTCGTGTGAATCCCTGATCCAAGGCATTGCTCCAAAAAAAGATGGCGGCCCCCATGCAAGGGCCGCCAGAGGAGGAACTCAGTACCGCAAATCCATCATGGTGCGCCGCTGCCCGGTCAGAAGTTCCAGTTCACGACCAGCTGCGCGTAGCGTGGGGACTGCCAGCGCGTGCCGGTGCCGAAGGTGTCGCGCATCACGCCGGGCTGCCCTTCATAGCGTGCCGCCACGTTGATCACTTCCTGCTGGTTGAGCACGTTGTAGACCGACAGTGTGGCCTTCAGGTCGATGCCTTCCACCGGCAGCGTCCAGACGACATTGGCACCGAGGTTATAGATCCACGGCATACGGCCAAAATCGCCGCGGCCGGAATACTTGTACACGCGGTCCTTATAGGTATAGGGAACACCGGTTTCCGGATCGCTGCCACTACATTTTTCCACGCACAACCAGCCGGTACCACCGCCACTGCCGGTGCTGGTGTAGCTGGCCACGGCACGGTCCTCATCCGGCCACGTCACGCCGAACGCGGTGATCGGGCCGCCGGACAATGCGGTGAAGGTGGCGCCGAAGGACCACATGTCGTTGAGCTTGAAGCTGCCCCGCAGTTTGATCTGGTGGCGGTGATCGTTGAACAAGTCGCCGTAGCGCTGGTTGTTGGCCGGGTGATCCCAGTGCTGGACCATGCCGGTGTCGCCATAGTTGGTATCCGAGTTGACCGGACCCTCATGGTTGCCCGAGGACTTGGACCACAGATAGGAGGCATTGAACG
This sequence comes from Stenotrophomonas acidaminiphila, assembly GCF_001431595.1. Lineage (GTDB taxonomy): Bacteria > Pseudomonadota > Gammaproteobacteria > Xanthomonadales > Xanthomonadaceae > Stenotrophomonas > Stenotrophomonas acidaminiphila. The sequence goes on from NZ_LDJO01000021.1 coordinate 63,990, forward strand.
CCCACTTGTCGTCCCATGCCCGGTCGATCTGGAACTCCACGGACTTGTAGGTACGCTTGGGCTTGGAGTAACCGATGATGCGGTTGCTGCCCGCCGTCATGTAGCCTTCCTTGGAAGTATCGATCGTCACCCAGCCATCCTGCGCGCAACCCATGGCCTTGGTGCCCCACAGGGTCAGCTTGTCGCCCGGGTTGGCGATCGGCCACAGGTTGCTGTGGCGCTTGCCACACAGCGCATTGATGAGCATGTCGTCCATCGCATTGGGCATGCGCCGGTAAGTGCCGGTGACGCCCCACGACCAGGCCTGGTTGATCATGCTCTGGAAGCCGAGGATCGCCTCGTCCTGATAGACCGCATCCAGGTCGCGGTCCACGCTCTGCCGCAGGTCCTGGACGACGATGTTCTGCGACTGGTCCACCGGACCGATCTGCGCGCCGATGATCGGCGCCATGTACGGCGCGCCGGTGACCGGGTTGGTTTCCGGGCGCCAGCCGTCCAGCGCGTAGTAGGTGTACTCGTCGAGCAGGCCGCCGGCGAAGTTGTAGCTGAGGATGCTGGGGATCGGCATGTAATAGCGGCCGAGGTTGCCGAACAGCTTCGTGCTGCCATCGCCCTTCATGTCCCAGGAGAATCCGAGGCGCGGCGAGAACAGGTTGTCCTGCTTGGTGAAGGTGGTCCCTACCGTGGTCATGTTCTCGAAGTTGTCCACGCGCACGCCGAGATTCAGCATCAGCGACGGCGTGACGTTCCAGTTGTCCTCAAGGTAGAAGGCGCTGGCCTTGATGTCGAACACGCCGCCGTCGGCGCGCTCGCGTGCGCGCAGGATCGCGTTCACGCCTGCGGGAACGACCGAGCCGTTGTCGAGCAGGTTGCCCGGTTTGGTGCCATAGGCGGTGTAGTACTTGCGGGTCGGGCCCGGATAGACCGTCTTGCGATCGGTGGTCATCAGTTCATGGTCCCAGCCGAAACGCAGCTGGTGGTCTCCGAGCATCCACTCGAAGTCCAGGCGCTTGGCGATGCGCTCGTCCTCATGATTGACGATCGTTCCGCCCGGGTGGCAACCCAGCACCGGGCTGCCCATCGCGCGGTAGGTAGCGCCGTAGCTCAAGTTCTCGTAGGTGACGAAATCGCACAGGCTGTCCGCGGGCGACTTGTTGTAGCTGCTGCTGCGGTTGATGCCGTACATCGCCTTGGCGGTGAAGTTGTCGGCGAAATGTCCGGTATAGGTCACCGAGCCACTGGTACCGCCGCTGGAGGCGCGGGACTGGCTGGGCTGCCCCGTGCCACGCTTCGAGCTGGCGAAGTCGTAGGTGTAGATCGCGGCGTCGCTGTCGCCCTCGTCGGAGAACGCCATCGCCTCCAGCAGATGATTGTCGGTGATGTTCCAGTCCAGCTTGGTACCCCAGAAGCCGTTGTCGGACGTGCTCTGGGTCCAGCTGTTACCAGCCGAGTTGGTGCTGCCGGTCTTGTTGTCGCGCTGCTCGTACATGGCGAACAGGAACAGCTTGTCCTTCACGATCGGGCCGGAGGCCCATACGTTGGCCTTGGTGAAGCTGCGGGTGTTGTGGCTGGACAGGACGTTGACGCGACCGTCGGCGTAGTAGTGATCCTCGGCCTTCGAGCGCCAGGCTGCCGGCTCGAACGTCATCGTCACGCCACCCTTGAACTCGTTGCTTCCCGAGCGGCTGACCGCATTGATCACGCCGCCGGTGGACCTACCGAACTCGGCGGAGTAGCCGCCGGTCTTGATCTGGAACTCCTCGAAGAACGCGAACGGCGCCGCCGAGAAGCTCTGCCGCTTGTAGAAATCGGTGACATTGAGGCCATTGATGAAGACCGAGTTCTCGGCCACCGACGAACCGCCGAAGGAAATGCCGCCGAACGACGAGTTACCGCCGATCACGCCCGGAGCAAGCAGGGCGACCGATGACAGATCCTGGGCCACCGGCATGCGCGAAAGCTCTTCGCGGTTGATGTTGAACGAGGACTCGGTCGAGTACACGTCCACCCGGTTGACGATGCGCGAGCCGACCACCTGCACCGAGTCCAGCATCACCGGGCCGGTGTCGCTGCCACCGAGGTTGACGTTGGTGGTGCCGCCCAGCGAGACGTTGACCGCCAACGGCTCCTTGTCGGCCTGGCCGTCGCGCTTGACGGTCAGGCTGTAGTCGCCCACCGGCAGCTGGCTCAGGCGGTAGCTGCCGTCGCTGCCGGCGGTCACCGTGCGGGTGAGTCCGGTAGCGGTGTTGGTGATGGTGATCTGGTCACCGGAATTGGCGCGGCCGGCGATGGCGCCGGTGGCACTCTGCGCCATGACGGTGGGTGCGACCGCCCCGAGGCACGCACCCAGCGCGACGCTGAGCGCCGCCTTTTTCAGCATTTTCCTGTTCATCCCCTGCTCTCTCCTGCAGTGTTGTGTATTACAGCGGTGTCACGAAGCGTCAATCTTCCGGTGGCGGCAAGACCTGCCACTGGAAGTCGTAGTTCCATTGGTCGAAATAGAGATTGCCGCCCACCCACTCGGCCTCGCCACGCTGCGAGTCCACGGTTTCGGAGCGGAAGTGCTGCTTGGCCGGTACCAGCGCCTGCGCGTAGTCGTCGTTGAACGCGATGCGGTAGGCATCCAGCCCGCCGAAGTAAAAATCACGTACCGCCGGCACCGGGCTGTCGAGCGCGCCGGTGGTGACGTCCATCGGCACCCAGCCATAGGGCGCCAGGTACAGCGCGCCCCAGTCGTGCAGGTTGCTGTAGCCGGTGTCGTTGTCCGAGTACACCATGCCCGACTGCCAGCGCGCGGGAATGCCGTTCAGGCGCAACAGGCTCATCAACAACAGGGTCTGCTGCCCGCAGTCGGCGTGGGTGGCATGCAGCGCGTGGTCGCTGATGTTGCCGATGGTCGAGTACTCGCGCGCGCCGCCCCACGGGATGCGGTCGACCGCATCGAACAGCTTGCGCGCGATCCGGTACGGGTTGGTCTCCCCGTCCACCACGCGCCGCGAGAACTCGCGCAGCGCCGGGGTGAACACGATATGCGGCGCGCGCTCGGCCAGGTACGGCGCCAGCGCAGGGTCGTCCGGTGTGGCCAGCACCGCGTCCGGGTCGATCGCGAAATGGCGCGCGTACACGGTGACCTCATAGCTCACCGAGAACGCGGTCGGCGTGCCGGCGACCGCCTTGCGTTCCAGGTAGGCGGTGCGCTGCAGCGCGGCTTCCGGCGCGACCTGCGCACCGCCCGGCACGCTGCCCAGCAGGCGGATGTCCTGCTGCTGCCCGGGAATGGCGCGCGGGTACGGGATCCAGGCACGTACCGTCTCGCCGGCCGGCACCGCATCGGCCTTGACCGTGAGCGACTGGGTGACCCGCACCCGCCGCGGCGCGACACTGCTGGTGGCACCGGCCTGCGCGCGCTTGAGCACTTCCAGGTGATGCGGCGTGACCACCTCGAACGGGCCGGGCGCGGGCGGCTTGATCGCCGGCGAGCGCCGCGCCGCCGCCGCGGTGCTGACCCGGAACAGGTTGGAGGGCGCGCGGTTGAACCAGCGGCGCTGGCCATCGATGTCCAGGTGTTCGATCAGCCCGGCTTCGTCCCAGGCGCGGAATTCGTCCTCGCGCAGATCGGGGATGTAGCGGCGCACCGCGGCCATCGCGCGTTCGCGGTCGAGGCCGAAATCCAGTTGCATGCGGCGCATGCGCTCGCGCTGGAACAGATAGGCGTCGCGCTGTGCCTGGCCCAGTGCCGGCTGTTGCAATGCAGCGTCGATCTGCGAGCGCGCCCCGGCGAAATCGCCGCGGTCCACGCGCGCGGCGAGCTGCTCGGGCGTCTCGGCAGCGCCCGCCGTGGCCGACAGCAGGCACAGCAGGCCAGCCATGAGCCGGTACCGGGCAGGCCTGAAAGCGACTGGGACTTGGCGCAACGCTGGATCCACGGCAACACTTCCACGGGTACGCGGGATAACGGTTGTGTAACACGCGTGCGACAATGGGTCAATAATTTATTCTTGATTTCAAGGAAGAAAGGAATAAGTATTCCAATGCACCCCGAGGGAGTCCCCATGTCCGCCACCCCCGTCCGTCCCCGCCCGCGGCGCCTCGCCTGGGCCTGCTGGTCCCTGCTGATCGCCGCGCCGTTGTGTGCGGCACCGGCCTTCGCGCTCGGCGCGGCCACCGCGTCGTCGCAGGACCATGCCGGCGTCATCGGCCTGCGCGAGGATTACCTCTCGGCTGCACACTGGATCGCGCAGATGTCCGATCCGGACCGGGTGATCCTCGACCGCGCCGGCATTGCCGCGCAGAACGCGCGCATGCGCCAGCTGGATGCGTCCATCCATGACCTGCGCGCGCTGCCGGCGACCCTGCCGCGCGACTTCGTGCGCGCGCAGATCGAGGCGATTTCGCGTCCCCCGACCCGCACGCTGTACGACGTGCAGGGCAAGCCGGTCGACGCCGCGCAGCTGCGCGCCATCAGCGACAACCTGGCCATGGACCGCATCGCCGGCACGCGCCCGCTGCAGTACGGCCTGGTCGTGCACCGCGCCGCGCTGCGCGCCTTCCCGACCGGTCTGCGCGTGTTCTCCAGCAGCGGCGACACCGACATCGACCGCTTCCAGGAATCGGCGCTGTTCCCCGGCGATGCCGTGGCGGTGCTGCATGAAAGCGCCGACGGCCAGTGGCTGTTCGTCGCCAGCGAGCGCTACGTCGCATGGGTGGAAAAACGCTTCGTCGGCATCGGCGACGCGGCCCAGGTGTTCGGTTACGGCGCCAGCGGCCCGTACCGGGTGATCACCGGCGCCACCGCCACCACCACCTATACGCCGGAAGAACCCCGCGTCTCGCGCCTGCAGCTGGACATGGGCGTGCGCGTGCCGGTGCTGGCCGACTGGCCCGCGCAGCAGCCGGTCAACGGCCAGCAGGGCCATGCCGCCCACGTCATCCAGCTGCCGGTACGCGATGACCAGGGTCGTCTGGGCTTCGCCCCGGCGCTGCTGCCGCGCTCGCAGGACAGCAGCGACGACTACCTGGCGCTGACCCCGCGCAACCTGCTCACCCAGGCCTTCAAGTTCCTGGGCGAGCGTTACGGCTGGGGCCATTCCTACGACACCCGCGACTGCAGCGGCTTCGTCTCCGAGGTCTACCGCAGCTTCGGCGTGCTGCTGCCGCGCAACACCAGCGCGCAGGCGGTGAGTCCGGCGCTGGACCGCATCGCCTTCGGCGAGAAGGATGGCAAGGCGCGGCGCGATGCCGCGGTGGACGCACTGCAGGTCGGCGACCTGGTCTACATCCCCGGGCATGTGATGATGACCATCGGCCATGCCGACGGCATGGCCTGGATGATCCACGATACCTCCGGCGGCAGCTGGTTCGGTGCCGATGGCAAGCGGGTCCAGGCCCACCTCAATGGCGTCTCGGTAACGCCGCTGCAGCCGATGATGGCCAGCGATACCGCCAGCTACGTCGACCGCATCACCAACATCCAGCGCATCCGCCCGCATACCACCAAATGAAGATCACCGATATCGAACTGGGCATGCTGCGCGTGCCCCTGAAAACCCCGTTCAAGACCGCGCTGCGCACCGTCGAATCGGTCGAGGACATCGTGGTGCTGGTGCGTACCGATACCGGCCACACCGGTTACGGCGAGGCACCGGCCACCGCGGTGATCACCGGCGATACCCATGGCTCGATCATCGAGGCCATCAACAACTTCATCAAGCCACGCCTGATCGGCGAGGACATCGCCAACCTCAACCGCATCTGCGGGCTGGTGCAGTCCTCGCTGGAGCGCAACACCAGCGCCAAGGCCGCGGTGGAGATCGCCATCTACGACCTGTGGGCGCAGCTGCACGGCGCGCCGCTGTACCAGATGCTCGGCGGCGGCGACCCGGTGATCACCACCGACATCACCATCAGCGTGGACTACATCGACAAGATGGTGGCCGATTCGCTGTCGGCGATCGAGCGCGGCTTCGAGTCGCTGAAGATCAAGGTCGGCAAGGACATCGGCCTGGACATCGAGCGGGTCAAGGCGATCCACGCCGCGGTCGAGGGCCGGGCGCTGCTGCGGCTTGACGCCAACCAGGGCTGGACCGCCAAGCAGGCGGTCTATGCCATGAGCGCGCTGGAGAATGCCGGCGTGGTGCTGGAGCTGCTCGAACAGCCGGTCAAGGCTGCTGACATCGACGGCATGAAGTACGTCACCGAGCGGGTCAACACCCCGGTGATGGCCGACGAGAGCGTATTCGGCCCGCACCAGGTGTTCGACCTGATCCACCAGCGCGCGGCCGACATCATCAACATCAAGCTGATGAAGACCGGCGGCATTTCCAACGCCATCAAGGTCGCCGACATCGCCTCGCTGTACGGCATTCCCTGCATGATCGGCTGCATGCTCGAATCCAGCATCAGCGTGGCCGCGGCGGTGCACCTGGCGGTGGCCAAGTCCGGCGCGATCACCAAGGTGGACCTGGACGGACCATCGCTGAGCCTGTTCAACCCGGTCACCGGCGGGGTGATCTTCAATGAATCGGAGATCAGCATCACCGATGCGCCGGGACTGGGCATCACCGAGGTGCGCGGGCTGGAGATGCTGAAGGCATGACCGGCATGGCGACGGCAACCGACCTTGTTGCTGTCGCACTCCCTCCCGGGTGGGCCGCATCCGGGGAAGCAGTGGGGAATGCTTCTGCCGTTGCCGTTGCCGTTGCCGTTGCCCGTGATTTTGCTCTTCGGCATTTGACTTCCCCGGCCGTAGGGCGGGCCGAGCACCGCGGCGGGCCGAGGGGCGAAGAGGCGCACGTGTCTGAGCGAAGCGAGTTGTGCGCCGTCCCCCCGGCACGCGAGGAGCGCAGGGAACCGGCGGGCGCAGCCCGGCGGATCGCGTCCCGGCCCGTGTTTCTCTTGGTTACTTCTCTTTGCACGAGCAAAGAGAAGTAACTCGCGCCCCGAAGGGGAGCGAAAGCCCTTGCTTCTGCCGTTGCCTGGGGCTTTGCGCTGGAAAGAAACAACAACCAAAGCAGCAGCTTGAAAGCAGAGCTTTCACTCCTGCTTCGCAGGAGCGAGCCACTTTTCTTTGCTCGTGCAAAGAAAAGTAGCCAAAAGAAAGCACGCCCTGCCTACGCGCCCGACGCGCTGCGCGCGCCGGGTCCACTCCGCCGCCGGGATTTTTCGACGAGACATCCCTGTCTCGTCGAAAAACGACGTGCATCCGTGCACGCCGCCCCTCTCGGGGTCTTGTCCGTCGGCTCCGTCGCTGCGGAAGGGAACCCGGAAAGTCAAAAGCCGGAGCAACAGTCGAAGCGCAAGCAGCAACCTCGATATTCCCCGCACTCCTAGTATCGCGCTGCAAGACCTTACAGCGTCTCCCAAATCCTTTTAGAGTCACTCCATCGCAGCCAACGGCCCGCCCATGCCACCCCTGGTAAAAATCCGCTCCGAACGCGAACAGATGTCGGCGATCGAACGGCGCATCGCCGACTTCATCCTCGACAACGCGCACCTGCTGCGCGACTACTCTTCGCAGCAGCTGGCCAATGCCCTGGGCATCAGCCAGTCGAGCGTGGTCAAGTTCAGCCAGAAGCTCGGGTTCAAGGGCTACCCGGACCTGAAGTACTCGGTCGGTGCGGCGGTGGCACTGGCCAGCAACGGCAATGGCGACGTCGCCGAATGGCCGCCGGAGAACGACCCGCACGGCTACCTGCAGGTGGCCGAGGGGCTGCGCCGCAGCAAGGCCGCGGCCGAGGAGGAGACCCGCGTCGCCAATCCACAGGAAGAGGTGGAAGCGGTGATCGCGCTGATCGACGCCGCCCCCAAGGTATTCGTCTACGGGCTGGGCGACGATGGCCTGTACGCCCGCGAGTTCGCCATGCGCCTGGCGCTGCTGGGCATCCTCACCGTGCAGCATGCCGATCCGATCCTGATGACCGCCAACCTGTCGGCCGCGCGCCCCGGCGACGTGCTGCTGGTGTTCTCCGAATTCGGCAAGCTGCCGCAGCTGTGGCAGCTCTCGCGCCAGTTCCAGGAGATGGGCGGCAAGGTCGTGTCGATCACCCGCCACACCGCCAACCCGCTGCGCGCCCATGCCGATGCCTCGCTGGCGATCTGCGCGCACGACCCGCAGCCACCGGTGGCGCAACTGCTGTACCGTTGCTCGTTGCAGTACCTGCTGGATTTCGTGTTCGTGCTGCTGTGCCATGCCAACTCCGACCGTCAGCGCCAGCTGGCGTTGAACCAGGAGCGCATCCAGCAGTTGATCGACAACTGATTGCCGGAGCCGTCGCCATGTCTTCCCTGTTCCGCTCCCTCGCCCGCTGCCTGTTGCCGTCGCTTGCCGCGATGGCCGTGGCCGGCACTGCCGCCGCCGCGACGCCCGCCGCGCCGCTGCACGATGCGCGCCAGCTGGTGGTGGTCACCACGCCGTCGTGGGACACCCCGGCAGGCCGCCTGCAGGCCTACGAACGCACCGCACAGGGCTGGAAGCCGCATGGCGCCGGCTTCGAGGTGGCGCTCGGCCGCAACGGCAGCGCATGGGGCCTGGGCCTGCATCCGGCGCAGCCGGACGGCCCGCAGAAACGCGAGGGCGACGGTCGCAGCCCGGCCGGCGTGTTCGGTATCGGCGAGGCCTTCGGCTACGCTCCGCGCGTGGACAGCGCACTGCCGTACCAGCCGATGCTGGCGAGCAGCTATTGCATGGATGTGCCGGATTCGCCGCTGTACAACCGCATCGTCGACGCCGAGGTGGTGGGCAGCGAGGCGGTGGAGGGGTCCACCGAACCGATGCGGCTGGACCTGCACAACCAGGGCGACCGCCGCTATCGCGAAGGCTTCGTGATCGAGCACAACCCCAGGGCCGAGCCCGGCCGCGGCAGCTGCATCTTCGCCCACCTGTGGCGACAGAGCGGCGAGGCGACGGCCGGCTGCACCGCGATGGAACCCGAGCGCATGTCCGCCCTGCTCGGCTGGCTGGACCCGGCGGCGCATCCGCTGTTCGTGCTGTTGCCCGAAGCCGAGTACCGGCGCCTGCAGCAGCACTGGGGCCTGCCTGCGCCTGCGGCCAAGGCCGGTCATTGACCGGCGCCACGCCCGCGCGCTCCCGTATTCCCGCGGCAGGCGGTACCTGCCACGCCATGGATGGGCGAACCGGTCGCGTCAGGCATCGCCCTGGTGCATGAGGCGCGCCCGGCAGTGGCGCCTCGCTCGTGGCACGGGCTCGCCCCCTGCCCTGTTCCCCTCCTTCCGCAATCCGGCCATCCATGACCACAACGACCCGACGTTTCCGGCTCTCCGCTCCCGTCAAAGTGCTGATCTCACTGCTGGTCGGCGCGGTGGTCGGGCTGACGCTCACCCATCACGATCCGGCGCTGGCGCTGCAGGTCGCCGAGTTCGCCCGGCCGATCGGCCGGCTGTGGCTCAACGCACTGCAGATGACGGTGGTGCCGCTGGTCACCGCGCTGGTGATCGTCGGCGTCAATACCGCCAGCAACGCCGCCGCATCCGGGCGTACCGCACGCAATGCGATCCTGGTGTTCATCGTGCTGCTGGTCGCCGCGGCGAGCTTCTCGGCGGTGGTCACGCCGGCGCTGCTGGGCCTGGTACCGCATGACAGCGCGACCATGCAGACCTTCCGCGCCGCGCTGCACGCACCGGAAACACTGGCCAAGGCACCGACCGCCGCACAGTGGCTGTCCTCGCTGATTCCCAGCAACGTGCTGGCGGTGGCATCGGCCAACGCGATGCTGCCGCTGGTGGTGTTCGCGATGTTCTTCGGCTTCGCGCTGAGCCGGCAGGACAGCGAACGCCGCGACCGCATCCTGGAAATCATCAAGATCGTCGGCGACACCATGATCACCATCGTGCGCTGGGTGCTGTGGGCGGCGCCGCTGGGCGTGTTCGCGCTGGTGCTGGTGGTCTGCGCCGAGGTCGGCATGAGCGTGCTCGGCATCCTCGGCTATTACATCCTGTTGATGTGCGTGGTCTACATCCTGATCACCCTGCTGCTGTACGTGGTGGCGGTGCTGGCCGCGCGCGAGGGCGTGCGGCGCTTCGCCGCCGCGTTGGTGCCGGTGCAGGTCATCGCCGGCAGCACGCAGTCGTCGCTGGCCTCGCTGCCGGCGATGATCGACAGCGCGCGCAACCGGCTGGGCTACCCCACCGCGCTGACCTCGCTGGTGCTGCCGATGGCGGTCTCGCTGTTCCGGGTGACCAGCCCCGCGCAGTACATCGCCGTGGCCAGCTTCATCGCCTGGCTGTACGGCATCGACATCTCCTTCTCGCAGTACGCGGTGGCGGTGCTGCTGGCCGCGGCGATCAGCATGGGCTCCACCGGCCTGCCAGGCCAGGCCAACTTCATGACCAACAACATGCCGGTCACGCAGAGCATGGGGCTGCCGGTGGAGCCGCTGGGCGTGCTGCTGGCGGTCGATACGATCCCCGACGTGTTCTGCACCATCGGCAACACCACCGGCGACATGACCGCCACCTCGATCGTCGCCAAGCGCATGGCACCGGCCGAGGACGCCTGACGCCGCGGCCGCGCGGACCGGCGTGCCTCGCGCGCCGGCTTCGCATAAGGTGTGCCGTTCCACCGCTTCCCGCCCTGGAGTTCGCCATGCCCCGTCCCCTGCTGCTCAGCCTGGCCCTTGCGCTGACGCCCGTCCTGTTCACCACCGCCTGCGCCGCGGATCCGGCCGCGCAGGCGGCGGTCAAGCCGGCGCAGTGGCCGTTCGCCGCCACCGAGGTCGCCCGCTTCGACAGCCCGTGGGCGATGGCATTCCTGCCCGACCGCAGCCTGCTGGTCACCGAGAAGGCGGGCAGGCTGGTGCATCTAGATCCGGCCAGCGGCCGCCGCCACGCCATCGCCGGGGTGCCCAAGGTGGCGCATGCAGGCCAGGGCGGTTTCGGCGATGTCGCCCTGCACCCGCAGTTCGCCCGCAACGGGCTGGTCTATTACAGCTATGCCGAGCCCGGCGAGAACGACACCCGCGGTGCCGCGGTTGCGCGCACGCGGCTGGTGCTCGACGCCCAGGGCGGCGGCCGCCTGGCCGATGCGCAGGTGATCTGGCGGCAGACCCCGAAGGTCAGCGGCAACGGCCACTACGGGCACCGCCTGCTGTTCGGGCCCGACGGCAAGCTGTGGATCAGCTCCAGCGAACGGCAGAAGTTCGACCCCGCGCAGGACATGGGCGGCAACCTCGGCAAGATCATCCGCCTCAACGACGACGGCAGCGCGCCCGCCGACAACCCGTTCGCCGCGCAGGGTTCGCCGGCCAACCAGGTGTGGTCGCTCGGCCACCGCAACATCCTCGGGCTGGCCTTCGACGCACGCGGGCGGTTGTGGGAGAACGAGATGGGCCCGAAGGGCGGCGACGAGCTGAACCTGATCCAGCGCGGCGGCAACTACGGCTACCCGCTGGTCTCCAACGGCGACCATTACGACGGCCGCGACATCCCCGACCACCACACCCGGCCGGAGTTCGTCGCGCCGAAGATCAGCTGGACGCCGGTCATTTCCCCGTCCAGCCTGATCATCTACGACGGTGCGCAGTTCCCGCAGTGGCGCGGCAATGGCTTCATCGGCGGGCTGTCGTCGCAGTCGCTGGTGCGCATCGCCTTCGACGGCGACAACGCGCGCGAGGCCGAACGCTTCGACATGGGGGCGCGCATCCGCGCGGTGACGCAGGGCCCCGATGGCGCGCTGTGGCTGCTGGAGGACGGCAGCAACGCGCGACTGCTCAAGCTGACGCCGCGCACGTAGCCGCCGCTGTCGTACGCGGGAGGGCGTGCCGTTGACGCCCCTCGCGCAGCGGGCCGCACGCTACGGTTCGTAGCGCAGGCTCAGGTGCAGGCCGATGGCCTGCGTCAGGCCGTAGCAGACCAGGGCGGCAGCCAGGCCCAGGGTCAGCGGGCTGGCGTTGGCGGCGCCGGGCGCCATGCCCTGGCTGAAGGCGCCGTCCTGCCAGCGCCAGGCCAGGCGCGCGACCAGCAGCAGCGACAGGGCGCCGCCGATCCACGGATTGGGCGTATAGCCGCGCCGGCCTTCGCGCGCGTCAAAGCGCGTGTGTTTCAACCCAAACCATCCCAACGCGATGCCGGCCAGCGCGCCCACGGCCATGCCGGCGGCCACGTGCGGCACGAAGGCCGCCGCCAGCCCGAGCATCGCCGCCACCAGCGCCAGGATCACGATGCGCGCCAGGGTGCGACGCGGCTGCCAGGGCTGCCAGCCGAAGTGGCGGCGGAGCCGGCGGTAGTACATCCAGCCGAAACCGGCAGTCATCAGCCACGGCAGGTAGGTGGGCATCGGTGCAGGCATGGCGGGTCTCCGTGGGCGCGGCGACAGCATCGCACGCCCGCTGCCTGCTTCAAGATGCAGATCCCCATCCCGGCCCGGCAGGCGGGCCGGGGCAGGCAGTCAGGGCGCCAGCAGTTCGAAGCGCACCGGTTCGCCATCGGCCGACGACGCGCACACCCACAGGTCGAACAGGCCGGGCTCGGCGGTGAACACGCCTTCGCTGTTGGTGAAGGCCAGTTGCCCGCGGTCCAGCCGGAACACCACGTCCCTGGCCTCGCCCGGTGCCAACCCGATCTTCGCGAATGCCTTGAGCTCGCGCACCGGGCGCACGCGGCTGGCGACGCGGTCGTGCACGTACAGCTGCACCACTTCCTCGGCGGCCACCGCGCCGGTGTTGGTGACCGTGGTGGTGACGACCAGTTCGCCGTCCCAGTCCAGCTGCGGTTCGCTCAGGCGCGGCGCGCCGTAGGCGAACGTGGCGTAGCCCAGGCCGTGGCCGAAGGGGTACAGCGGCGCGTTGGGGATCTCGCGCCAGCGCGCCTTGAACTCGGACATGCCGGGCAGCTCCGGGCGGCCCGTGCGCGGATGGTTGTAGAAGTACGGCTGCTGCCCGGAGTGCTGCGGGAAGCTCACCGGCAGGCGGCCCGACGGACTGTAGTCGCCGAACAGCACGTCGGCCACCGCATGGCCGGTCTGGGTACCGAGGAACCAGGTCACCGCGATGGCCTGCGCGTCGCGCACCGCGCCATGCAGCGCCAGCGCGCGGCCGTTGCGCAGCAGCACCACGACCGGCGTGCCGGTGGCGGCGACCGCCTCGGCCAGGGCCTGCTGTGCCGCCGGCACCACGATCTCCACCCGCGACTGCGCCTCGCCGCTGTAACGCTGCGGCTCGCCCAGCGCCAGCACCACCACGTCGGCGCGCCGTGCCGCGGCCACCGCCGCCTCGATGCCGCCTTCGACCGCGTCCTCCAGCGCGCAGCCGGGCACCACCTCCAGCAGCGCCTGGTCGGCCAGTGCCGCGCGCATGCCGGCTTCCAGCGTCACGTAGCGCGCCTTGTCGCCGAACAGGGTCCAGCACCCCTCGATGTTGTCGCGGTCCTGGGCAAACGGCCCGATCAGCGCGATCTTCTGCCCGGCCTTGCGCAACGGCAGCAGCGCACCGTCGTTCTTCAGCAGCACGATCGAACGCCGCGCCGCATCGCGGGCCAGCGCATCGTGCGCGGCGATGTGCGAAGTGTCGGCCTCGCGCGCCGGGTCCAGCGACCGGTAGGGGTCGTCGAACAGGCCAATGGCTTCCTTCAGGCGCAGGATGCGCCGCACCGATGCGTCCAGCGCCGCCATCGGCACCTGGCCGCCTTCGACCAGCCCCGGCAGGTGCGCGGCGTAGAAGCCGCTCTGCATGCTCAGGTCGAGCCCGGCCAGGAACGCCTTGGCCGTGGCATCGGTTTCGTCGGCGGCGTAGCCGTGGGCGATCAGCTCCATGTCGGCGGTGTAGTCCGATACCACCACGCCGTCGAACCCCCATTGCCCGCGCAGCAGGTCGGTCAGCAGCCAGCGGTTGGCGCTGGCCGGCACCCCATTGATGTCGTTGAACGCGCTCATCAGCGCGCGCGCACCGGCGGCCAGCGCCGCCCTGAACGGCGGCAGGTGCACGTCGTGCAGGGTCTGCGGCGCGATATCCACCTGGGCGTACTCCATGCCGGCGGCGACCGCGCCATACCCGGCGAAGTGCTTGGGCGTGGCCAGCAGCGAATCGGCCGCGGCCAGGTCCGGGCCCTGGAAGCCGCGTACGCGTGCGGCGGCGAAGGCGCAGCCCAGCACCACGTCCTCGCCGGCCGATTCCGCGCCGCGGCCCCAGCGCTGGTCGCGGGCGATGTCCACCGCCGGCGCGTAGGTCCAGTGGATGCCGGCGGCGGTGGCCTCCACGGCGGTGGCGCGCGCGGTGCGCTCGGCCAGCGCCGGTTCGAAACTGGCCGCCTCGCCCAGCGGGATCGGGAACACCGTGCGCATGCCGTGGATCACGTCCGCGGCCAGCGCCACCGGGATCCCCAGCCGGCTTTCCTCCACCGCCACGCGCTGGATCTCGCGGCCCTGCGCGGCGCCGACGCCGTTGAACAGGCAGCCGACGCGGCCGGCACGCACCTGCTCGAGCACCTGCCCGGCGTTGCGCACGTTGGTTTCGGGATTCACGTCCGGCGCGAACGGGCGGACCATGTCGGCGAACACGCCCAGCTGGCCCACCTTTTCTTCCAGGGTCATGCGGGCGATCAGGGATTCGATGCGGTCTGCCACCAGTGGCGGTCCTTGTGGAAACGCTTTCAGAGCGCGGATTCTAGCCTTGTCGCCGTGAAGCCCGCGATGCGCCGCAGGCCCCGCCGGGACTAGCCCCGCCCCGCGCCCTCGCGCATCGCCATGAGCATGGCGTCGCTGGATTCCTGGAACACGCGCAGGCCGAACTCGGGCAGGATCGCCAGCAGGTGGTCGAACACGTCGGACTGGATCGCCTCGTACTCGCCCCACGCGGTGCTGACGGTGAAGCAGTAGATCTCCAGCGGCAGGCCCTGCGGCCCCGGCGCCAACTGACGCACCAGCAGGGTCATGCCCTGATGGATGCCCGGATGGCTGCGCAGGTAGCGCTCGATGTAGGCGCGGAAGGTACCCAGGTTGGTCAGCCGGCGCGCATTGACCTCTTCCGGGTGCGCCTGCGCCACCTGCGTGTTCCAGCGCTCCAGTTCGGCGCGCTTGCCGGCCAGGTAGTCGTCGAGCAGGCCAAACCGCTCCAGCCGCGCCAGTGCCGCCGTGTCCAGGAAATGCACGCTGTGCTGGTCCAGGTACAGCGCGCGCTTGATCCGGCGCCCGCCCGCCTCCTCCATGCCGCGCCAGTTCTTGAACGAATCGGTGACCAGCTTCTTGGTCGGTATGGTGGTGATGGTCTTGTCGAAGTTCTGCACCGTGATCGTGTGCAGGGCGATGTCGATCACGTCGCCGTCGGCGTTCTGGCTGGGCATCTCGATCCAGTCGCCGATGCGCACGCGGCCATCGCCGCTGATCTGCACGCTGGCCACCAGCGACAGGATGGTGTCCTGGAAGATCAGCATCAGCACCGCGGTGGCCGCGCCCAGGCCGGTGACCAGGTAGCGCAGGTCCACGCCGGCCAGGGTGGCGACGATGGACAGGCCGGCGATCACGAAGATCACGATCCGGGCGACCTGCAGGTAGCCCTTGATCGGCTTGTTGCGCGCGTCCGGGCGCCGCTCATAGAGATCGTTGGCCGCGTCCAGCGCATGCGACACCGCCAGCGCCACGGTCAGCACCGCCCAGGCCTGGCAGGCGCCGACCACGAATGTCACCACCCCGGGCGGCAGGTCCGGTACCACCCTGATGCCGGCGGCGATGACCTGGCTTGGCACCACGTTGGAAAGCCGCGCGATCACCCGCATCAGGTGGCTGCCGCGCCCGGTCTGGGCGCCGGGCAGGTGACTGAGCAGCCGGCGCAGGCCGCGCAGCAGGATGCGCTTGGTCACCCAGTTGGCCAGGCCCGCGGCCACCAGCAGGGCCAGGAGCATCAAGGCCAGGTAAGCCCCGGGATAGGGTTCCAGTGTGTCCTGCAACCGCTCGAGCCACTGTACCGCCACCACCGCATCCACCATCCGTCGTCTCCTGTGTGTTTCCGTGTATTTCGTTGCGGGCGGTTACCGGCCGGATGCCGGCAATGCCCTCAGCCCCGCTCGCGCTCGATGATCACGCCCACCGCGCGCGCACCGCGCACCGCGCCCGGCTTGCTCAGCTTCAGTCGCAGCCAGCGCACGTCGAATTCGTCCAGCACGATGGCCGCGCAGCGCTCGGCCAGGGTTTCCACCAGGCCGAAATCGGATCCACCCACGTATTCCTGCAGGCGCCGGCTGACCGCCTTGTAATTGAGGGTGTCGGCAATGTCGTCGGTCGCCGCCGGCCTGCGGTTGTCGAACCCCATCTCCAGGTCGAACACCAGGGTCTGGCGGATGCGCCGCTCCCAGTCGTAGATGCCGATCAGGGCCTCGATCTCCAGCCCCTCGATGAATACCTTGTCCATTGCGTTCGTCGCGGTGAATGAACGGACATGGTAACGAGCCGCCGCTGAGCCTGCCGTTACACGGGGCTGCCAGGACGCACGCCCCCGGGTGCGCGGCTACACCGGCGGCAGCGTGGCCATGTCCCAGCGCGGCACCACCTTCACCTCGGCCGGGCTGTGCTGGCCGGCCTGCAGGCGCAGCGCGCCGGCGAAGGCGATCATCGCGCCGTTGTCGGTGCACAGCGCCGGGCGCGGGAAGCACACGCGGCCGCCGCGGCGCTGCGCGGCATCCTGCAGCCGGGCCCGCAGCCGCTTGTTGGCCCCGACCCCACCGGCCACCACCAGCACGTCGCAGCCGGCCGCATCCAGCGCGCGCTCGCACTTGATCGCCAGCGTATCGACCACCGCGTCCTCGAAACCGCGCGCGATGTCGGCGCGGGTCTGTTCGCCCTGGTCGCTGTCGCGCCAGGCCAGCAGCACCTGGGTCTTGAGCCCGGAGAAACTGAAATCCAGCCCCGGCCGGTCGGTCATCGGCCGCGCGAACCTGAACCGGCCCGGCGTGCCGGCCTCGGCCAGCCGCGCCAGCTGCGGCCCGCCCGGGTACGGCAGGCCCATCAGCTTGGCGGTCTTGTCGAAGGCCTCGCCGGCGGCGTCGTCCAGGGTTTCGCCGAGCAGGCGGTAGCTGCCGATGGCGTCCACCGCCACCAGCTGGGTGTGCCCACCGGAGACCAGCAGCGCCACGAACGGCGGCGCCGGCGGGTCGTCTTCCATCAACGGCGCCAGCAGGTGGCCTTCCATGTGGTGCACGCCGATGGCCGGCACGTCCAGCGCCCACGCCAGCGAACGCGCCACCCCGGCGCCGACCAGCAGCGCGCCGACCAGCCCGGGGCCGGCGGTGTAGGCCACGCCATCGAGCTCGGAGACGGCGATGCCGGCCTCGTCCAGGGTCTGCCGGATCAGCGGCAGGGTCTTGCGCACATGGTCGCGGCTGGCCAGCTCCGGCACCACGCCGCCATATTCGGCATGCAGCGCGATCTGGCTGTAGACCGCATGGGCGCGCAGGGCGTCGACGCCCGTCAGCGCGGTGTCGTACACCGCCACGCCGGTTTCGTCGCAGGAGGATTCGATGCCAAGGACTTTCATGCCGGTATTGTGAACCTGCGGGCGCGTGTTTACGAACCGCCCGGGGGCTCCGGGCGACAGCGCGCGCAATGGCATGTGGCGTCGGCCATGGGCCGGCCGCCACCACCCCGCCCTGCCGGCCCACTTGCGCCCGGATTCAAAGCGGCTATAATGCGCGGCTCACCGGGCGTGACCCGGTCTCACTGTGTCCCGGAGATTCCATGCCCAGCGTCAAAGTCCGCGAGAACGAACCTTTCGAGTTTGCGCTCCGCCGCTTCAAGCGCACCTGCGAAAAGGCCGGCGTGCTGGCCGAGACCCGCAAGCGCGAGTTCTACGAAAAGCCGACCCAGGAACGCAAGCGCAAGGCTGCTGCTGCCGTGAAGCGCCAGCTGCGTCGTTCCTCGCGCGACGTCACCAAGCGTCAGCGCCTGTACTGATCGGACGCAACTCCTGAACGGGGGCCTCGGCCTTCCGTGACCGGAGTGGAAGCCGGCACGCGCGAGCGTAGCCGGCTTTTTGCGTTCCCGCGCCCCGTGCGCACCCCCGCATTCCGATCCCGCAAGAGGTGATCCATGAGCCTGAAACAGCAACTGACCGACGACATGAAGGCCGCCATGAAGGGCGGCGACAAGCACTCCCTCGGCGTGATCCGCCTGATCAACGCGGCGATCAAGCAGAAGGAAGTGGACGAGCGCATCGAGCTGGACGACGCCGCGGTGATCGCGGTGCTGGACAAGATGGTCAAGCAGCGCAAGGACTCGGTGACCCAGTACGAGGCAGCCAACCGCGAGGACCTGGCCAAGGTCGAGCGCGACGAGATCGTGGTGATCGAGCGCTACCTGCCGGCCAAGCTGGGCGAGGCCGAGATCCTGGCCGCGATCAATGCCGCGATCACCGAAACCGGCGCCAGCAGCGCGGCCGACATCGGCAAGCTGATGGGCGTGCTCAAGCCGCTGCTGGCCGGCCAGGCCGACATGGGCCTGGTGTCGAAGCTGGTCAAGCAGGCCCTGGCCGGCTGAGCCTGGCGCATCCGCCCCGCCGGTGCCGCCACCGGCGGGCCGGCACGCGGCCGTCCATCACGGCAGCTATGCGTACGGGTATGCCATCCTGCGCGGCATGGCGCCCCTGTCACCGGACATGACGCACCGCCTGGAGCGGTTGCAGCAGAGCCTGCCGGCCGCCCTGGTCCGCCGCTTCACCGAAGCGGACATGATGACCCAGGCGGCATCGCTGGCGTTCTACACCCTGCTCTCGCTGGCACCGTTGCTGGTGCTGCTGCTGTGGCTGACCGCCTCGCTCTATCCGCCCGCGCAGCAGGCGCTGGTCGGCCAGATCGGCGACCTGGCCGGCCACAGCGTCGCCGAAGTCGCCGACACCGTGATCGCCAACGCCACCGCCCAGCCCGACCTGGGCTCGCTGGCCGGCGCATGGAGCCTGTTGCTGCTGTTCATCGGCGCCACCGTCGTGTTCGCCCAGCTGCAGGGCGCCCTGAACCGCATTTTCCGCGCCGACCTGCAGCGCTTCGACGGCGCGCTCGGCTGGCTGAAGAAGCGCATCTTCTCGGCCGGGGTGGTACTGGCCCTGGGGTTCCTGCTGATCGTGTCGATGGTCGCCACCACCGCGCTGCAGGTGGTGTTCGCGCACCTGCCCTCGCTGCTGCCGGCAGTGGGCTACGTGTCCACCCTGCTGCTCTACACCCTGGGCTTCGCCTTCCTCTACCACTACCTGCCCGACCGGCCGGTCGCCTGGCGCCAGGCCTTCGGCGGCGGCGCCATCACCGCCGTGCTGTTCACCCTGGGCCGCTACGGCATCGGCCTGTACATCGCCAATGCCGCGCCCGGCAGCGCCTACGGCTCGATGGGCACGCTGGTGATCATGCTGGTCTGGGTGTACTACGCCAGCGTGGTGTTCTTCGCCGGCGCCCTGGTCACCGCGGTCATCGACGAACGCGCGCACCGGCGCGCGGCCGCCGCCGTTCCGGGGCCGGGCCTCTAGTACACTTGCCGCACACCTTCGCCATGTACCGCCCGCAGCGGTGCTCCACTCCCTCGCATGGCCCGAATCCCCGACGCGTTCATCGACGACCTGCTCGCCCGCTCCGACATCGTCGAAGTGGTCGGCTCGCGCGTGCCGCTCAAGCGCCAGGGCAAGGAATACGCGGCGCGCTGCCCGTTCCACGACGAGCGCTCGGCTTCGTTCACCGTCTCGCCGACCAAGCAGTTCTACCACTGCTTCGGCTGCGGCGCGCACGGCACCGCGATCAGCTTCCTGATGAACTACGACCGCCTCGAGTTCCTCGACGCGGTGGAGGAACTGGCCAAGCGCGCCGGCATGGAAGTACCGCGCGACGCCAACCCGCGCAGCCCGCAGCAGCAGGATGACAGCCGCGACCAGTACTCCGCGCTCGACGCCGCCGCGCGCTTCTTCCAGAAGCAGCTGGAGGGCAGCGACAAGGCGCTGGCCTACCTCGACGGCCGCGGCGTGGACACCGATACCCGCGCACGCTTTTCCATCGGCTATGCGCCGGACGGCTACAGCGCGCTGAAGGACGCGCTGGGCAAGGACGAGCGGCGGATGAAGCTGCTCGACCGCGTCGGCCTGTTCTCCAAGAACGACCGCGGCCATGTCTACGACAAGTTCCGCGACCGGGTGATGTTCCCGATCTTCGACCGCCGCGGCCGGGTCATCGCCTTCGGCGGCCGGGTCATGCAGAAGGACGACGGCCCCAAGTACCTCAACTCGCCCGAGACCGCGCTGTTCCACAAGGGCCGCGAGCTGTACGGGTTGTGGCAGGTGCGCCAGGCCAACCAGAAGATCGAGCGGCTGATCGTGGTCGAGGGCTACATGGACGTGGTCAGCCTGTTCCAGTTCGGCGTCACCCAGGCGGTGGCGACGCTGGGTACCGCGACCACGCCCGACCATGCCGAACTGCTGTTCCGCAATGCGCCGGACGTGTACTTCTGCTTCGATGGCGACGCCGCCGGCCGCCGCGCGGCATGGCGCGCACTGGAATCGGTGCTGCCGCGGATGAAGGACGGGCGCCAGGCGTTCTTCCTGTTCCTGCCCGACGGCGAGGACCCGGACACCATCGTCCGCAAGGAAGGCGCCGAGGCCTTCGACGCGCGCCTGAAGCAGGCCACGCCGCTGTCGCAGTTCTTCTTCGACGAACTCACCCGCGAGATCAACCTGGCCACGCTCGACGGCAAGGCGCGCCTGGCCGAACGCGCCAGGCCGATGCTGGCGCAGATCCCCGATGGTGCCTTCGGCGACCTGATGAAGCAGGAACTGCAGCGCCTGACCGGCATCGGCCGCGCCGCTGCCGGAAGCGCGCCGGCGGCCATGCCCGCGCGCCGCGCGGCGGTCGCGCCGGTGCAGAAGCGCAGCCTGGTGCGCGCGGCCATCGCCATCCTGCTGCAGCAGCCCTCGCTGGCGCTGAGCCTGGAGGGCCACCATGCCATCGCCGGCCTGCGCCTGGCCGGCATCGAGCTGCTGCTGGAACTGCTGGAGCTGGTGCAGCAGCGCCCGGACATCAGCACCGGCGCGCTGCTGGAGCACTTCGACGGCCGCGAGGAACAGGCCGCGCTGCACCGGCTGGCGGCCGTCGCCCTGCCCGGCGACGAGGCCAGCTGGACCCAGGAGCTGCACGACGCCATCGTGCAGCTGGAGAAGCAGCTGCTGCAGCAACGCCTGGACGAACTGCAGGCCAAACAACGCCAGCAGGGCCTGGACGAGACCGACAAATTCGAACTGCGCGAGCTGCTCAAGGCACGCGCGACGATGCGCTGAAGCGCGGACGGAGCAAAGCGATGCACCCACACCTGCCGAAACTGCTGTTCCTGCTGCTGGCCTGCGCCGGCTCCACCGCTGCCGCCGGACAGGCGCTGAAGCAGCCGCGTCCGGACCTGTTCACCAGCGGCCAGCCCAGCGCGCAGCAGCTGCGCGATGCCGCGCGCTCGGGCGTGACCACCGTCATCGACCTGCGCATGCCGCACGAGGATCGCGGCTATGACGAGGCCGCTGCCGCCGAGGCGCTGGGCCTGCGCTACGTGCGCCTGCCCATCGATGGCGCCGCCGGCATCAGCGAAGCCAACGCGCGCACGCTCGACCGCCTGCTCAGGCAGGATCCCGGCACCACGCTGTTGCACTGCGCCTCGGGCAACCGCGCCGGCGCCCTGCTGGCGCTGGTACGGGCGCGCGTGCAGGGGGCGCCGGTCGACGACGCCCTGCGGTTCGGCCGCGACGCCGGGCTGACCTCGCTGGAACCGGCCGTGCGTGCGGCGCTGGAGCGCCCCGCGCAGCCTTGAGCCTGCCGCCACGCCGACAAGGACACTCCCGCCGATGACCCGCTGGTGGTCGCGCCTGCGACCGGACAACTTCACCCTCGCCCTGCTCGCCACCGTGGCCCTGGCCAGCGTGCTGCCGATGACCGGCGCTGCCGCGCACGGCCTGGACCGCTTCACCGACCTGGCCATCGCCGCGCTGTTCTTCCTGCATGGCGCGCGACTGCCGCGCGAATCCATCGTCGCCGGCATGCTGCACTGGCGCCTGCACCTGGTCATCCTGGCCTGCACGTTCATGCTGTTCCCGCTGCTGGGGCTGGCGTTCCGGCCGCTCGCCGGGTGGGCACTGACGCCCGACCTCTACGTCGGCGTGCTGTTCCTGTGCGCGCTGCCGTCCACGGTGCAGTCATCCATCGCCTTCACCTCGATGGCCGGCGGCAACATCCCGGCGGCGGTGTGCGCGGCCTCGCTGTCGAGCATCCTCGGCGTGTTCCTGACCCCGCTGCTGATGGGCGTGCTGGCCGGCAGCCAGGGCGGCATGGCCGATCCGCTGCACGCGGTCGGCGCGATCATGCTGCAGCTGCTGGTGCCGTTCGTCGCCGGCCACCTGCTGCGGCCGTGGATCGCGCACTGGGTGGAGCGGCAGCGCGCGCTGCTGCGCTACACCGACCAGGGCACGGTGCTGCTGGTGGTCTATGGCGCGTTCGGCGAATCGGTGGTGGAAGGCCTGTGGCACAAGACCCCGGTCGGCGCGCTGCTCGCCGCGGCAGGGGTGGCCGTGGTGCTGCTGGCCATCGCCATGCCCGGCATCACCTGGCTGGCACGGCGGCTGGGATTCAGCCGCGAGGACGAGATTCCCATCGTGTTCTGCGGCTCCAAGAAGAGCCTGGCCACCGGCGTGCCGATCGCCAAGGTCCTGTTCGCCGGCGGCAGCCTCGGCGCGATCGTGCTGCCGATCATGATCTACCACCAGCTGCAGCTGATCGTCTGCGCGGTGGTGGCGCAGCGTTACGCGCGGCGCAAGCCGGAAACCGGCACCCGCTGAGCCCGGTGGCGGGCGCGGCGGGCGCCGGCCGTCACCGCTCCGCGCAGGCCGCTGGCCTGGCCCTCACAGCCAGGGCAGCAGCCAGTGGTCCACCAGCAGGAAGGCGAACAGCGCCATCAGGTAGACCACCGAGTAACCGAACATCTGCATGTTGAACATCTCGTCCGGCGGGTCCTGCATCTTCCACGCGTACCACAGGAACACCAGGTTCAGCACGGTGGCGCCGCCGAGATAGAACACCCCGCTCATGCCCAGCGCCACCGGCAGCAGGGTCACCACCACCAGCACCACCGAATAGAACAGGATCTGCCGGCGGGTGTGCGCCACGCCATGGGTGACCGGCAGCATCGGCACCGCGGCCTTGGCGTAGTCGGCGCGGCGGAAGATCGCCAGCGCCCAGAAATGCGGCGGCGTCCACACGAAGATGATCAATACCAGCAGCGAGGCATAGGCCCAGTCGGAGCCGCCCTGCATGCCGGTCACCGCCGCCCACCCAAGCAGTGGCGGGGTCGCGCCGGCCAGGCCGCCGATCACGATGTTCTGCGACGTCGCCCGCTTCAGGTACACGGTGTAGACCACCGCGTAGCCGATCAGCGACGCGAACGTCAGCACCGCGGTGATCACGTTCACCCACAGCACCAGGATGGTCATCGACAGCGCGGTCAGCGCGGCGGCGAACACCAGCACCTGCCGCGGCGTCACCTTGCCCACCACCAGGGGCCGCCACGAGGTGCGGGCCATCTGCGCGTCGATGCGCGCATCCAGCAGCTGGTTGATCGCCGCAGCGGCCCCCGCCGACAGCCAGATGCCGATGAAGGCCACCGCGCCGGTCGTCGCCTGCGCGGCGGTCGGCCAGCCCGGGATCGCCAGGAACATGCCCACCAGCGCGGTGAACACGATCAGGGCCACCACCTTGGGCTTGGTCAGGTCCCAGTAATCACGCAACGTCGTACTCATCGGCTCACTCCGGGGCACGCAGCCGCGCCAGCAGCGAGACCAGCACGAACAACAGGCACACGGCGCCGCCGTTGTGCATCACCGCCACCGCCAGCGGCAGCGCGAGCTTGACGTTGAGCACGCCCAGGGTGACCTGCAGCAGCACCAGCACGCCCAGCGCGCTGGCCCAGCCGCGCATGCCCGGCAGGCGGAACATGCGCACCGACAGCACCAGCAGGTACACGGCCACGACCACGGCCATCATCCGGTGCGCCATCTGGATGGCGATGCGCGAGGCGCCGTCCAGCACCCCGCCTTCGTAGTCCACGCCGATGCCGCGCCACAGGGTGAAGCCCTCGCCGTAGTTCTGCGTCGGCCACCACTGGCTCACGCAGCGCGGGAAGTTGTCCAGCGACGCACTGCCGCCGCCGCAGGCCAGCGCGGCGTAGTTGGCGCTGACCCAGCCACCCAGCGCGATCTGCAGCACCAGCAGCGCCAGCCCCACGCGCAGCCACCAGCGCAGGCGCGGGGCCTGCGCCAGGGTGATCGGCAGGTGCGTGGCCCTCCAGGCCATCCACACCAGCAGGCCGAACAGCAGCATCCCGCCGAGCAGGTGGCCCATGACCACGATGGGCTTGAGCAGCCAGGTCACGGTCCACATGCCCAGCAGCGCCTGGAAGATCACCACCGCCAGAGTCAGCATCGCCGCGCGCGACAGGTTGGTGTTGGACCAGCGCAGCGCCGCCAGCAGCAGGATCGCCTCGCCGCCGATCGCCAGCACGCTGGAGGCGAGATGTTCGCCGCGCATGTACAGGGGGATGGCCAGCGCCACCAGCACCGAAGCGGTGACCACCTGGGCCACGCCCCGGCGGTGGCGGCGCGCGGCCAGTAACGCCAGGGTCAGCACTTCCAGGCCCAGCAGCCCGGCCAGGAAACGGTGCACCTGTTCGCGCCAGGCCTTGTGGCTTTCCAGCGGGCGGATCTCGCTGGCCACGTGCTGCGCGGCCTCCACCTGCGTCTGCGGCCAGGTGACGCGGCCATAGCAGGTCGGCCAGTCCGGGCAGCTTAGGCCGGCATCGGACAGGCGCACGAACGAGCCGAACATGATCGTGCTCGCGGTCATGATCAGGGCGAACCACGCCAGGCGGTGGAAATTGCGGTGCAGCGCCGGACGCGCGGGGGCATTCATTCGGATGGAACTCACTTCAGTTTCAACAGCCTGGAAAGATCGGTGCGCAGGCCGCCCGGGTCGAAGCCGGGCGCATAACGCAGGACCACGAAGCCGTTGGGATCGATCACGTAAACCGGGATGCCGGCGGGGTCGTCCACCCCCGGCAGTTTCGCGCGCAACGCCGGCGAGGCCTGCAGCACCTTCAGCGCCGGCGAGGCCACCACCTGTTCCGGCGGCGTGCCCAGCCACAGTATCTCGACATTATCGGCGTTGTGGCCGAACAGTCGCCATACGGTGTCCAGCTGCTGCGACAAAGTGACGCAGGCCGGCGCGCAATCGGCCGCAGGCGCCAGCAAGATGCGCCAGTGGCGGGCGGCCGGGTTCCATTCATAGGCGCTGCCGTCGGCCAGCCGCAGCTGTTCCTGGCGCAGGTCCAGCGCCGGCTCGAACAGCTGCCCGTGGTTGCGGTTCACCTGCGGCATCCAGCCGGAGAAGCGCAGGATGCCCGCCAGCGCCATCGACCCGAAGAACATGGCGAAGATGAGCAGCAGCACGCGGCGGCCGCGCTTGCGGATGACGAGTTGTTCCGGGGTCAGGGCATTCATGTGCGGCATTTTCCCATGGCTTGGCGTTCAGCGCCCGCGGCGGCGGCGGACATGCAGCACCCCGGCGATCACCAGCACCGCCAGCGCCATGGCGAACCACTGCACCGCGTAGCCCAGATGGCGCGAAGGCGGCAGGGTGTTGGGCAGCAGGTCCAGGTCGCGGGTGTAACCCAGCGGCGAGGCCGGATCCAGCCGCAGCACCTGGCTGGCCAGCGCGGCGGCCGGCAGCTGCAACTGCGCGGCAATGGCCGCGATGTCCACGCGCGTGGCCAGCCACACCCGCGGCTGCGCGGTGGCCGCCAGCGCCGGCCCCAGCGCCAGGCCCGGCGACGGCGGCGGCGCCCACAGGCCCTGCACCTCGATCCGCCCCTGCAACGGCGCGATGCGCGGCAACTGGCGGTCGGCCGGCAAGGGCAGCCAGCCCAGATCGACCAGCACCGCGCCGGCGTCCACGCGCGCGGCCTGGTACACCTTCAGCCCGGCACGCCCGTCGCGCAGCTGGTTGTCCAGCAGCACCGTGGCCGGCAGGAACTCCAGCGTGTCATGCACCCAGTGCAGCGTTGCCGGCGCGCGCATGGCCTGCGCCAGCGCCAGACCATGGCTGCGGTCCGGCGGCGCCTGCGCCAGCAACGCCTGCTTCTCGTGCATGCGCTGCAACTGCCAGGCGCCCAGCGTGCTGAACAACGCGGCCACCGCGAGCGCCAGCAACCAGCCCAGCAGACCCGTGTGCTGTCGCGTCATGACAACGGCGCCGCGAGCGGGTGAGATAGCGACGCCTTCCCACATTTCGAGCCGTGCATGAATGATTCGCTGAAGACACTGCTGGTGATCGCGTTCCTGATCGTCATCGTCTGGAATCTTGGCGCCGGGCTGTACTACCTGATGATCGACCGCGGCCAGACCAAGCGCACGGTCAACGCCCTGACCCGGCGCATCGTGCTGTCGGTGGTGCTGATCCTGCTGGTGATCCTGGGCATCTACAGCGGCTGGATCAAGCCGCACGGCGTCGGCGGCTGACACCGGGCGCGTCCATGAAGTGAACCAGGGAGCGGTGCGCCGGGACCCGGTCCCGATGCCCCGCTCCCTGCGTTTTACCGCTTACAGCACGTAGACGAACAGGAACAGCATCAGCCACACCACGTCGACGAAGTGCCAGTACCACGCCGCGGCCTCGAAGCCGAAGTGGTTGTCGCGGGTGAAGTGGCCCTTGGCCGAACGCAGCCACATCACGATCAGCATGATCGTGCCCAGGGCCACGTGCGCACCATGGAAGCCGGTCAGCATGAAGAATGTGGAACCGTAGATGCCCGAGCCCAGGGTCAGGTTGAGCTCGCCGTAGGCGTGCATGTATTCCTCGACCTGGAAGAACAGGAACACGCAGCCCAGCAGCACGGTGGCGCCCAGCCAGATAAGCAGCTGCCTGCGGTTGCCGGCCTTGAGCGCATGGTGGGCGATGGTCAGGGTCGCGCCGGAGCTGAGCAGGATCAGCGTGTTGAGCAGCGGCAGGCCCCACGCCGGGATGGTCTGGAACATGCCGCCGATGCCACCCGGGCCATTGCTCGGCCAGGCCGCCGAATAGCCGTCCCACAGCATTTCGTTGGTCGCCACCCCGTGGCCTTCGCCGCCCAGCCAGGGCAGGCCGTAGACGCGGGTGTAGAACAGCGCGCCGAAGAAGGCGGCGAAGAACATCACTTCCGAGAAGATGAACCAGACCATCCCCATGCGGAACGAGCCATCGACCTGGCGGTTGTAGTTGCCGCCGACCGATTCGCGGATCACGTCGCCGAACCACAGGAACAAGGTGAACACCAGCATCGCCAGGCCCACGAAGAAGGTCCAGCGGCCCCAACTGGCGTCGTTGAGCCAGCTGGCCACTCCGACCATCAGCACCAGCATGGAAATCGAGCCGACGAAGGGCCAGCGACTCTGGCTCGGCACGAAGTAGACGTTGGCATCAGGCGTGTTATGGGCCATGGCTTGCTTCCGGATCCGTGGTCAGGGGGCCGCGTGCGACGAGCCGCCGGCCGAGGCCGGTGCCAGCTGCGCCGTCAGCGCGTCGTTCTTGAAGAAGGTGTAGGACAGGGTGATCGTGCGGACATCTGCGGGCAGGTCCGGATCGACGATGAAACGTACCGGCATCTCGCGCTGCTCGCCGGCCTGCAGGGTCTGCGCGGTGAAGCAGAAACACTCGGTCTTGTTGAAATAGCCCGACGCGCGCGCCGGTGCCACCGAGGGCACGGCGCTGCCGACCAGCGCGTGGTCGCTGTCGTTGCGGGCGAAATACAGCGCCTCGTTCAGTTCGCCCGGCACCACGTCCATGGTCAGTTTTTCCGGATGGAAGGCCCACGGCAGCTTGGAATTGACGCCGCCATCGAACTCCACCCGCACCAGGCGCTTGACGGTGGCGGCTCCGGACGCGGCCGCC
Source organism: Stenotrophomonas acidaminiphila (assembly GCF_001431595.1). Lineage (GTDB taxonomy): Bacteria > Pseudomonadota > Gammaproteobacteria > Xanthomonadales > Xanthomonadaceae > Stenotrophomonas > Stenotrophomonas acidaminiphila. The sequence goes on from NZ_LDJO01000021.1 coordinate 91,905, forward strand.
TGGCTGGCGCCGCGCTCGAGGCGGACGCCGAACACCTTCTCGCAGGCGATGCGGTACAGCGGCACCAGCGAGAACGTCAACACGAACACGCCCAGCGCCACGCCGAGCAGCCGGACGATGCCGGCATTGCGTTCGGGCCGGGGCGCGGGCGTGGTCAATGCGCAAGCACCCCGGACAGGATGAAGCCGGCGTAGATAAGCACGGCGATCACGCCCACCACCAGCGCCGTGCGCCGCGAACGGCGGCGGCGCAGGGCCAGTTCATCGGGTTGCCAGTCGGGACGGCTCATCGTCGCGCGCCTCAATGGGTCACGTCGTCGTGGGCCAGGTCACCCGGCCGGATCACCGGCGGCACGGTGAAGGTATGCGCCGGCGCCGGCGACGGCACGGTCCACTCCAGGCCCTTGGCGCTTTCCCAGGCGCGCGCCTCGGCGCGCTGGCCGCTGCGCAGCGAGGACAGCAGGATGGCGGCCATCAGGAACGGGGTGACGAACATGCCGAACGCACCGATCGAGCTGACCAGGTTCCAGTCGGCGAACACCGGATTGTAGTCCGGGATGCGGCGCGGCATGCCGGCCAGGCCCAGGAAGTGCTGCGGGAAGAACAGCAGGTTGACGAACACCATCGTCCACCAGAAATGCACCTTGCCCCAGAACTCGTTGTACATGCGCCCGGTCCACTTCGGCCACCAGTAGTAGACCGCGGCGATCAGCGCCAGTACCGCGCCGGTGACCAGCACGTAGTGGAAGTGCGCCACCACGAAGTAGGTGTCGTGGTACTGGAAGTCGGCCGGCACGATGGCCAGCATCAGGCCGGAGAAGCCACCGATGCTGAACAGCACCACGAAGGCGATGGAGAACAGCATCGGGGTTTCAAACGTCAGCGCGCCCTTCCACATGGTGCTGACCCAGTTGAACACCTTCACGCCGGTCGGGATCGAGATCAGCATGGTGGCGAACATGAAGTAGATCTCGCCGCCCAGCGGCATGCCCACCGTGAACATGTGGTGGGCCCACACGATGAACGACAGGAACGCGATGGCCGCGGTGGCGTACACCATCGCCTGGTAGCCGAACAGCGGCTTGCGGCTGAAGGTGGGGATGATCTCGCTGATCACGCCGAACGCCGGCAGGATCATGATGTAGACCTCGGGATGCCCGAAGAACCAGAAGATGTGCTGGTACATCACCGGGTCGCCGCCGCCGGCGGCGTTGAAGAAGCTGGTGCCGAAGAACTTGTCGGTCAGCAGCATGGTCACCGCGCCGGCCAGCACCGGCATCACCGCGATCAGCAGGAACGCGGTGATCAGCCAGGTCCAGCAGAAGATCGGCATCTTCAGCAGGTCGATGCCCGGGGCGCGCATGTTGAGCACGGTGGCGATGATGTTGATCGCGCCCATGATCGAACTGATGCCGGCCACGTGGATGGCGAACACGCTGAAGGCGACGTTGTAGCCGCCCTGCAGCGACAGCGGCGGGTACATGGTCCAGCCACCGGCGGGCGCGCCACCGGGCAGGAACAGGGTCAGCAGCAGCAGGGTGAAGGCCACCGGCAGCAGCCAGAACGACCAGTTGTTCATGCGCGGCAGGGCCATGTCCGGCGCGCCGATCTGCAGCGGGATCATCCAGTTGGCGAGGCCGACGAACGCCGGCATCACACCACCGAAGATCATCACCAGCGCGTGCACGGTGGTCATCTGGTTGAAGAATTCCGGCTTCATGTGCTGCAGCCCGGGCTCCATCAGCTCCAGGCGGATCAGCACCGACATGAAGGCGCCGATGATGAACATCAGGAAGCTGAAAAGCAGGTACAGCGTACCGATGTCCTTGTGGTTGGTCGAAAAGAACCAACGCTCGAAGAAGCCTTGCCGGTGGCCGTGATGATCGGAGTGGCCCACTGCGGAGTTCGCCATTGCAGCTATACCTCGTTATCCAGTTTCCAGGCATCGCGCCGGCAACGGCCGGCGCGCAGTGGTATCAGGCGCCGGGCGCCACGGGAGCCGGTTCCGCGGCGGGCGCGGCCTCCGGCTGCGGGGCGTCGGTGGCGGGTGCGGCGGCCGGCGCGGGCTCGGTGGCCGGTGCCGGGGCGGGCTTGCGCGAGGCCAGCCAGGCCTTGAACTCGTCCTTGGACACGGCCTTGACCACGATCGGCATGAAGCCATGGTCCTTGCCGCACAGTTCGGCGCACTGGCCGCGGTACACGCCTTCCTGCTCGATGTTGGTCCAGCGCTCGTTGATGAAGCCCGGCACGGCGTCCTGCTTCCAGCCCAGTGCCGGCACCCACCACGCATGCACCACGTCGTCGGAGGTGATCACGAAGCGGACCTTGGTATCGACCGGCAGCACCAGCGGGTTGTCCACGTCCAGCAGGTAGTGCGGGTCCGATGCCATGGTCGGCACCGCGCCGCTCTGCCGCACCTGGTCGGACTTGCGGTCCAGGCGGCTGGTGAAGGCCACGTCCTCGCCCAGGTATTCGTACTTCCACATCCACTGGTAGCCGGTGATCTTCACCGTCATCTCGGAGTCGCGGGTGTCGTACATGGAGATCAGCTTGGCCGTGGCCGGCCACGCCATCACCACCAGGATGATGATCGGGATGACCGTCCAGATGACCTCGGCCTTGGTGTTGTGCGAGAACTGCGCCGCCACCGCGCCCTTGGACTTGCGGAACTTGACGATCGCGTAGGCCATCGCGGCGAACACGATCAGGCCGATGATCGTGCACACCCACAGCGCCACCATGTGCGCGTCCCACGCCATGCGCGCGGTATGGGTGACGCCCTTGCCCATGTTGAGCTGCCAGGGTTTCGGATCACCCGCCTGCGCCCATGCCACGGGTGCTGCCAGCGCCATCGCCGCCAGTCCCAGACCCTGCCTGCACCACACTCCCCACCTGTTGCTTTGCTTCATTGCCTAGACCCTTGACGTCATCGGTTGCGGCCGTCACTGGCCGCGAGCAAGCCATCCAGCGTCGCCGCCAGTTCCCTGCGTTCGGCGGGCGCGAGGAGACTCCCCACTTCGACCCGCTTTCCGCTGGAGACCAGCACGACCCGTTCGTCCTCGATCACCAGGCGCACCCAGTAGGGGTGGGCACGGAAGACCGGCGGACATCCGGCTGCGGGAATCACTTCCACGCAGTCCGGTCCAACCCGGATCTCTTCCCGGCGTTCGCCGCTGCGCCATGACGCGTGCAGGGCAGCTCCCACCAGGAAGCAATGCAATAGCGCGAAGACCGGGGCGAAAACGTTTCCAGACAGCCAACCCAGGCCTGCGGAAAACGCCATCAACCCTGCCAGCGCGATGAACAACAGGACGAACTGCCGGGCGCTGAGTGCCCGTGGGGGATGCAGCACCAGCTGCGCACGTGAGCCGTCGGAAACCAGCCGAAGCATCTCGATCATGTCGCAACCGCGTCCGTACCGCGGAAAACGGGTTCGATGGTAGCCCCGCCCAATCACCCCGGCAAGCTCTCATTCATCATTGTTGTGATTGCTGCACTGCACACCCGATTTCCACCCGCACCGAATCGACATCGGCAATAAATTTGCCGGATTCGGCACAAACTTGCGGAAACCGACAAATTGCACCGAACCCCACGCGTGCCAATGGTTCCGCCACTCCGGACAGCCGCCCGAAGGGCTGGGAAATTCGTCGCCAGGGATTAAAATGGCCGAATCCCAACGTGTCCCGATGTGGTCATGCCCATGAATGCAACACCGTCCACCCACCCCGCCGCGGCACGGCCGCTGCTCTCGCCCGAACTGCCGCCGGCACCGGCCGCCCTGCGCCAGGCCATCACCGATGCCTGGCTGAAGGACGAGGCCAGCCATGTGCGCGAACTGCTGGAACAGGCCCGCCTGCCGGCCGCCGAACAGGCCCAGGTACAGGCCACCGCCGCCGACCTGGTGCGCCGGGTACGCGCACGCGCCCGCAACCAGGGCGCGATCGAGGCGTTCATGCGCCAGTACGACCTGGGCAGCGAGGAGGGCGTGCTGCTGATGTGCGTGGCCGAGGCGCTGCTGCGCATCCCCGACCAGGAAACCGCCGACAAGCTGATCCGCGACAAGCTCGGCGAAGCCGACTGGAAGCGCCACATGGGCCAGTCCGATTCGGTGCTGGTCAACGCCTCGACCTGGGGCCTGATGCTGACCGGCCACCTGGTCGACCTGGCCGACGACACCAAGCGCGACGTGCACGGCGCCTTCAAGCGCCTGATCGGCCGCGTCGGCGAACCGGTGATCCGCCTGGCCGTGCGCCAGGCAATGAAGATCATGGGCCACCAGTTCGTCATGGGCCGCACCATCGACGAGGCCCTGGCGCGCTCGCACAAGGGTGACAACGGCAACTACCGCTACTCCTTCGACATGCTCGGCGAAGGCGCGCTGACCATGAAGGACGCGCTGCGCTACCTGGAAGACTACCGGCGCGCGATCCACGCCATCGGCAAGGACAACCTGGCGCGCGGCGGCAAGGCCGACGGCGACGTGACCCGCTCGCATGGCATCTCGATCAAGCTCTCTGCGCTGTACCCGCGCTATGAGCATGCCAAGCGCGAGCGCGTGCTCGCGGACCTGGTGCCGGGCGTGCTGGAACTGGCGCAGCTGGCCAGGTCCTACGGCATCGGCTGCACCGTCGACGCCGAGGAAGCCGACCGCCTGGAGCTTTCGCTGGACATCATCGAACGGGTGGTCAGCGATCCTTCGCTCAAGGGTTGGGAAGGCTTCGGCATCGTGGTGCAGGCCTACCAGAAGCGCACCCCGTACACGATCGACTACCTGGCCGACCTGGCCCGCCGCATCGGCCACCGCCTGCAGGTACGCCTGGTCAAGGGCGCCTATTGGGACGCGGAGATCAAGCGCGCGCAGATCGACGGCCTGCCCGGCTACCCGGTGTTCACCCGCAAGCAGAACACCGACGTGTCCTACCTGGCCTGCGCCAGGCGGCTGTTCGGCCACAGCGACGTGCTGTACCCGATGTTCGCCACCCACAACGCGGCCACCATCGCCGCGGTGAAGCAGATCGCGCAGGGCCGCACCTACGAGCACCAGAAGCTGCACGGCATGGGTGACGACCTGTACGCCGAGGTGGTCCCCGCCGATCGCCTCGACGTGCCCTGCCGCGTCTACGCACCGGTCGGTTCGCACGAGGACCTGCTGCCCTACCTGGTGCGCCGCCTGCTCGAGAACGGCGCCAATTCAAGCTTCGTCAACCGCATCACCGACGAGGACGTGTCGATCGACGACCTGATCCGCGACCCGGTCGAAGCGGTGTCCTCGTTCGCCTCCATCCCGCATCCCAAGATCCCGCTGCCGGTCGACCTGCTGCGCAGCCAGAACCACGACAGGAACAACTCCATGGGCATCAACCTCGCCAACGACAACGCACTGCGTGCCCTCGCCGGGCAGCTCAACGCCGCCGTCAAGCCATGGCAGGCCGCCCCGCTGGTGCCGGGCGCGAGCGCCAGCGGCGCCACCGTGCCGGTCACCAACCCGGCCGACCACCGCGAAGTGGTCGGCCACTGGCAGGCCGCCGACAGCGCCACCGTGCAGCAGGCGCTGGCCAACGCCGTCGCCGCGCAGCCGGGCTGGAACCGCACCCCGGCCGCCAGCCGCGCCGCGATCCTGGAACATGCCGCCGACCAGCTGGAAGCGCGCATCGCCGAGTTCATGGCGCTGTGCGTGAAGGAAGCCGGCAAGAGCCTGCCGGACAGCGTCGCCGAAGTCCGCGAGGCGGTGGATTTCCTGCGCTACTACGCCAAGCAGGCACGCGAGCAGTTCGGTCATGCCGAAACGCTGCCGAGCCCGACCGGCGAGAGCAACGAGCTGCAGCTGCACGGCCGCGGCGTGTTCGTCTGCATCAGCCCGTGGAACTTCCCGCTGGCGATCTTCCTGGGCCAGGTCAGCGCCGCGCTGGCAGCCGGCAACAGCGTCATCGCCAAGCCGGCCGAGCAGACCAACCTGGTCGGCTACTACGCGGTGAAGCTGCTGCACGACGCCGGCGTGCCCGCCGACGTGCTGCAGTTCCTGCCGGGCGATGGCGCCACCGTCGGTGCCGCGCTCACCGCCGACCCGCGGGTGGCTGGCGTGGCATTCACCGGCTCGACCGAGACCGCCCGCGCCATCAACCGCGCGATGGCCGCGCGCGATGCCGCCATCGGCGTGCTGATCGCCGAGACCGGCGGCCAGAACGCCTTCATCGCCGACTCCTCGGCGCTGCCGGAACAGCTGGTCAAGGACGCGATCGGCTCGGCCTTCACCTCGGCCGGCCAGCGCTGCTCGGCCGCGCGCGTGCTGTTCGTGCAGGACGACATCGCCGACAAGGTGATGGGCATGCTGTCCGGCGCGATGGCCGAACTGAAGGTCGGCGACCCGGGCGAGCTGTCCACCGACGTCGGCCCGGTGATCGATGCCGATGCACTGCGCATCCTCGAGGAGCACGCCGTGCGCATGGATGCCGAAGCGCGCCTGATCGCCGCCGCGCCGCTGTCCGACGCCACCGCGCACGGCACCTTCTTCGCGCCGCGCGCGTATGAGCTCAGGCACCTCGGCCAGCTGCACCGGGAGATCTTCGGGCCGGTCCTGCACGTGATCCGCTGGAAGGCCGACCAGCTCGACGCGGTGATCGACCAGATCAACGCCACCGGCTACGGCCTGACCCTGGGCGTGCACTCGCGCATCGACGAAACCGTCGAGCGCATCGCCTCGCGCGTCAACGTCGGCAATGTCTACGTCAACCGCAACCAGATCGGCGCGGTGGTCGGGGTGCAGCCGTTCGGCGGCCAGGGCCTGTCCGGTACCGGCCCGAAGGCCGGTGGCCCGCACTACCTGTTGCGCTTCGCCACCGAAAAGACGGTGACGGTGAACACCACCGCCGCCGGCGGCAACGCCTCGCTGCTGACCCTGGGCGACTGATTGCCTGCATGATCCGGTGAACGGAAAACCCCGCGAAAGCGGGGTTTTTCACAGGCGCTGCCCGGATTCGGCTCAGGCGCCGGCATCGGCCAGCGACGCGTCCGCCTGGCCGCGCATCAAGCGGTGCCAATGGCGCTGCGCCACCAGCGCGTTGATCCAGAAACCCACGTACAGGATCGAGGTCAGGTGCAGGCCGCGGCTGTAGTACAACGGCACCGCGATGCTGTTCACCAGCAGCCACAACCACCACGATTCCAGCTTGCGCCGCATCATCAGCAGCTGCGCGATCACGCTCAGCACCAATACCGCCGAATCGACGTACGGCGCATAGGCATTGGTCAGGCGGGTCAGCATCCAGCCGTAGCCGAACGTCGCCAGCACCGCCAGCGGCGCCAGCCAGGCCCATGCGCGCGGTCGCAACGAGGTGATCGGCAGCGGCGCCCCGTGGTCGCCGCGCAGCCACTGCCACCAGCCCAGCACGCTGATCGCGATGAAGAAGAACTGCAGCACCATGTCCGCGTACAGGTGCGATCGCTCGAACACCAGCGCGAACAGCGCGCAGCCGGCGATGCCCAGCCACCAGGTGTGCACGTTGTTGCGGCCGGCCAGGAGGATGGAGCCGGCGACGGCGATGTTGGCGGCCAGCTCCAGCTGGAACGCGGGGTCGGACAGATTCATCCCCCATTGTCGCCCGGCGCATGCGCCCGGGCCATGGCATCGCGCGGCACCGGCCCCTGCCCGCAAAAGCGAAGGGCCCCGCTCGCGCGGGGCCCTCCGGTCTGTCGCATCCAGCGTGCCTGGATCAGAACTTGTAGTTCATCGAGGCGGCCAGGACGTCGCCACCGACCTTGTACTTGCCCTGCAGCACGTTGCCGGTGCTGCTGGTGGCGTTGATCGCCGGGTCGTTGGTGAACAGGTGGGTGTAGCCGAAGTTGAACTCGGTGTTCTCCTTCGGGGTCCAGCCCAGGCCGAACGACAGCCACTTGCGGGTCACGTCCGGCACGCGCACGTCGCGGTGCGAGTAGGTGGTCGGGGTTTCGTCGTAGGCCACGCCGCCACGCAGGGTGATGGTGTCGGACAGCTTGTACTCGGTACCGATCGAAGCGAAGGTGGTGTCCTTGTAGCCGAACACCAGCACGTTGTCCGGCTGGTTGGACGCGAAGTCCACGGTCACCTTGTCGAACGCCGGCGCCCAGGCGGTGCGGGTCACGTCGCCCATCACCATCCAGCGGTCGTTGAGCTTGTGGGTCACGCTCAGCGTAGCCGTGGCCGGCAGGGTCACGGTGGCCTTGCCGCTGGAATCGACGAACAGCCCCTTGGCCGCCAGGCCCAGCGCGGCGTCGACCTTGCCCGGCACCTCGAAGCGGGCCTTGCCGCCGGTGATCTTGTGCTCGACCTTGGAACGGTAGCTCAGCGCGATGTTGGTGTTCTCGGTCGGGCTGAAGGTACCGCCGATCACGTAGCCGACGGCATTGTTGTTGCCCTCGACGGTGGCGTAGCCGTCGGCGCTGCCCGGCACCAGGCCCAGCGCGGCGCTGGCGCCCTTGCTGGCGCTGTAGGCCACGGCGCCGAAGTCCACGGCATTGGCCAGTTCGATGGTCAGGTGCTCGACGAACACGCTGGCGCCGAAGGACACGTACGGGTTGACGTCATACGAGAACGCCGCGCCCAGGTCGACGGCCTTCAGGTCGGTCTTGGTGCCGTGGTAACGGCCCACCCAGTCGCGGTCGTATTCGGTCTTGAAGCCGAACGGCGCGGTCAGCGACAGGCCGAAGTGCATGTTGTCGTTCTCGCCGAACGGCACGTGGAAGTACGCGGCCGGGACCGGGGCGATCATGCCGGCGTTGCCGCCGTTGCCGCCGGAGATCGGCGTGCCCTTGCCAGCGCCGGTCGGGCCGGCGTTGCGGGCGCTGTAGATCTCTTCCATCTTGGCCGAGAAGCTGATGGCGCTCACGTCGGCCTGGAACTGGCGGCCGTCGAGCAGGCGCATCGACGCCGGGTTGGTGGCGATCACCGAAGCGTCATCCCAGGCAGAGGCGGAACCGGCGAAAGCGCGGCCCAGGCCCTTGGCGCTGTTTTCCTTGAGCTGGAACGCGGCGGCGTCGGCGTGGCTGAAAGCCAGAGCACCGGCGATGCCGACGGCCAGAGCGGTGACACGAGCGAGGGTGGAAGCGGTATGCATGTTGGAAGCTCTCTCCGTAGGGCGGTGATGATTCGTTGTGCGCCTGCACCCCAGTACCGCCAAGCGGCCCTGCGATGCGCCGGATTCCCCTCCCGACATACGACGCCGTATGCAGTATCCAACATGCTTGTTAACTAAACAATAACGCCGCCGTATTCATTTATTTCCATTCCCTCACCCTGCATCGGCCCTGCTCGGGGTAGGCTTGCGCGCCCATGTTCGTTTCCATCCCCTCCCGCGACAAACCCGGACTCCGCTGGGCAGTACCACTGCTGTTCGCGGCAATCTGGCTGGCCTTCCTCTGGTCGATCTCGCGGCCGGACGAAGCGCGGCGGTCGCTGTGGATGGACTGGGGCGCGCTGTCCACCGGCCTGGGCAACCCGCAGGACTGGTGGGCGGCACTGCGCGACGGCAGCGTGCTGCGCCTGTTCACCGCGCTGTTCCTGCACGCGGACTGGTCGCACCTGCTCGGCAACCTGGTGTTCCTGCTGATCTTCGGGCTGCCGGCCGAACGGGTGCTGGGGCCATGGCGGCTGTTGTTGTTGTTCCTGCTGGGCGGTGCCGCGGCCAACCTGGCGGCGCTGTACGCCATGGGATCGCCGGACCAGATCATCATCGGCGCCAGCGGCGCGGTGTCGGCGTTGCTGGGGGCCTATCTGGCACTGTTCCCCGGCGCGCGGCTGGGCGTGGTACTGCCGCTGGGGTTGTTCCTGGAATTCGTCCGGGCGCCGGCCTATCTGCTGATCGGGGTATGGGCCGCCCTGCAGGTGGTTTTCGCCTATATCGGCCCGAGCTTCGGCATGGTGGCCTGGTCGGCGCACCTGTCCGGCTTCCTGTTCGGCATCGTCTATGGGCTGTATGTGCGCGCCGCCATCGCCCGGCGACTGCGCAAGCGCCACGGTTTCTAGCGGCCACCCCCATGTGCGCCGTCCCTATAATCGCGCCATGAGCAGCAAGCCCCTGTACAAGATCACGTTCCTCAACCACGGCAAGGTCTACGAGCTGTATGCCCGGCACGTGGGCAGCAGCCACCTGTGGGGATTCAACGAAATCGCCGAACTGGTGTTCGACCTCCATGACGGCCTGGTAGTCGACCCCACCGAGGAACGCCTGCGCGAGGAGTTCGGTGGCACCAAGGTGCTGCACCTGCCGATGCAGAGCATCGTGCGCATCGAGGAAGTGGAAAAGAAGGGCCAATCGGCGATCCGCGACGCGGCCACCGGGGAGAAGGTGGTCACGCCGTTCCCGATGCCCGCCAAGCCGCGCTGAGTACCGCATCGCGCAGCCATTGCCGCCGGTGACGTGGCGGCAGGAGCGAACATCGCCCGTCCGCTGCCGCGTCTCGTCCGGGCGCCGTCCGTCATCCCCGCCCTGCTCCCGTGCGGATGACGCGCACGCCCAGGGCGCGCGCGGGCAAAGTCACTTGCCGCCGTCGACGGCTTCCGGTTTGGCCGGCACGCTGACGCCCGTCGGCGTCGGCGCGGCTTCCGGCTTGGCCGGGACCGCCGGCGGTGCCGCGGCCGCGGGCCGGGCAGCGAGCGAACCGGGCTGCTTGAGTTCACGCAGGGCCGAGCGCACCGGCCCATCGCCCGGCAGCACCACGCCGGTGGCGGCGCCACTGGTCTCGTCGTCGCCACGCAGGTGGCCCGGCAGCTTGGCCTCGCTGAAGTCGGCAATGGAAGCCGGCACGTCCTTGCCGGCGGTAGCCGGATCCACGGCCAGCTCAACGTCCGGCACGATGCCGGTGGCCTGGATCGAACGGCCGCTCGGGGTGTAGTAACGCGCGGTGGTCAGTTTGACCGAGTCGCCGTTGTCCAGCGGCAGCACGGTCTGCACCGAGCCCTTGCCGAACGTGCGGCTGCCGACGATGCGCGCGCGCCGGTTGTCAAGCAGCGCGCCGGCCAGCACCTCCGAGGCGCTGGCCGAACCGGCATCCACCAGCACCACCACCGGCGCCCCCTGCATCAGGTCGCCGGGGGTGGCCTCGAACTTCGCATCGCTGACCGAGATGCGGCCGCGGGTACTCACGATCACGCCCTTTTCCAGCAGGTCGTCGGCCACCTGCACCGCCGCGGTGAGCAGGCCGCCCGGGTTGCTGCGCAGGTCCAGCACCAAGCCCTTCAGCCTGCCGCCGGCCTGCGACTTCAGCTGGGTGAGGTGTTTCTGGAAGTCGGCGCCGGTATCGGCCTGGAAGGTGCTGATGCGCACATAGCCATAGCCCGGTTCCAGCATCCGGCTGCGCACGCTGGTGACGCGGATGGTCTCGCGGGTGACGGTGACATCGAACGGCTTCTCTTCGCCCCGCTCGATGGTCAGCACGACCTTGCTGCCGGCCGGGCCGCGCAGCGGCTCCATCGCCTCGAACGCACTGATCGGCTTGCCGTCGATGGCCACGATCAGGTCGCCCGCGCGCAACCCGGCCCGCGCGGCGGGGGTCTCGTCGATCGGCGATACCACCTTGAGCGCGCCGTCCTGCTGCAGCAGCTCGACGCCGATCCCTTCGTAGGCGCCCGTGGCCTGCTCGTCGAAGGCCTGGGCATCTTCCTTGTCGAAATAGGTGCTGTGCGGATCCAGGTCCAGCAGCAGGCCGCGGACCGCCGACTGCATCAGCTTCTTGTCGTCCACGGGATCCACGTAGGCAGCGCGCACCGCGTTGTATACCGCGACGAAGCGGCGTATCTCGTCCAGCGGCACCCGCGAGGTCACCGATTCCTTGGCATCGGGATCGTCCGCCTTCGGCGTCTTGTCCGGGGCACTCTGCGCCAGGCCGATGGCCGGCGACAGTGCGAACAGCAGGGCAGCAGCAAGGCCGGCTACACGCATGAACCACTCCATGAAAACGGATGCGCACCATGCGCGTCGCACCGATTATGCGCGAAGCCCGGTGGAATTCACGTTGAACGAGGCCGTCGGCGGTGCCACCCGCTCAGCCGGCGCTCACTGGCGCTGCAGCCACGTGGCCGGATCCACCGGCTGGCCATTGCGGCGCAGTTCGAAGTAGAGCGCCGCCACGCCCTGGCCACCGGAGTTGCCGACCCGCGCCACCGCCTCGCCGCGGCGCACGCGCGCGCCCGCATCGCGCAGCAGGGTGTCATTGTGGGCATACAGGCTCATGTAGCCATTGCCGTGGTCCACGATCAGGATCATCCCGTAGCCGGTCATCCAGTCGGAGAAGACCACCGTGCCGTCGGCGACCGCGGTCACCGTCGTGCCGGGCGGGGCGCCGATCAGCACGCCGCTGCTGGTGCGCCCGTCCGGCAGGCGCCCGCCATAGCGGGCCAGCAGGTTGCCGGACAACGGCCAGCCCAGCCCACCGACCTTCGGTGCCGGTGCATTCGCGGTGACCCGTGGCGGCGCCTTGCCCGGCGTGGGCCGTGTCGCCCCCGTGGCCGCCTGGCGCGACTGCTCGGCGGCGGCACGGCGCGCAGCCGCCTTGCGCTCGGCCTCGGCGCGTGCGGCCGCCGCGCGCAGGCTGGACAGCAGCTGCTCGAGCGCCCGCGCGTCCTTGCCAAGCACCTTCTCCCGCTCGCTGCGGTCCTGGTAGCGCTGGTCCAGCTCCGCGGCCAGCTGTGCCCGCTTGCGACGGCCCTCGGCCAGCGCCGCGGCCTGTTCGCGCTGCTGCGCACGCGCCTGCTCCAGTTCGCGGCTGCGTGCCAGGATTTCCTGCTCGTTCGATGAAAGTGCCTGCAGATCGCCGGCCAGCGAGGCGATGGTCCGCGCCCGCTCGCGCTGCAGGTAGCGGTGGTAGGCCAGTTCGCGGTTGGCGTCGGCCACCCGGTCCTGCGACAGCAACAACTTCAGCGGGGCATGGTTGCCCAGCCGGTAGGCACCGCGCAGCAGCGCGGCGAGCTGCCCGCGCTGCCGTCCCAGGTTGGCTTCAAGCACAACGCGGCGTTGCTGCAGCTCCGCCAGCGCCTGCTGTTCGCGGCGCATCGCCGCCTCGGTTTCGGCCACCGTCCGGCCGCTGCGGGCAACCTGCTGGTCGGCCTCGCGCAGCCGCCTGGACGCTGCTTCCCGCTCTGCCTGCAGGCGCTGCCGTTCCTGGGCCACGTTCTTGAGCTCGCCGCGCAACTGCTGCAGTTTCTTCTCCGCATCGCGGGGATTGTTCTGCGCCAGCCCGGCGGGAGCGGCCAGCGACAACGCCAGCAGGCAGCCGGCGACCCAGGCCGGCAATGCCGGGGAACGGGCGGGCTGGCGGCGGCGGCAGGACGGTCGCAATGGCGTTCCAGTGACTTCAGGCAGATGCGGATTGTACCCAGCCATGCTGCCATCCATGCTTGCCCACAGGAATTCCCGACGGAGACGCGCGATGAAACGATTCCTTCTTCTGCTGGCCCTGGGGCTGGCCAGCCCACTGGCACTGGCGGCCGACGACATCAGTAAGGTGAACGGGAGCATCCGTACCGAATCCGGCACCGCCTATCGCGACCTGGACACCGTCAACGGCAGCATCCACCTGGCCAAGGGCGTGCAGGCACGCGGCGTGGAGACGGTCAACGGCAGCATCAACGCCGACGACAACGTGCAGGCGCGCAGCCTGGAGACGGTGAACGGCGCGATCCGCGGGGGACGCGGGCTGATCCTGTCCGGCGACGTGGAAACCGTCAACGGCAGCATCTTCATCGACCAAGGCGGTCGCATCGGCGGCGGCGTGGAAACCGTCAACGGCGGCATCGGCCTAGTTGGCACCGAGGTCGGCGGCAACATCGAGACCGTCAACGGCGACATCACCGTCGGCATCGGCTCGCACGTGAAGGGCGGCATCCGCGTGACCAAGCCGTCGTTCAGCCTGTCGCTGACGCCGCCGCGCAAGCCGCGGGTGATCATCGGCCCCAATGCGAAGGTGGACGGCCCGCTGAACTTCGAACGCGAGGTGACGCTGTACGTGCACGACAGCGCCTCCATCGGCCCGGTCAGCGGCGCCACCGTGCGCCGCTTCGACAGCGAGGCCGCGCCGAAGGATTGAGCGCTTCCCGGCTGGCTTGCCTAGAATCGGGCTTCACCCTTCGTACGGAGCCCGGTTCCATGCCCCGCAAATTCCTGTTGTGCCTCGCCGCGGGCGCGGCTCTGTCTGCGTGCCGGCAGGAGCCCACTCCTCCGCCGCCACCGGCGCAGGCGCCCGCACCGGCGCATGCGTTCTCCACCGACATCAACGCCGCGGACTTCGCCGAACTGGTGAAGACGCTTGCGTCGGACGAATTCGAGGGCCGCGCACCGGGCAGCCACGGCGAACAGCTCTCCGTCGAGTACATCCGCGACCAGATGCAGCGCATCGGCCTGCAACCGGGCAACGGCGACAGCTGGTTCCAGGAGGTGCCGATGACCGAGACCCTCGCCGCCCCCTCGACCGTGCTCACGCTCCAGCATGGCGATACCCGGCGCACGCTCGCCTTCGGCAGTGACATGGTGGTCGGCACCCGCAGCGGCCAGCCGGAAGTGAAAATCGACGCCAGCGACATGGTATTCGTCGGCTATGGCGTGGATGCGCCGGAACAGGACTGGAACGACTATGCGGGCCAGGACTGGAAGGGCAAGACCGTGGTGATGTTCGTCAACGACCCCGGCTTCCACGCCGACGATGCGCGCCTGTTCGAAGGCAAGCGCATGACCTATTACGGACGCTGGACCTACAAGTTCGAGGAGGCCGCGCGCAAGGGCGCCGCCGCGGCACTGATCGTGCATGACACCGCGGGTGCGTCGTACGGCTGGGACGTGGTTCGCAGCTCCTGGGGCGGTGCGCAGTACGACCTTCCGGTCGCCGAGGACAAGGAGCCGCGCCTGCAGGCACAGGGCTGGCTGAGTGCCGAAGCGGCGCGGCAACTGTTCGCCGGGGCCGGGCTCGACCTGGACAAGGCCTACCGCGATGCCGGCAGGCGCGGCTTCAAGCCGGTGCCGCTGCACACCACGCTGTCGCTCGACCTGAAGAGCAGCATCGCCGAGAAGAAGTCGCGCAACGTGGTCGGCGTCCTCCCCGGCGCCAGCCGCGCCGACGAGGCCGTGCTCTACATGGCGCACTGGGACCACCTCGGTAGGCACGAGGGCCAGGCACACGATGCGCAGGCAGGCGACGACATCTACAACGGCGCGGTGGACAACGCCACCGGCGTGGCCGGCATCCTCGAGATCGCCGATGCCATGGTCCACCAGCAGCCGGCGCCGCAGCGCTCGGTGGTGTTCCTGGCGGTGACGCTGGAAGAATCCGGACTGCTCGGCTCGCAGTACTACGTCAACCATCCCACCTTCCCGCTGGACAAGATCGCCGGCGTGATCAACATCGACGCGATGTCGGTCAATGGTCGCACCCGCGACATGACCGTCACCGGGTATGGCAGCTCCGAGCTGGAGGACATCCTCAAGCCGTTGGCCAAGGAGCAGAACCGCACCCTGCATGCGGAATCGGCGGTGCAGAGCGGCTTCTACTTCCGCTCGGATCACTTCAACTTCGCCAAGGCCGGCGTCCCCGCACTCTACGCCGGCGGCGGCCGGGATCTGCTGGAAGGCGGCATCGACGCGGGCAGGAAGGCCGCCGAAGCCTACGCCCGCGAGCGCTACCACAGCCCGCGCGACGAGTACGACGCCGCCACCTGGAAGCTCGACGGCACCATGCAGGACCTTGAACTCCTGTACGGCGTCGGCCGCGAACTGGCGGGCGGTGACGGTTGGCCGAACTGGTACGAAGGCAACCCGTTCAAGGCCAACCGCGACCGCATGATGGAGGGCCGGCGCGGCGCCGGTGAATAGACAGCGTCGCCCCGGAGGCATCGTCCAATGGCAATCGCGGGCGCGTGGTGCCGCGATGACATCCAGACATCGCGCGGAGGGCTTCCCGATACTCCGCCAGACGCAGGAAGCACGCCTTGAGACGGTGATGTCCAACAGCTTTGGTTTTGGTGGTACGAACGCGACGCTGGTGTTCGGCCGGGTGTAAGGCCGGGGCATCGAGGATGTTCAAGCAACGGCGCCTGAGGGCGCCGTTGTCGTATGCGCGGTGGTCGCGGATCTACGTGAGGCAGCCCGTGCTGCACGCGTTCGCTTGCGAGGCTCCGTTCGGGCGCAGCCGCCAGGCCCGTGAGGCACGTGGCCTTTGTCTGTGTCGCGCGCCTGCAGGGTGGCCGTCGCCGTGCTCGGCTGTAGTTCGAGGCCCCGCACCTAGCGCGTCAGCACGAGGCGGCCATGTTTGAGTGCGTGGAAAACGCCAACGGCGCCAACAGGCGCCGTTCTGGTTTATGCGACATCCGGGTTTTGGATGCGGAAAAAAAGCAAACCCCCGCTGCATTGGCAGCGGGGGTTTGGGGAT
>NZ_LDJO01000022.1 GCF_001431595.1 Stenotrophomonas acidaminiphila
GCCGGCGTAGGAGGTCCCGGGTGGGGTGCCTTGGGGGGGGGGCGAGCAAGAATTCTGGGGTGAATTGTTAAATTCCAGTACTCCGCCGGTCTGGCGATGAACCACTGAGTCATCCAAGAGCATGGACTTACACCAATTGGGCTCTGGCTGGTGATAGCATTTGCTTACGAAAGCTGAATGGCCGCCCGGTTCCGGTCGGCAATTTCGACAACGACAGGGAGGGTCGGTGACTGCATTGAAAATCAACCCGGGTGAGGTGCTGCCTGCCGAAGGCGTCACTCAAGTTCTGATTCTTGCCGCAACTACGCATCCGGTCACGGCACTGCTGCTTGTAGCAATCATTATCTGCTTTGCGATCTGGTGTACAGCTTGGAGCACTACACGGTGGAAGTACTACGACGTACTGAAGTCGCAAGAGGCGGCTAAGGCAATCACCGAGTTGAAAAAGATGGAGCAAGCACATAAGAAGGCAATGGCAAAGCTCAAGAAGGGAAGCTGAGCGAGCCATCTAGGAGGAATCTATGGAGACCATTCTTCAAATCGCTTTGGTATTGACGTTGTTTGTGGTCGCCACCGCTGCGCTCAAGCAATACCGTCGAGCGCGGCTTGATCCTTATGTGCGCTCTCTGCAGCGCGCAACCTTGGCTCTCTGCGCTGGCGTGATGGAAGACGGTGGTAACTCCGCGAAATCGCGTGACTTCGCACGCCGCATGGCGGTACTGGTCATGTCCGACACAATACTTACGGATCTTGGCAAGAATCGCGAGAAAATGCTCTCGTTTGTTGAGGGTGAGCGCAGCAAGGATCGCGATTCGGAGCTTCGGCTCTCAGCAGAAGATATGAAGATAGTTCAACCCGCGCTACACGCATTTGCAATGGCATGCCTGCTGTACGATCCGAAGTACAGCGGCCAGGTCCGCAGACTTTGGGAAGGCGCCATGGCCCAGGCCTATGCACGGGCAAACGCGGTACGAGTTGCGCCGCAATCTGTTGCCGGGAGCGCTGCAACTAAGGCAGCAAAGGAAGCTCCCAAGCCGGTTGAGGAGAAGCTGCAGAAGGTTGAAGGCGTAATCCTTGAGAGATTGAGCGATCTTTGCCTCGCATGAAGAAATGACCCCGCCAAACGGCGGGGTCTTTGTTTTCTGGCTCCGTTGAACCCTTGCCCGACTGCCCCAGCATGTCCGAAACGGAACGGGGCAGGGCATGAAAGATCAGGCGGCGGAAGCAACGATTGCGGCGGTGGCGCAGAAGGTCGCCTACGGCGGCGGCGGCGTTGCGTTCTTCGGCGGGCTGACGGCGAACGAGATTGCCGCGTTCGGCGGCCTGTTCATCGCCTTCCTGGGCCTGCTGGTGCAGGTCTACTTCAAGGTCCTGGACAACCGCCGGAAGAGTGAGCTGCACAAGCTGATGCTCTCCGGCCGCCGGTTCGACCCGGTGCAGGGGGACTCCGATGACTGACGCCAAGACCAAGGTGGTTGGCGGAGGCGTCGCCGCGGTGGCGCTGGCGGGTGTCCTCGCCTTGGCGGCCCCGCTGATCCAGAAGTGGGAGGGCGTCCGGTACGAGCCCTACCGGGACAGCGTCGGGGTGCTGACCGTCTGCTACGGGCACACCAAGACCGTGCAGGCCGGCAAGCGGTACACCCGTGCCGAGTGCGACGCGCTGCTGGCACAGGACATGGCCGAGGCGAACGGGTACGTCCGCCGGTGCATGGGCGTGCCGATGCTGCGGCATGTCGAGGCGGCCCTGACGAGTGCGGCCTTCAACCTGGGCCCGAAGGTCGTCTGCGGCTCGACCCTTCAGCGCAAGGCCCAGGCCAACGACTGGCCGGGGGCGTGTGCGGAGCTCGACCGATGGAACAAGGCAGGCGGCCGCGAGCTCCGTGGGCTGACCCTGCGGCGGGGCGATGAGCGCGAGATGTGCGAGGGGCCGCAGTGAACCGGGTCTACGCCGCTGCCGCCGCCCTGCTCGTCGGGCTGTCCTTCTGGGCGGGCTGGGAGTGGCGCGACCGCTCCGCCGACCTGGCCCAGAGCCGGCAGGCCACCAAGCAGGCCCAGGCCGAGACCACGGCCGTAGAAACCGCTCGCAGCGCCGAGCACCAGCAGGCCGACACCCTGGCCACCATCGGAGAGACTCATGAGCAAGCCCGCGCTGCGGCCCCGGCCGTCGCTGATGCTGTTGTTGCTGACCTGCGTGCTGGCAATCTCCGGCTGCGCGACGGCTGGGCGAGCTGCGAAACCCAGCGTCTGTCCGACGCCAGTGCCGCCGCCCGCGAACGTGATGCGGCCGCCGAGCGCCGAGCGGAATTTGCGGGGGCTGTTGTTCGAGCCGGCCGCGACGCAGACGACCAGCTCGCGGCCTGCCAAGCCGTAATCCGGGCCTACGTGGCGCAGTGATGGCCGGGACGAAGATCAAGCTGAAGGACCAGCTCGGGCGTGTTGTCCGGGTCGGAGGCGATGGCACCAACGGGGCAACCATCGGCAAGGATTTGCGCTGGCCGGACGGCTCGCTGGTCCAAGAGTCGCAGGTCCGCAACTACGGCGGCCAGGCCGGCGGGAGTTCCGGTAGCAGTACCGGTGGCTCCACGGGCGGCATCGCGTCGACCGTCTGGCGGCTCGTCCGCGAGGTGCCGGCGAACCTGCAGAAGCTGGCCGCTCTGGTGGGGGCGGGCCTGGCCGTGCGCGGGAGCGATGGGACCTGGCACCAGCGCTCGATCGCGGCCGGCGAGGGCATCCAAGTCGAGAACGCAGACGGCGCCGCCGGTGATCCGGTTGTCTCGCTGGCCCCTCTGGTTCGCCCTGCTGCGGCCACGGTATCGGCACTGCGGCTGGTCTCGGAGGGCGCCGATGGCGTCCGCCACCTGGATCCCACCGACGCTGCGTCGGTCGCCGGGATGCTGGGCATCTCGATCACCGCGGGCGATGCAGGCGCCGCGATCAGCATCAAGGCCGGCGGATCGATCGATGACGCCGGCTGGTCCTGGTCCCCGGGGTTCGTATTCGCCGGGCCCAGCGGCGCGCTCACCCAGGTCCCGCCGACCACCGGCTGGGAAATCGTCGTCGGGTACGCCCCGTCGCCGACCCGCCTCAACCTCACTTTCGATGAGCCAGTGAAGCTGGCATAGGAGCACGCAAATGGTGGACAAGGTCCTCTATCGGAACGCCGGCGAGACCAAGCAGTACACGCCGATCACCGCATCGGCTGGTGCTGGCGACGCCGGCAAGATCCCGGCCCTGGGCAGCGACGGCAAGCTGGATCCGTCGATGTACGACCCGGGCGCAGATCCCAGCGAGCCGATCATCGCCAGCGAGACGATCGGCGCCGGCAAGTTCTACAACCGGTTCTCCGACAGCGGGGTGCTCAAGGCGCGCCTGGCCGACAACTCCAACGCGCGCCCGGCCCACGGTTTCGTCCGTGAGTCCGTCGCCGCGGATGCAGAAGGGACGGGCTACCCGCTCGACTCGGTCAACGACGCGCTCACCGGCCTGACGGTCGGCACCAACTACTACCTGGGCACTGCCGGGGGCGTCATCGCAGTGCCCCTGGACGCGGCCGACGCCGGCAACACCGGCAAGATCGACCAGAAGCTGGGCATGGCCAAGAGCGCCACGGAGCTGGTCACGGACGACTACGACTACGTGGTGCTGTAAGTGACCCAGCGCAGGCCGCTCGTCCGCGTCGACGGAGAGACAGTCCAGCTGCCTGCTGGTGACACGGTGGCGGGTGCGGGAGGGACCGTCACGTCCGTAGCCCTCTCGATGCCGACCGGCTTCTCGACCTCGGGAAGTCCGGTCACCACATCGGGGACCCTGACCGTTACCTACGCGACTGGGTACCAGGGATTCACGACCGCCCAGTCAACGAAGCTGGCTGGCATTGCCACGGGAGCCACGGTCGGAGCTACGTGGGGCACCAATCTGTTCTCGATCCCTTCGAACATCACTTCCTGGGCGTCGTCCAGCGTCGGCCCGGCGGACGTCGTCACCTTGGCCAACAGCCAGACGGTCAGCGGTGACAAGGAGTTCTCCGGCAACAGCAACCGGTTTTCGGGGGCGTCTGGCGTTCTGCTCGGCACCGGGAACGCCAGGCTCCGCGCCGATGCGAATGGGGTGTTCATCAGGTTCGGCACGACGGACTACTTCCGCCTGGGAGCGGATGGCTTCTTCCGCAACCTGATCAGTGGCTTCGAGAGTTCCAGCACGGTGGTCCCGAACGCTGACAACTACTCTAGCGTCGGATCAGCCAGCCGCAGGTGGGGTGTGATGTACGCGGCTACTGGCACGATCAACACCTCCGATGCGCGCGAGAAGACACCGGTGCGTGAGCTGACCGCCGCAGAGATCGCCGCGGCAATCGAGCTGGGGCGCGAGATTGGCGCCTACCGGTGGCTCACAATGGTCCAAGAGAAGGGGGAGCTGGCGCGGCAGCATATCGGCATGACGGTCCAGGGAGCCGTGGCCATCCTGGAGGCTCACGGCCTGGACCCGTTCGCCTACGGCTTCATCTGCTTTGACGAATGGGACGAGCAGCAGGAGATCCGCGAGGAATGGGGCGCCATGCCGCAGGTCGTAGACGACTTGGGAAACCTGGTGCAGGAGGCGATGGAAGCGGGGTTCGAGGTCGTGCAGGAGTACCGCCCTGCAGGCAACCGGTACTCGTTTCGAATGGACGAGCTGCTGGCGTTCATCGCGCGCGGATTGGCCCACCAGCTTGCCACGATCGAGCATCGGTTGAGCCAAGCTGGGCTGTAGGCGGATTCCCACGGGCGGCATGGGGCTACCCTGATTGATGCCCCCGCGTGTCTGCTCCACCATCAATTGCCGGCACCAGCGCGCCGACTGACAGTCCAGGCCAACCCCGCCGGGCTCCCGCATGGACGCGGGGGCAGCTGGCGCCTAGATGAAGCCCCGGAGGCTGGTCTGTACGCGCAGGGTGACCAGCCACGATGCGATCAGCTCGTGGATTGCATGCTCGTCCTCGGGGTAGCGGCCGATCAGGCGGATCTCGATCGCTTCCAGGACGGCGTCCACCTCAGGCCCGGGGCCATGCTCGGACACCGCATGCTGCAGCTCGTTGAATGCCAGGTCGTAGTCGGCACGCTGGCTATTCATGGGCTCCCTCCGGTTCTACCGCCCCGACTGCCTGCATGATGGTGGCCACCTTGTTGTGGAAGTAGTCGGAGTCGTTCGCCGCCACGTAGCGTTCGATGGCTTCAGCTTCCCCGGCGATGGCCTCTGCCTGGTCCCCGGGAGGGTAGTCGCGAGCGATCTGGATGGCCTGCTCGCGCAGGCCCTTCAGGAGGTCATCGAGCTGCGAACGTGTGAGGTGGGGCATGACGTCGATCCTACGGTGGTGGCGTTATCCTCCGGTCAACGGAGGTCCCCATGTGCTACTCAGCCCAGATCGAAGCCGCATACACCAAGTTCGTTCGCAAGTTCGGCGCCGTGCTGGACAAAAAGGCGTTCGCCAAGATGTGGCTGCACGACGAGGGGAAGGAGCGCCGGCCCAGGACGCCACGGGCGCTGGACCTGTCGTTCCTGACCTCGGACGACCCCGACGTGGTTGGGATAGCGCAGGAGATTCGCCAATGGGACGCCGAGGACGTCGCACAGCTTGAGACCGAGCTGTTCCGCCAGGCCAAGCGCCTGGCAGACGCCGAGCGGAAGCTGGGCACCAAGCCGACCAAGACCGCGGAGAACGAGAAGCGCATCGCCGGCAACAAGATCGAGCAGATCAAGGCGCGGATCGCGGACCTGAAGCGGTCGCGCCCCGAGCCCAAGGACTCGCGGATGTTCCCCGGCTACTACTGCCCGGTCCTGGTGAGCGAGGGCGGCCGGTTGGTGGTCAAACCCATGCGCTACCAATGCCGCCTTGCTGGCAAGCCGGCCTTCTACGACACCAAGTTCCCGGGCACCTACAACGCCCGCCGGGACAGCTTGGAGAAGTTCTGGGCGCCCGCCTTCGGCCGGACCCACGGCCTCATCGTGGCCGACCGGTTCTACGAGCACGTCGAGATCGACGGTGAGAACCGTGTCCTTGAGTTCGTGCCCAGGACCGGGGAGCAGATGCTGATCGCCTGCCTGTGGTCCCACTGGACGGATCCGAAGGGGCAGGAGCCTGACCTGCTGAGCTTCGCTGCCGTCACCGACGACCCGGAGCCCGAGGTCGCCGCGGCCGGCCACGACCGGACGATCATCAACATCAAGCCCGAGCACGTCGACGCCTGGCTCAACCCGGACCCTGCAAACCTGCAGGCTCTGTACGCCATATTCGATGACAAGCGGCACCCATACTACGAGCACCGCATCGCTGCGTAGCTGATCCAGGCCTACCGCCGCCTTCGCGGCTTCCTTGCCGGCACCGGGAACGGCAATGCCTGCGCGGGCTCGTCGCGGTGCTGGGGCGCGAGGGGAACCCCGACTCCCAGCCCCGCGTACTGGGCCACGATTCGATCCCGCCACTTCGCGGACCAGGCGGCGATGAACCGGCTGGCGGCATCCATGTCGGGATGTGACTTATCGGTCACGTTCAAGGTGCCTACGTTCCGCGTCGACCTCGCCCCGCTTCCGGCTGGAGCCACGATGGCGATCATGTGCGGGCCGTACTGCAGCGCCCGGGTTTGCCCTACATGGGGGCGCCAGTGGAACTCAGGCGGGAGGGCGGGGGTGTCCATTGCGGCATGGTGCGCCCGCGAGTGATCAGGGGATGAGACGGCTGGCGCTGTGGGCACGCCTACCGTCATCGTTTCAGTTAGTTGGCGCGACCAAATGGATGTGCACTGGTTCCGTTTCGCCGATCAATCCAGGCCTTGATCTCATCCATGGCGCTCGACTCAGGAACAATTGCGCTCCACACAGCTACGGCTGCCGTGGGATCGCCGTGATCGCTGTGGGGCTCGATGCCGCCGACGCTTCGGCACCACTCTGCTTCCGCCCCGATCCGTGCTAATTCGCCTTCCACTTCCGCGCGCAGCGGGGCAACCACCCGCACCACGTTGCCGTAAGTCTTCAGCGGGCAATCGAATTCAGTAAGCACGAGAATCTCCTTGTTTGTGAGATTCAAAGCTAGCAGCAATTCTTGTATATATGATCGTTAACGCAGAACTTACAGTCATTTTCGCTTCATTTCGCCTTGCATCCATGGTTGCTTGTTCTTGGGCTGACGCCAATTTGAACCGATGATCCTGCTCATGGCCGAAGGCCCAAGAACGCTTCCCACTGCTCCATCAGCGTTCGCCGGCGTTCAAGGAGACTTCCGCGCCTATACGCCGCCTCGGCCTTGTTCCGGATGGCGTGGGCTAGAGCCATCTCGACCACCTCGTTCGGGGTCTCGGTCGTTTCGGCCGCCCAGTCGCGGAAGGTGGAACGGAAACCGTGGACGGTGAAGGGGAGCCCCAAGCCCTTCGGTGCCGGCTTCTGGACCAGATACAGCATGGCGTTCTCCGACAGCCGGAAGGGCGGCTCCTTCCGGCTCAGTGGCTTCAGGATCGCCAACGCGGCCGATGTCAGCGGCACCGAGTGTTCCCGACCGCCCTTCATCCGGCCGGCAGGGATCGTCCAGACCGCGGCATCCAGGTCGAACTCGGACCACTGCGCCCCGACCACTTCCTCAGTACGGGTGGCGGTGAGGATGGTGAAGCGGAGCGCGCGCCTGGATCTGGCGTCCCGCTCGGCGAGCGTGGCCATGAATGCCGGCACCTCGGTATAGGGCATGGCCGCGTGGTGCCGCCCCTTGGTGACCTTGGACGGCTTGGGCAGGAGGTTCTGCAGGTGGCCCCGCCACCTGGCCGGGTTCTCGCCTTCCCGCAGGCCATGGACCTTGGACCAGTCCAGAACCCGCTCGATGCGGCCGCGAACGCGGGTGGCCGTGACCGTCTTCTTCTCCCAGATCGGTCGCAGGCAGGCCATCACCATCTGGGTGTCGACCTCGGCCACCGGCGTGGCTCGGGCCGGGCCGTAGTCCCTCAGGGACTGGAACCACTGTTCGGCTTGGGCTTCGTTCTTCCAGCCGGAACGGTGCGCGGCGATATAGGCGTCCGCCGCCTCTCCAAACGTGGCACCAGCTGATTTCGCGGCCCGCCGGGTAGCGATGGGGTCGTCTCCGGTCACCAGCAGCTTGCGCTGGGCCACGGCGGCCTGCCTGGCTTCTGCCAGCGACACGACGGCCGCTGATCCCAGCCCCATCTCGCGACGCCTGCCGGCGCGCTGGTAGCGCAACACCCAGGACTTTGCCCCGGTCGGGCCGATGAGCAGGTACAGGCCGCCGCCGTCCGCGTGGTAGCCTTGCTTTGTCAGGGTCTGAACCGCCCGGGCACTCAGGCGGTGGATCGGTCGAGCCATCGAATCTGCCCCATCATCTGCCCCATGTTTCGGGCCGGGATTGTATGAGAAGGCAGGATAAGGGTGCGGAGTCGCAGGCCTTGATACTGCTGGGTTTTTAGCCTCGCAGAGAATGCTAGGGAAGGCCGAATCGGCCTCTCACTCCGCCAGTTGAAAAACGTCTGCAAGCCCCGGGTTTGCGGACGTTTTTCGTTTCAGGATGCGTGTTCGTACCGCGGTCCTGGATTGGACGGACACGGCGCATGACTGGAAGATGTCCACCCGGTCGCGTGCAGGTGACGCATCACGCCGCATCGCGTACCATGGCCGCTGTCGAGCATCGACCGGGCCGCATCATGGGTCAGGGCGATCAGGACGGAAGAATTCTTGAAGAAATCGGGGGTGCACTGGTTTCGACGGGGGTTGTGAAGTCGCTTGGCGCATGCCGAGGGGGTAGCTTTCCTCGTAAATCCAGCTGCACAACTCATAGTTGCCAACGACGACAACTACGCTCTGGCCGCTTAAGGCCTAAGCCCCGAAACAGCTTGTGTCCGTGCTCGCTGCGTAGGGTCATCATCACGGAATCGCATGGGGTGGCTGCCCGTCAGCCCCTAGCTAGATAAAGCGGGCTGGTTCCGGGATGCGCTTTGCGCGCCGTGCTGTTCCGGGGCGAGATACAACGGCGAGCTAAGCATGTAGTGCCGGGGATGGAGTGCCTTCGGACGGCGGTTCAATTCCGCCCACCTCCACCAATACTTGAAAACCCAACCCTTATCGGTTGGGTTTTTTTCTGCCCGCAGCGCCAGTGTTGGCGCGGTTTCGGGCGGTAGCCTCTTTAGCGCCGCCCCTCTGACAGCGCCCGTTTCCGGGCCTTCTGGCTCCGTTTTCTCTCTCTGTTCTCTGTCCGGCTCTTTACCGGAAAACGCCCCGTACCCAGCAAAAACGCGGGTTTGCGCGTGCCGGGTTGCGTTTTTCGTCTGCTGTAGACGGCGCGACCGAGAATGCAACGGGCGTAAAAAAACCGCCCGGAGGCGGCGCATGGCGGAGGTGCTGACCATCAGCTTCTGGCCTGGATCATCCTGCGCTGCTGCTGCCAGTCCAGCGGCAGGCTGCCGTTGCGGATCAGGTGCTCCAGCGCGATCCCGCTGCCGTCGGTCAGGCAGGCCTCGACGACATCCGGAGCCAGATGCACCAGCCGCGCAATCGTGCTGACCCGCCCGGGGTTGAGTCCTTCGGCCTGCGCGATCTCGGTCATCGAGGTGAACCGCCCGTCGTCGAGCAGGCGTTGCCAGTGGTGCGCCATCCCCAGCGCCCGCACCAAGGCGCTGTCCTGCGCCGCTGCGCGTTCCTGCGCAGACTCATCCGCGAACGCCTGTGGCGTGTCGAGCGGCGTGATGATCTTGCGTCGCACGCCGCGCTTGACCAGCGTCCACGGAATGAACGTCTCCATCTTCACCCCGCCAGCCGGATTGGGGAGCTGGAAGGTGACCGCCTCGCCGGTGAACTTGCCGATGTCTTTCTTGGCCATGTGCTGTCTCCTACTCGAAGGACTGGATGATCTGGCGCTGCTGCTGCCAGTCGACCGGAATGGGGTTGCGCTGAAACCAGATCAGCGTGAGGCGTCGGGGCTGGCGACCTGCGAGCAGTTGCTCGACGATGTCCGGGGCCAGCAAGGTCAGGCGCAGCAGTTCATTGACAGTGCTGTGATGCAGCCCCTCCGCCCGGGCGATGGCCGCGCCGCTTTCAAACTCGCCAGCGTCCAGCAGGTGCTGCCAGTGAAAGGCTCGGGCGACCGCTTCGATGATCGTCGGGTCGTGCGCCACCGCGCCGGTGTCGGCCAGACGCCGACTCCCCCGGCGTTTGAACACCAGCGGCACGAAGGTTTCCAAGGTGCCGGAGTCGTTCATTGCGCCTCCATCTCGACCAGTTCTGCGCCGATGCTGTCCGGGGCAAACTCACCGATCAGCGCCTTCCAGCCCAGCTCGCGCCAGCTCACTTTCAGGCCACCGGGGACGAGATCCACGCGCTCGACCATCAGGTTGACGATGCGGTGTCGCTCTGCCGGATACAGCCTCTCCCACACATCGCCCAAGCGGTGCATCGCCATCACCGCCATGTCCTCGGTGATCTGCGCGCCGTTGCGCTGAATGAACTGGCAGACCGCCGTGATCGCCTCGGGGCTGGCCAGCACCGATTTGATCTGGGCGATGGCCGCTGACTCCACTTCGTCAGCCGGGATGCGCTCGTAGGTTTTGCCGCTCGCTCCGTAGCGCACTTCCGACTTCGACACGTAGTAGCGGTACTTGCGCCCGTTCTTGCGTGAGTAGGTCGGGTACATCCGCTCGCCGGTCGGCGCGTACAGCAGGCCGCGCAGCAAGGCATCGGTGCGCGACCTGATCTTGGTTTCCACCGACCGGGCGTGCCCGTCCTTGGCCAGCAGTTCATGCACCTTGCCCCACAGGCCGTGGTCGATGATGGCCGGATGCGCGCCGGGGTACCACGTGCCCTTGTGCGACAACTCCCCGAGGTAGATGCGGTTGCGCAACAGCTTGTGCAGGTACTTCTTGTCGATGCGCGTGCCTGCGCGGGTGATGCCTTCCTGCGTCGTCCACGCCTTGGTGGTAATGCCCTCGGCGGTCAGGTTGGCGGCAATCTGCGTCGGCGAGCCGATGGTCAGCATCTCCTCGAAGATGCGCCGCACCACCGCCGCCTCGGTGTCGTTGATGACCAGCAGGCGGTTCTCGACGTCGTAGCCCAGCGGCGGGACGCCGCCCATCCACATCCCTTTGCGCTTGGCGGCGGCGATCTTGTCGCGGATGCGCTCGCCGGTCACTTCGCGCTCGAACTGGGCGAAGGACAGCAGGACGTTGAGCATCAACCGCCCCATCGACGTGGTGGTGTTGAACTGCTGGGTGACCGACACGAAGGACACGTTGTGGCGCTCGAACACCTCGACCATCTTGGAGAAATCGGCAAGGCTGCGCGTCAGACGGTCGATCTTGTAGACCACCACGATGTCGATCAGGCCGCGCTCGATGTCCGCCATCAAGCGCTTCAAGCCCGGACGCTCAGTGTTGCCGCCGGAGAAGCCGGGGTCGTCGTAATCGTCGGCCACCGGAATCCAGCCCTCGGCACGCTGGCTGGCGACGTAGGCGTGGCCCGCTTCTTTCTGCGCGTCGATGGAGTTGAACTCCTGATCGAGCCGCTCATCCGAGGACACCCGGCAGTAGACCGCGCAACGCTGGCGCGGCTTGTTGTGGGGAACGTCGTTCATTCGTAACCCTCCCCAGCGCGGCGCAGGCCGAAGAACAATGGCCCCGACCACGGGGTGCCTGCGATGTGGCGCGCGACGGCGGACAGGCTTTTGAACTGCTTGCCCTCGTAGTCGAAGGTGCCGTCAGCGGTGACCCGGACGTGGTGATCCCGGTCGCCCCATTCGCGCACCAGCACGGTGCCCGGGGCCAGCGTGATGTCCCGGGCCTTGCGCGGCTGCTTAATCTTGGAGTGGCGCACGCCGATGTTGGCCAGCCGCCTGCGGGTATCGGGATCGAGTCCGCCGAAGGCTTCTTCCTGCAACTTGTAGGCGATGCGGGATTCCAGATAGACGCGATTGGTCTTGTCCGGGCGGCGCGGGAAAAATCGATCCCAAAGCGCCCAGACCTCGGCCATCGCCAAGGATGGCAAGGCCGCCACCTGCGCGGCCACCGATGTGTGTTGGTCGTTCATCACAACTACTCCTGTTGATAGGGGGTTGGATGAACGCGCTGGTCGGGCAGGAAGCCAAGGCCAACTGCTCTTTGTTTTGGCTCGTCTGCGACAAGCGTGCGGACGATGGCCGCCGCAAGGATGGTAGTGATTTCGCCAGCACGGGCGCTGGCGGACATCTCCGGGGGAGATGCAAGTTCGAGGTTCTTCATGACGGCTCCGGGGAATAGCAACCGTCAGGGATAGTGAGCCTGATCTTCCGAAGCGGATGGCAATTCCGGGTAATCTGCGGCCAAATTTTCGCGTTAACTAAACAGTTGACGGCCTTGCAGCGGGGAAGTACGATCACTCCATTAACCAATCACGCAACCAGGAAACACCCATGCCTTTCGGAGCCTTCATTCGCAAAAAGCGCGAAGAGAAGCAGATCCAGATGAACGAGTTCGCGCGTCAACTCGAGATATCGCCTGCCTACTGGTCACGCATCGAGCGCGACATGGAAAAGCCGCCCAAGGATGAGCTGATCCGCAAGGCGGCCGAGATTCTGGGCATCGACCCGGACGACGCCTTCGTGGAGGCCAGCCGTCTGCCCCCCGATATGCGCGACGATGTGGCCAGCGTGGTGCGGATGTACCGCCGGGAAGTAACGGAGAAAAAGTGAATGCCGGTTCTGACCCTCGACTACCGGCATTGCGACCGCAAGCGCCCCAAATTCATCAAGCACGTTGAGATCGAAGCCATCGCAGCACTCGCCCGCCAGCAGCTGGTGGGAAGCGGTGTTGATGCCATTGCCTTCGACACGCTGCGCCAGATCGACCGTTTGAAGATCAACGGTATCGACTTCGCGCTCGAGGTCAGCACTGATTGCGAGGTGCATGACGAGGATGGCAACCACGTTTTCGGCATCTGCGAGTATGACCCCTACGCACCAGACACCGCGATGGTGTGCGTGTCGCCCGTCGGCGAAAAACTCAGTGAGCTGCTGGCTCTGAGCACGCTGGCACATGAACTCGGCCACGCTGTGTTCGATGCCCCAGGCTGGATCATGGACGGCAGCAAAGGCCCAGGACTGTTCGATGCCCTGGAGCCAGTCGTGCAGCGCGCCTACCGCACCACCACGCCGGACAGCGAGCACTTGGCAAAAGTACCTACAGCCCCATCAGCAGCACTGGCGACGGAAGTGCATTTTGCCGAGCTGCGTGCCAACGAGTTCATGGGCTCGCTGCTGGTGCCGCGCAAGCTCTTGAGCACGGCAGCTGAGGAGCTGGCATCGGAATACAACGTCAGCATTCATCGTGGCCCGTCGCTTGATCCGGAGATTCCCGGCACCAGCATGCAACTCGCCGCCAGCGACGCCGCCGACATGGAATTGATGCAACGTGCGCTGGCCCTGCGTTTTGGCGTCAATCCACGCTTTGTGCAGGTGCGCCTGCAACGCTACGGCCTGATCCGCCCGGAGAACGCCGTGCGCTGATCATCACCATCCCATCCGCGCCGACCTCGTGTCGGCATTTTTTGAATCTCGCAGTTAACAACTCGCGCAATCGCGCACTTTACGAAGGAGTCTGCCTATGCCTACCGGTCACACCACCACCGCCCAGCAGGAGAAAGCGGTCAACCCGAAGTCGTCACCGAAGCGGGCGCGCGAGCAACGGTCAGATGATGGCCCTGCCATCCTCCCCGGAATGGAGCATTTCGTCGATCTGCTGCGCAAGGTCAAGCGTCCGGCGCTGGTGGTGCGCCTGCTTGAACTGGCCAGCGGCGACGCGTTGCCGGAACTTCAGGCATTGGCCGATGCCTCCAAAGGAAAACTGCCGGTCGAATCCCGTCAGGCATTTTTCCACTGCGTGGCCAAACTGGATGCTGCCATCCGCCAGCGCCTCGAGGATGCCGTCGAACGAGTGATCCTGCTCAGCGATGACTACGGCGCTCAAGCTGTTCAGGCGGTGCTCGACGCCCGGCGCGAAGACGATGCCACCGTGCTCGCAATGCCCAGCGACCGCCATAGCCGCGCATTGCACCTGTATCTCCTGCAGGAGTTTCCCGAGGCTGGAGCACGCCGCGAAGCGCGCTTCGATCACGCGGAGCACGAACAGGTGATGCACCGCCAGTGGAAAAGCGAGCACTTCTCCAGCCACTACCTTGGCCCCAAGGGCGTGGAGCCGAAAAATGGCGATGACATCCAGGAAGCACTTCGCACACGGATTGCAGAGCTGTTCCCGCATGTGCCGAAAGAGCAAATCCTGATCGAGCAGTTTGTGCGGTGCGGCTTGTCCCACGCACAGCGCGATGACGATGAAGATGCCGACGACGAGCCGCTGACACAGCTGCACACGCTGTGCGCAACCTTCAATGGTTCTACGGCGCATTACCGGCAGGTGGAAGACGGCCAGGTGGTCGACCACGAGGAACCAGCTGCCATGTCGGCACGCTTTTCCTGGGAACCGGCAACCGGGGCGCTGACAGTGTTCTGCGAAGACCGGGAAAAGCGCCGGGAGCTTGCCACCATCTTCCGCGACGTGGCGCTGGCGCACGAGGGCGCGATTGACGACATGCCGATGCGTCAATTCGATCTGCTCGGGTTCTCGACCTCGGCCATGCTCAAGCGGCTGGAGCAGGATCGCATCGCGGACATCGAGCGCATCGACATTCTTCAGATCAAGGTGGCCAAGCCCTTTGAACAGTTGCTCGAACTTGGCGGCAAGACCGTCGCTCGGCAGCTGGCGAGCAAGATGGAGATCACCCGCGATCGGCGTGACAGCCGCAACGTCTATCAGGTCGCCTACGAGGATTACAGCGCCGAAGATCTGAGCCAGTACGCACTGGTACAGGTGAAGCTGGTGATGCGCATGGCCACACAGCCCCACCGCAAGGCACACAACGTCGCCGTCCAGATCACAGCCCCCAACGGCCTGAACGACAAGAGTAAGACCGAGGACGACCGCAAGCGCGTACTGGAGCAGTTGATTCGCCTCGGCGTCTTGAGCGAATTCTGAGGGAGCGTCGACGATGTCATTGCATCTACGCTTCTTCACCGCCATCGACAGGCTATCGAGCCTGGATACACCAGTGCTGGCCACAACGTTCGGACGTGACCGTTCTCAGCTCCTGCAGCGGGGCTGGATCACCGACGAGGGTCATCTCACGCATGTCATGGCCCCGTTCCTCGACTCTGAATGCGAGGTCGAGATCGAGGCCGATCCCGATGCGGGCTGCTACCGCTATCGCAGTCCGCTGGATGGGCGCACTGTGGTGCAGCCCTTGAACGAGATCGCACTGTGCGGTATCCAGATCGAACGATGGCTGACCGATCTGGCACGCATGGTGGGCATCGAAGATCGGCGACGTGCCAGCCGCCCATGCCGCACGCCACAGCATCTCTGGCATCTCGGCGACCTGCGCGTCGCCGGGACGCATGATTTTGCCCCGGTGTTTGTTGGGCGCGCGTGGGCACGTGCGCCAGCCGTCAATACATCTTCTGTTCTGGCTGATCCTGCATGGTCACGCGGCGGTGTGATTTTGCAGGCCCGCCAAGTTCAGGCAGATCTGCCCCGTGATCATGTGATCCGGGCGCTCGATGAGTTCGTTCGCCTGGACAATGGGCAGGATGTTTTCGATGCAAGCGCATTCGACCGCGTGCTGCGCGGCTACGTCACGCCCAGCGGTGAGTCCGAGCCATTGCAGTACCTGCAGGGCACCCGCGTGAAATTGCCTCACTTTGCTTCATCACGATTGGTGAGTGATACGCGCGCAGCAATTCTGAAAGTGATGTGGGGCGTGGAAGGCAAGACACCTCCGGCCATGAAGTGGGCAGACGTCAAGACGCAAGTTCACTCTGCTGCCCGGTCATTTGATGAGGCCTTTGGTGACAAGGAAACAAGGGAGGACTTCCTCGTTCTCGTGAAGTCTGGCGGCTACTACCAAGTGCGCCGCCAGTAGAAGTCGTAGTTTTTTCCGGAGCCCGATCCGGATTCAGTCCGTAGTTCCATGCGGAGACTTCGATGTGCCCATTTCATCTAGGAGGCACATCGAAATGCAAACCCAAGTTCCAGCAACCCAAACCGGTCGGGATTCCTTCCGACCCAACCCCGGCGGTGCCGTGTGCATCGCCCTCGACGAAAACGAGCTCGCCATCCGCTGGGGGCTCTCCGTCAAGACCCTGCGCCGCTGGCGTCAGGAACAGCTCGGACCGATCTACTGCAAGCTCGGCCGCCGGGTCACCTACCTCCTGCACGAAATCGAAGCCTTTGAGCGGCGCGTCTCGCGTTACTCCAGCTTCACTCGTGCGTATCAGTGAGGAGGACGGCCATGAGCGATCTAACCATCTTCCCCGCCGACATCGCCGAGATGTCCGTCAGCCAACTGGCCGCACTGCCGCCCGAGCAGAAGCGCGAGATCGACAAGAACCTCGACGCGGCTATCGACTGGCTCAAGAAGGCCCGCACCAAGTTCGACGCGGCGCTGGATCATTGCTACGGCGAGCAGGCCCGCGCCGCGCTGCGTGAATCCGGCCGCGATTTCGGCACCGCCCACATCAGCGATGGCCCGCTGCGGCTCAAGTTCGAGTTGCCCAAGAAGGTCAGCTGGAACCAGCAGCAATTGACCGAAATCGCCGAACGCATCGTGGCGTCAGGCGAGAAGGTCGAGGGCTACCTCGACATCAAGTTGTCCGTCTCCGAATCCCGCTTCACGAACTGGCCGCCTGCCTTGCAGCAGCAGTTCGCCGCCGCTCGCACCGTGGATTCCGGCAAGCCGTCTTTCACTCTTTCCCTTGATTCGGAGTAATAGCCATGAGTGCAATCATTCCCTTCCAGTTTGAAGCGCACGCTGTGCGCGTTCAGGTCGACGACGCGGGCCAGCCGTGGTTCAACGCCGCCGACGTCTGCGCGGCTTTGGAACTCTCGAATCCGCGCGATGCTCTCACCAAACACGTCGATTCGGATGATGTCGCAAAACGCGACGTCATCGACAACCTTGGACGCACCCAGCGCGCCAACCACGTCAACGAGTCGGGCCTCTACGCCCTGATCCTCGGCAGCACCAAGGATGCCGCTAAGCGCTTCAAACGTTGGGTGACCAGCGAGGTGCTGCCCGCGATCCGCAAGACCGGCAGCTATGCCGTTCCCGCTGCGCTGGCGGCCTTGCCTGCACCGACCCATGACCGTGTATCCGCGATTCTGCTGATCGGCGAGGCTGTGGCGAAGGTGCCGGGCGTCAAGCCGGGCATCGCAGCGGCGGCAACGCTCACCTGCATTCAGGAGAACACGGGCATCACCACCGAGGTGCTGCGCCGCGCGCTGCCGTCGGCCAACGAACCGATCTGCGCGCTCAACGCCACCCAGCTCGGCAAGCTGCTCAACCGCTCGGCCAAAGCCACGAACCAGATGCTGGCAGCGGCTGGCCTGCAGTTCCGGAACGACCGTGACGAATGGGAACTGTCCGAGGCTGGTGAAGCATGGGCCGAGGCCATGCCGTACTCGCGCAACGGCCACAGCGGCTACCAGATCCTCTGGAATCCCGCCGTCGCCGATGAACTGAAGGAGGCCGCGTAATGAGCCTTCCCATCATCTCCGCGCAGCAGCGCATGGCCGAACGCAAGGGCGTGAAGCTCTTGATGCTGGGCAAATCCGGCATCGGCAAGACCACCCGGCTCAAGGATCTCGACCCGGCCACCACGCTGTTCCTCGACATTGAGGCGGGCGATCTCGCCGTGGCCGACTGGCCCGGCGACACCATCCGTCCGGCATCCTGGCCGGAGAGCCGCGACTTCTTCGTGTTTCTCGCGGGCCCGGACAAGTCGCTGCCGCCGGAGTCGGCGTTTTCGCAGGCGCACTTCGATCACGTCGTCGAGAAGTACGGTGACCCGGCGCAACTGGACCGCTACCAGACCTTCTTCCTCGACTCGATCACGCAGCTGTCGCGCCAGTGCTTCGCGTGGTGCAAGACGCAACCCGGCGCGGTCAGCGACCGTACCGGCAAGCCGGACATGCGCGGCGCCTACGGCCTGCTCGGGCAGGAAATGATCAGCGCCTTGACCCATCTGCAGCACGCACGCGGCAAGAACGTGGTGTTCGTGGCCATCCTCGACGAGCGGCTCGATGACTACAACCGCAAGGTGTTCGTGCCGCAGATCGAAGGCAGCAAGACCGCACTGGAGCTGCCCGGCATCGTCGACGAGGTTGTGACGCTGGCCGAGATCAAGGCCCAGGAAGCAGACGGCAGTGGCAGCACCTACCGCGCCTTCGTCACGCACACCGTCAATCCCTACGGCTTCCCCGCCAAAGACCGCAGCGGTCGCCTCGATCCGCTCGAGCCGCCCAACTTGCGCGCACTGATCGCCAAGTGCGCGGGTGAGCCCGCCGCCACGCCCGTTCGCACTGCCACCACCCAATCCCACGAATCTCAGGAGTAATCGCCATGACCCAGCAATCCACCACCAGCAACAACTGGAACGACTTCAACGACGCCGAATCGCAGCAATCCGGCTTTGACCTGATCCCCAAGGGCACCGTTGTCGCTGTGCGCATGACCCTCAAGCCCGGTGGTTATGACGATCCCAGCCAAGGCTGGGGCGGCGGTTACGCCACCGAGTCCTTCGACACCGGTTCGATCTATCTGGCCGCCGAGTTCGTGGTCACCGCTGGCGACCACGCCAAACGCAAGATGTGGTCGAACATCGGCCTGCATTCGCAGAAGGGGCCGACCTGGGGTCAGATGGGGCGCAGCTTCATTCGCGCCGCGCTCAACAGCGCCCGCAACGTCCACCCGCAGGACAACAGTCCGCAGGCCGCCGCCGCGCGCCGCATCCAGGGCTTCCACGAACTGGATGGCCTCGAGTTCCTCGCCCGCGTCGACATCGAGAAGGATGGCAAGGGCCAGGACCGCAACGTGGTCAAGGTCGCGGTCGAACCCGATCACCCCGACTACGCCAAGTTGATGGGCGTGCCGCCCAAGACCACGGGTGGTGGCACCTCCGGTGCTCCGGCACAGCCAGCGGCACCCGCGTATCAGGCAGCGCCTGCCCAACGCGCACCCGTGACGGGCAAACCGTCGTGGGCGCAGTGAGGGAGGCCGATGAAATGTTGGGTCTGCAAACGACAAGCACGCGGCTACGGCCACACGGACGGTCGATTCAAGACCGGCGATGCGCGCCGCTACGTGCTCGACTGGGTGTTCTGTTCCCGTCGCTGCCAGGACGCGTTCCACGCGCTGTACGGCAACTGGCAACAGGCCAAGGATGGCTACCTCGGCAAGACGGAGGTCGCCATGATCGATCCGTCTGAAGTCGAACTGGCCGCCATGCGCCAATGCCTCAAGTCCTTCGGCGAGGCGGCGGGCGAGATCGGTTTTACCAAGCCTCTGGGCGACTACTCCGAGGCCGAAGCGCTGCGGGTGATCGATGCCATCGTCACTTGCTGGTCGGAGGCGATGGTCGCGCACCACGAGGTCACCAAGTTCCCGCCCGTGCGGGGCTTGCCTCCCACGCCCGATCCGCTGGCACCCGATGCCGCCAATCCGTTCGCGGATCTGGAGGATGACCTGCCTTGGGATGAACCGAAGGGGAAGAAGCCATGATGGACTTCAATTCCTCATCGAGCATCGCGGGCCAGATCACCGCCCTGGTCGACGCCGGGTTGCAACAGGCCCGAGCCCGTCAATCCGAGCGCCAGTACCTCGGGGCCTCGCGCCTCGGGGTGGCCTGCGAGCGCGCCCTGCAATTCGAGTACGCCAAGGCTCCCATCGACCACGGGCGGGACACCCCGGGCCGGATGCTGCGCATCTTCGAGCGTGGCCATGTCATGGAGGACTGCATGGTCGCGTGGCTGCGGGAGGCAGGCTTTGACTTGCGCACCCGAAAGGCTGATGGCGAGCAGTTCGGTTTCTCGGTGGCAGACGGTCGCCTGCAGGGCCACATCGACGGCGTCATCGTGGGTGGCCCTGAGGGCTTTGCCTATCCTGGACTCTGGGAATGCAAATGCCTTGGCAACAAGTCCTGGAGCGATCTGGAGAGAAAGGGCTTGGCGATCTCCAAGCCCATCTACGCCGCGCAAGTGGCGATCTACCAAGCCTATCTCGAACTGCACGAGCACCCGGCGATCTTCACGGCGCTCAACGCCGACACGATGGAGATCTACACCGAGCTCGTGCCTTTTGATGCAGCCCTTGCCCAGCGCATGTCGGATCGTGCGGTGAAGGTCATCTCAGCCACGGAAGCAGGCGAACTGCTGCCACGTGGCTTCCATGACCCGACCCACTTCGAATGTCGGATGTGTGCATGGCAAGACCGCTGCTGGAGGACACAAGCATGACCGACAACACCCTTTCATCTACCGGCATCGAACCGATGATCGACGCCAAGCAGGCAGCTGCCGCGCTGCGCCTGCCGTATTACTGGTTCGCCGACCACGCGATGCGCAGCAAGTACCGGATTCCTCACTACCTGATGGGTGGGCTGGTGCGCTATCGCCTGTCAGAGCTTTCTACTTGGGCGGCACGTAATGCGGCAGCGCAAAGCCGCTTCGCGGGAGATACGGATACCGCCGTCGAGGAGGCCGAATGATCGACTTCAACGACACCGCCGCCCCCACCGAAAGCCAAGCACGCATCGTCAACGATGCCGAGAGGGAGGAACTGCGCGCAGAACTTCTCGCCCGGCTGGAATCGGTGCTGTTCACTCTGTTCCCGGCAGGCAAGAAGCGCCGGGGCAACTTCCTGATCGGTGATGTGCTGGGTAGCCCTGGCGACAGCCTTGAGGTGGTGCTTGAAGGCGAAAAGGCAGGCCTATGGACGGATCGTGCCGACAACTCCGGCGGCGATGTGTACGCGCTGATCGGCAATCACTTCGGCATCGATGTGACCCGCGACTTTCTGCGCGTGCTCGATGCCGCCGCCGATCTGCTCGGTCGTACGCGTTCCACGCCGGTGCGCAAGGCCAACAAGAAGGACGTGCCGGTAGACGAACTCGGCCCCGCCACCGCGAAGTGGGACTATCTCGACGCCAAAGGCCATCTCATCGCCGTCGTTTACCGCTACGACCCGCCCGGACAGAAGAAGCAGTTCCGGCCCTGGGATGCGAAGCGGCGCAAGATGGCACCGCCCGACCCGCGTCCGCTCTACAACCAGCCAGGCATGACCAGTACCGCGCAGGTGGTGCTGGTCGAAGGCGAGAAGTGCGCGCAGGCCCTGATCGACGCGGGCATCGTGGCCACCACGGCGATGCACGGCGCGAACGCTCCGGTCGACAAGACCGACTGGTCGCCATTGGCCGGAAAGGCCGTGCTGATCTGGCCCGACCGCGATAAGCCGGGCTGGGAGTACGCCACGCAGGCGGCACAGGCCATCTTGTCGGCGGGGGCCAAATCCTGCCACGTCCTCTATCCGCCCGAAGAGGCGGCAGAAGGCTGGGACGTGGCAGATGCCATCGCCGAGGGCTTTGATGTCGCCACCTTCCTCACCCACGGCCCACGTTTGCAGATGCACGACGTCGCCGATGACGTTGATCCGGTGGTCAGCAGCGACGAATCCGTCTGGGGTACGGAGGACGCGCTGGCGCTGTCCTTCACGCGCCGCTACCACCGCGACTGGCGCTACGTGGCTGGCTGGGGAAAGTGGCTGGTGTGGGACGGACAACGCTGGCGCACCGAAGACACGCTGGCGGCCACGGACCTGATTCGCAGCGTTTGTCGCCAGACGGCTGTACGCGCCGACAACCCCAAGGTCGCCGCCAAATTGGCCAGCGCAGGAACGGTCGGCGGTGTGGAACGCCTAGCGCGTGCTGACCGCAGGCACGCGGCCACCACCGACGAATGGGATGCAGATCCGTGGCTGCTCAACACGCCGGGCGGCGTGGTCGATCTCAAGACAGGCCGGATGCGCCCGCACGAGCGCGCCGACCGGATGACCAAGATCACCACAGCCACGCCCAGCGGCGACTGCCCGACCTGGAGGCAGTTCATCGACGAGGTCACGGGTGGCGACAAGGAACTTGAGTCCTACCTGCAACGGATGGTCGGTTACGCGCTGACCGGGTCGACGCAAGAGCACGCGCTGTTTTTCCTGTACGGCACGGGCGCGAACGGCAAGTCGGTGTTCGTCAACACGTTGGCCACGATCCTGGGCGACTACGCGACCAACGCGCCGATGGACACCTTCATGGAGACGCGCACCGACCGGCACCCGACCGATATGGCGGGACTGCGCGGTGCGCGCTTCGTGGCGGCCATCGAAACTGAACAGGGAAAACGGTGGGCCGAGTCCAAGCTCAAGAACCTCACCGGTGGCGACAAGATTTCAGCGCGCTTCATGCGCCAGGACTTCTTTGAGTTCTTCCCGCAGTTCAAGTTGTTCGTGGCGGGCAACCACAAGCCCGCTATTCGCAATATCGACGAGGCGATGAAACGCAGGCTGCACCTGATCCCTTTCACGATCACCGTGCCGCCCGAGCGCCGCGACAAGAGCCTGCAACAGAAGCTCCTGGCCGAACGTGACGGCATCCTCGCGTGGGCCGTGCAGGGTTGTCTCGACTGGCAGCGCCACGGACGACTCAGCCCGCCACAACGCGTGGTGGACGCCACCGAGGAGTATTTCGAAGCCGAGGACGCCCTGGGCCGCTGGCTCGATGAGCGCTGCGTGCGCGAGCCCAACGCCAAGTCGCTGACCGCCGAGTTGTTCAACGACTGGAAGCTGTGGGCTGAGGCTGCCGGGGAATTCACGGGCTCCCAAAAGCGCTTTGCCGATCTGCTGCTCACCCGTGGCATGGACAAATGGCGCAACGGCATGGGTCTGCGCGGGTTTCAGGGCGTGGGCCTCAAGTACCCGCCCGCACCGTCCTACACCCCTTACGCCGATGACTGAAACAACCGCGTCTGACGGATCGGACGGACTACGTCGTAACTCCTACGCGTGCGCGTGCGTGCGCGCCTCATGGGATGTTTCGATGAGACCCGTCCGATCCGTCAGGCCAATGAAAAAAGGACTGACACCATGAGTACCACGATCCTCGCCCTTGATCTGGGCACCACCACCGGTTGGGCACTGCGCGGCAGCGACGGGCACATTACCAGCGGATCGGAGAGCTTCCGGCCGCAACGCTTCGAAGGCGGCGGAATGCGCTTCCTGAGATTCAAACGCTGGCTCACCGAGATCAAGCAGTCCTGCGACGGCATCGACTGCCTGCACTTCGAGGAAGTGCGCCGCCATGTCTCGACCGACGCGGCCCATGCCTACGGCGGGTTTCTGGCCACGCTCACGGCGTGGTGCGAGCACCACCAGATCCCATACCAGGGCGTGCCGGTCGGCACGATCAAGAAGCACGCCACCGGCAAGGGCAATGCAGGCAAGGAGAATGTGATCGCATCCATCCGTGCCCGTGGCCACGCCCCGGTCGACGACAACGAAGCCGATGCACTGGCGCTGCTGCATTGGGCCATCGAGCAAAACGCACTGGAACGGGAGGTGTGAGATGAAGGTGCCGACACCCCAATACCGCTGCCCGCTGGGGCGGCTGCAGCCTGAAGTCCAGGACTTGGACGCCATCAAACAGCGCGGCTGGCTTGACCAGCACATCCTGGTCGTCAATGCCGACGATGAACGCCTGGACTGGGTTGAGCGTGAACTGGTGCGTCAGATCGGCGAACGTCTCTACGGCACGGGAGGACGACGTCATGGCTGACCATCGCAACACCTGGACGATTGAGGACGTGGCTGCGCGTTTCGAAGATGCGGCCAGCACCGGACGACGCCTGCCTCCGGTACGCGTGCAGGGCTATTTCAATTGCTGGCCCGCCTTCGTCCGCACGGAGTGGGAAGCGTTTGCTGCGGATGAGAAGGTGTACCGCCCCTTCCCACCGAGCCCCGAGGCCATCGACCGGATGCTGGAGGTGATGCGTTGGGTGCAATGGCTGGAGATCGAGCAGCGCCACCTCGTATGGATGCGGGCCAAGCGATACGGCTGGCGGGACATCACGATCCGCTTCGCCTGCGACCGCACGACGGCGTGGCGGAGGTGGCAGCGTGCGCTGGAGATCGTGGCGACGAAGCTCAACGGCGAAGGCGCGCGGCTCCCGTCCAAAAACGTGGGCAATTTAGGGTAATGCTTGCCGCGTTTGTCCTCGCCTTTCCTTGTTTGGCCGTTTTGAGGCCCGGCAGGCATGCAACAAAACAGCCCAGTCAGGGGTAGTATTTCAGCTATCTTCTGGACAGCGGTGACAGCAAAGGAAGCGCCCCAAGGCAAAAGGGGTCCTTCCTCGCCAGAATCCAATGCGGGGGGCGACAGCGCGGCGCTTTTTTAGCGTCAGGGCGCGGGCAAGGTTACCAGTCGGCAGGTTACCGGCCCCGGTTACCACCCCGGCGCACGGTTACCACCCCACCAGAATCTTCATTCACCCAACCCGCCCGGCGGCAACGCTCGGCGGGTTTTGCTTTTGGGACTTCCACTTTGAACACGCTCAACGTCGAATACCGCAAGGTCGAGGCGCTGATTCCCTACACGCGCAATCCGCGCACGCACGCCGATGGTCAGATCGCCAAGATCGCGGCCAGCATCGTCGAGTACGGCTGGACGAACCCGATCCTGGTCGATGGCGACAACGGCATCATCGCCGGGCACGGGCGTCTGGCCGCAGCCCGCAAGTTGGGGTTGGATCAGGTGCCGGTGATCGAACTGGCTCAGCTGACCGTCGCGCAGAAACGCGCGCTGGTGATCGCCGACAACCGGCTGGCGCTCGATGCCGGTTGGGACGAAGCGATGCTGGCGCTGGAGTTGGCCGACCTGTCCGAGGCCGGGTACGACCTTGCGCTGACCGGCTTCGAGGATACCGAGATCGAGGCACTGCTCGCCGGTGATGTGCTGGACGCCGATCCTGATACCGAGGCGGAACCGGACGCTGACGAGCCGGACGCCGCCGATGAGGTGCCGGACGCTCCCGTCATGGCGGTATCCCGTCCGGGCGACGTCTGGGCCATCGGTGCGCACCGCCTGATCTGCGGCGATGCCACCGACCGGGCCGTGGTCGCTGCGCTGATGGACGGCGACACCGCGCGGCTGTGCTTCACCTCGCCACCCTACGGTAACCAGCGCGATTACACCTCGGGCGGCATCACCGATTGGGACGGCCTGATGCGCGGCGTGTTCGCGCACTTGCCGATGGCGGACGACGGCCAGGTGCTGGTCAACCTCGGGCTGATCCACCGCGACAACGAAGTGATCCCGTATTGGGATGCGTGGCTCGGCTGGATGCGCCAGCAGGGTTGGCGGCGCTTCGCGTGGTACGTCTGGGATCAGGGGCCAGGGATGCCGGGCGACTGGCAGGGCCGACTGGCCCCGAGCTTCGAGTTCGTGTTCCACTTCAACCGCGAGGCCCGCAAGCCCAACAAGATCGTGCCCTGCAAGCACGCCGGACAGGAATCGCATCTGCGCGCCGATGGCTCGTCCACGGCGATGCGGGGCAAGGACGGCGAAGTCGGCGGCTGGACGCACAAGGGCCTGCCCACGCAGGACACGCGCATCCCCGACAGCGTGATCCGCGTGATGCGCCACAAGGGCAAGATCGGCCAAGACATCGACCACCCCGCAGTGTTCCCGGTGGCGCTGCCGGAGTTCGTCATCGAGGCATACACGGATGCGGGCGACCTCGTGTTCGAACCCTTCGGCGGCAGCGGCACGACGATGCTGGCTGCCGAGCGCACGGGCCGCATCTGCCGCAGCGTGGAAATCGCCCCGGAATACGTGGACGTCGCGCTCAAGCGCTTCCAGCAGAACCATCCCGGTGTGCCGGTCACGCTGATCGCCACCGGCCAGTCCTTCGAGCAGGTCGCCGTCGAGCGTCTGACCGAAGCCGAGGAGCCGGTATGAACTGGCTGGCCGACAAGATCGAGCAGTGGCCAACCGCCAAGCTGCTGCCCTACGCCCGCAACGCGCGCACCCACTCCGACGAGCAGGTGGCGCAGATCGCCGCCAGCATCGCGGAGTTCGGATTCACCAATCCGATCCTCGCAGGCAGCGACGGCATCATCGTCGCGGGTCACGGACGGCTCGCCGCCGCCCAGAAGCTCGGGCTGGAGATCGTGCCGGTGGTCGTGCTCGATCACCTGACGCCGACCCAGCGCCGCGCACTGGTCATCGCGGACAACCGCATCGCCGAGAACGCGGGCTGGGACGACGCGATGCTGCGGATTGAACTGGAAGCCTTGCAACTCGAAGGCTTCGATCTGGACATCACCGGCTTCGACGCCGATGCGCTGGCCGAACTGATCGCGGGCGACGAATCCGACAACGAGGGCCAGACCGACGAGGACGCAGTCCCCGAGGTCAGCGAGACGCCGATCTCCCGCCCGGGCGATGTGTGGGTGCTGGGCCCACACCGGTTGCTGTGCGGCGATGCCACCGTCGTCGAGGATTACGACCGATTGATGCAGGGCGACGTGGCGGACATGGTCTTCACCGATCCACCGTACAACGTGAACTACGCCAACAGCGCCAAGGACAAGATGCGCGGCAAGGATCGCGCCATCCTCAACGACAATTTGGGCGACGGCTTCTACGACTTCCTGCTGGCGGCATTGACGCCCGCCGTGGCGCATTGCCGGGGCGGGATCTACGTGGCGATGTCGTCCAGCGAACTGGATGTGCTGCAAGCCGCCTTCCGCGCCGCCGGTGGCAAGTGGTCGACCTTCATCATCTGGGCCAAGAACACCTTCACGCTGGGCCGCGCCGACTACCAGCGCCAGTACGAGCCGATCCTCTACGGATGGCCCGAGGGCGCGCAACGCCACTGGTGCGGCGACCGCGATCAGGGCGATGTGTGGGCGATCAAGAAACCGCAGAAGAACGATCTGCACCCGACGATGAAGCCGGTGGAACTGGTCGAGCGGGCCATCCGCAACTCCAGCCGCCCCGGCAACGTGGTGCTCGACCCCTTCGGCGGTTCCGGCACGACGCTGATTGCCGCAGAGAAGTCAGGCCGCATCGCGCGGCTGATCGAACTCGATCCGAAGTACGTGGACGTGATCGTGCGCCGGTGGGAGGACTTCACCGGCAAGCAGGCTATCCGCGAGGCGGCAGACCAGGAGGTGTGCGCCAGTTGAATGGCTGGCGGGGTTGATTGGCTTCTTCTTCCTCGGCAATGCGCCGCAGGATTTGCATCGTGGCGAGATCGCGCGGCAGCGCCAAGCACATCACGCGCACGGCCTGTTCGATGGAGACATCCTGACGCCGGTTGGCAATCAGCCAACGCAGCGCCTGTTCGCGTTCGGCGGCGGGCGTGTTCATCAGGCGGCCTGCTCGTCGCAGATGTCGCAGTGGATCACAAAGCCCGTCAGGTAAGGCAGCCCGCGCGGGATGCCGTAGTCCTTGCTGGTCTGGCGGCCAATCGTCCAGCACATCCACTTGGTGGTGGCTGCGTCGATGGCGTCCTGCAGGGTCTTGCCTTCAAAGAGCCCGTTCTGCACGTCGTCGGCAAAGTGGCGGCCGTGGCGGCTGTCGAGGAAGATGCGCACCGATTCGAGGGGCTGGCCGGTGGCGTTCGAGATGGCGGTTATGGCCTGCGGCCACGCGGTTTCGGCGTGTTCGTTCATCGTGCCCCAAAATCCCCAGTCGGTGTTTTGGGTGGCGGGGATGTGGTTGGTGGTCATGGTGCTTTCTCCTTCGGGTTGATCGTTGCGACACCCGTAGTAACGCGCTGCTCAAGCAAGAAGCCAA
Organism: Stenotrophomonas acidaminiphila; assembly: GCF_001431595.1. GTDB lineage: Bacteria > Pseudomonadota > Gammaproteobacteria > Xanthomonadales > Xanthomonadaceae > Stenotrophomonas > Stenotrophomonas acidaminiphila. Next base: position 27,719 of record NZ_LDJO01000022.1, read on the forward strand.
GCTATTCCTGGCCTCCTGCTTGATGTTTTTTCATTGGGCGGCGCGGACGCGCATCAGCTCGGCTTGCGCGGTGGCGATCATGTCCAGACGCACGTTGCTCGGGACGTAGGTGGCGAGGTGCCCGAGCGCCCAGTTGAGCACGTTGGCCTTGTCCTTGATGTCCTCCGCGCCCTCGTAGCGGGCGATGTAGTGGTCGAGTTCGGCCAGGGCGCGCTCCAGCGTGGCGCGGGCGTTGGCCAGCGCGTCGTGGCCGCTGCGGGTGGCGTATTCGATCTCGTAATCGGCTTGGGATTTCATGGTGCGTTCTCCTTGGGGTGGTTGCTTGCGACACCCACATGAACGCGCTGGTGGCGAGAGAAGCCAAGCTATTTCCTGCCTCTCTCGCCATCATTTTTAGGCGATGCGGTAGACCCGCTCGCCGCCCTGTGGCTTGTCCGACGTGATGGTCAAGCCGAGTTTTTTCTTGAAGGCTCCGGCAAAGGTGCCGCGCACCGTGTGCGCCTGCCAGCCGGTGGCGGTGCAGATCTGGCCGATGGTTGCGCCCTCGGGGCGTTGCAGCATCCGGATCACTTCGGCCTGCTTGCTGTTGTCCCGAGTGCGGGGCTTGGCCTGTGCGGGCGTCGAATTCTTGGCCCACTCGGCCTCACACGCGGCCACGTCGGCCTCCAACTCGGCGTCGGTGGTCTGCGCTGCTGCGGTGGCCTCCGGCGCGTCCTGCGCCGATTCGGCGTTGGCGATGATCGCGTCGAGGTTTGCCTCGAATTTGGAGATGCGCGGGCGCTTCATGCCCAAGGCGTCGTAGCCCTCGGCGGCGACGCACCAGCCCTCGCCATCGGGCGTGATCAGGGCGCGGTTGAACAGGCCGTCGAGCACCTTCTTGCGTGCGCCGCCTTTGATGTTGTCGGGGAACCATTCGATCTTGCCCGCGCTGGTGTTGATGGCCTTGGCGAGGATGGCGTGCTGGGCCGGGGTGAGTTGGGTGGTGGTCATGGGCTGCTCCTTCGGGGTGGTGGATGACGATGTGATGAACGCGCTGTTCGGGAGTGAAGCCAAGCGCCCAGTGATGGATAAGGGGGCTTGGCTTCGTTGCTTTCCGATCAGTCCTTGGCGATCTCCGCTTCCGTGGGTTCCGGCAAAGAAATCCCGACCTCGACGCCCGCCTTGAAGGCCGCTTCCAGCGCGTCCCGGATGCACCACACCGCCGTGTCGTGGAAGTCCAGGCTGTCGGCGTGGCGGGTTTCCAAGGTGTCGATGCCCAGGTGCTTCTGGGCGATCAGGGTGAGGATGGTGTCGATCAGGCTCATGGCGTGGTCCTTTCGGTGTGTGGTTGGCGTGACGTGATGAACGCGCTGTTCCCGATGGAAGCCAAGCTCAATCCGAAGGAATGAAGAACAAATGATTGAAGAAGGTGACGATGGGACTCTCGATTCGCGCCTACGCGCGCCACCGTGGCGTGTCGCACGTGGCCGTGAAGAAGGCCATCGACACGGGGCGGATCACCGCACTGCCTGACGGCACGATTGATCCGGATGCGGCGGACGCCCAGTGGGCACAAAACACATTGCAGCCGCGCCGTGCCGCTGCGCAGGAGCAGGCCAGCAGCCCGAAACCCCGCCGCGCGCCCGCGACTGCTGATGCCACGCCGCAACGCGGGGCGTCCGAACCGGGCACGCCGCCGTTGTCAACCGGTGGGACGTCGCTTCTGCAGGCGCGCACCGTCAACGAAGTGCTCAAGGCCCAGCTCAACAAGGTGGAGCTGGCACACCGCAAGAAGGAACTGGTGGATCGGGCGCAGGCCGTGGCGCACGTTTTCAAGCTGGCGCGCATTGAGCGCGATGCCTGGCTCAACTGGCCTGCGCGCATCTCGGGGCAGATGGCCTCTGCACTCGGCGTCGATGCGCACCAGATGCACGTCGCGCTGGAAGCTGCCGTGCGTGAGCACCTGATCGAGTTGGGCGAACTGCGCCCGCGTGTGGATTGACGATGGACGATTACGAAGGCGCACAGGAGATCGAGCGCGCGTGGCGTGACGGCTTGACGCCCGATCCGCTACTCACCGTGTCGGAATGGTCGGATCGCCACCGGATGCTTTCCAGCAAGGCGTCCGCCGAACCGGGCCGCTGGCGCACCGCCCGCACGCCGTACCTGAAGGCGATCATGGATTGCCTGTCGCCAACCTCGCCGGTCGAGCGTGTGGTGTTCATGAAGGCGGCCCAGCTTGGCGCAACCGAGATGGGATCGAACTGGATCGGCTACGTCATCCACCACGCGCCCGGGCCGATGATGGCCGTGTGGCCGACGGTGGAGATGGCCAAGCGCAACTCGAAGCAGCGGATCGACCCGCTGATCGAGGAGTCGGCGGCGCTGGCGGAATTGATCGCGCCCGCACGCAGCCGGGATTCGGGCAACACGATTCTGGCCAAAGAGTTCCGGGGCGGCGTGCTGGTGATGACCGGCGCGAACAGCGCGGTGGGCCTGCGCTCGATGCCGGTGCGCTATCTGTTCCTCGACGAGGTGGACGGCTATCCGCTGGACGTCGAAGGAGAAGGCGACGCGATCTCGCTGGCCGAAGCCCGTACACGCACCTTCGCGCGCCGCAAGATCTTCATCGTGTCGACGCCGACGATTTCGGGGGCCTCGGCCATCGAGCGCGAGTACGAGGCCTCAGATCAGCGTCGCTACTTCGTGCCGTGTCCGCACTGTAACCACCCACAGTGGCTGCGTTTCGAGCAACTGCGCTGGGACAAGGGCGCGCCGGAAACGGCGGCCTACGTCTGCGAGTCGTGCGATACCGCGATTGCCGAGCACCACAAGACGTGGATGCTGGAGCACGGCGAGTGGCGCGCGATGATCACCGATGGCCAGGGCAAGACGGCAGGCTTTCACCTGTCGTCGCTGTACAGCCCGGTGGGCTGGCGTTCGTGGCGCGACATCGCCGCCGCGTGGGAAGCGGCCGTCAACAAGGAATCGGGATCGGCCGCCGCCATCAAGACCTTCAAGAACACCGAGCTCGGTGAGACGTGGGTCGAGGAAGGCGAAGCGCCAGACTGGCAACGGCTGGTCGAGCGCCGCGAGGATTACCGCATCGGCAGCGTGCCGCTGGGTGGTCTGCTGCTGGTGGGTGGCGCGGACGTGCAGAAGGATCGGATCGAAGCCTCGGTCTGGGCCTTCGGGCGCGGCAAGGAATCGTGGCTCATCGAGCACCGCGTGCTGATGGGCGACACCGCCCGCGACACGGTGTGGAAGCGCCTCGCTGAAATGCTGGCCGAGAGCTGGACACACGCATCTGGCGCGGCGATGCCGCTGGCGCGTTTCGCGCTGGATACCGGCTTTGCCACGCAGGAAGCCTACGCCTTCGTGCGGGCCTGCCACGACCCGCGCGTGATGGCGGTCAAGGGGGTGCCGCGCGGCGCAGCCCTGATCGGCACACCGACTGCTGTTGACGTCTCGCAGGGCGGCAAGAAGCTGCGCCGGGGCATCAAGGTGTACTCGGTGGCGGGCGGCATCGCCAAGCTGGAGTTCTACAACAACCTGCGCAAGAGCGCCGATTTCGGCGAGGATGGATTGACCTCGGTGTTTCCCGCTGGGTTCGTCCATCTGCCGAAGATCGACGCCGAGTTCATCCAGCAGCTCTGCGCCGAACAACTGATCACCCGCCGCGACCGCAACGGCTTCCCGGTGCGCGAGTGGCAAAAGGTGCGCGAGCGCAACGAGGCGCTCGACTGCTACGTCTACGCCCGCGCGGCCGCATCCAGCGCAGGACTGGATCGCTTCGAGGAACGCCACTGGCGCGAACTGGAGCGACAACTGGGGATGGCCAGTTCGCCACCCCCTGAAACAACAACTGAATCACCCACTGAGGCCACCCCACGCGGTGGCCTCGCTGTTTCCGGCAACCGCAACCCCGGTCGGCGCGTGATCAAAAGCCGCTGGCTGTCCTGACACCCGAGGAGAAAACATGAGTCTTGCTACCCGTATCGAAAGCCTGGTCATTCGCGTCGCGCAGGAATTCAACGATGTGCGCGCCAAGGCGGGCAACCTCGCCAACCTGACCACCACCGACAAGTCGAATCTGGTCGCGGCCATCAACGAACTGAAGGCGGCCGTGGTGTCCTCGGCGGTGATCGACGACGCCAACATCGCCACCACCAGCACCTATTCGTCCAGCAAGATCGTCACGCTGCTCGATGCACTGAAGTCAGAAATTCTGGGCGGTGCAGACGCCGCCTACGACACGCTGGTGGAAATCCAGCAACTGCTGCAGAACGGCACCAGTGGTCTGGATGCTTTGCTCGCCGCCGTCAACAACCGCGTGCGCTTCGATGCCGCGCAAACGCTCACTGCACCCGAGCAGGCACAGGCACGCAGCAACATCGGCGCGGTCGCGGCCAGTGATGTCGGCAACACCGACACCGACTTCGTCGCCGTATTCGAAGGCGCGCTGGTCTGATGAGCCTCGCCACCCGCATCACGGCGCTGGCCAGTCGCATCGGTCTGGAGGTCAAGACCAAGATCGACGCCACCCATCCCGGCTTGGCTCGGGCGTGGGTGTGCTTCGGCTACGTCGGCAGTCAGATTGTCGTGCGCTCCTCGCACAACGTGGCCAGCGTCACCCGGACGGCAGCAGGTCGCTACCGCGTGACCTTTGCCGCTGCCATGCCCGATGCCAACTATTGCTGGACGGCGCTCGCCCGCAGCAGCACAAACAGTGGCATGCAGCGCATTGCCATCGTGCGATCCACCTCCGACCAGAAGACAGCCCAGTACGTCGACATCAGTTGCGCCACCACGTCCGCATCGTTCGACGACTCCTCTGAAATCAACCTCACGGTGTTCCGCTGATGGCTTACACACAAGCACACCTCGACGCGCTGGAACTGGCGTTGGTCAAGGGAGAAAAGCGCGTGACCTTCGACGACAAGACCGTCGAGTACCGCAGCGTCGATGAACTCCAGGCCGCCATCGCCGCGGTCAAGCGCGACCTGTTCGAACAAGCCGTGGACACCGGCCTGTGGCCCGGTGCGCCGCGCCAGATCCGGGTCACCACCGGCAAGGGGTTCTGAGATGGCGTGGTACTCCAAATTCCGCAGCTTCTTCGGGCAGTCGCCCATCCACGAAGCAGCCGGGCGTGGTCGTCGTTCGATGGCGTGGATGCCGGGTAACCCTGGCGCGGTGGCCGCGATGCTGGCCACATCCAACGAGCTGCGCGTCAAATCGCGCGATCTCGTGCGCCGCAATGCGTGGGCCAATGCCGGAATCGAAGCCTTTGTCTCCAACGCGGTCGGCACCGGCATCAAGCCACAGTCGATGGCCAAGGATGAAGCCTTCCGTGCCGAGGTGCAGGCGTTGTGGCGTGACTGGACGGAACAGGCGGACGCCACCGGACAGACCGACTTCTATGGGCTGCAGGCGCTGGCCACCCGCGCGATGTGCGAAGGCGGCGAGTGCCTGATCCGGCTGCGCCCGCGCCGCCCGGAAGATGGACTGGCCGTGCCGCTGCAATTGCAGTTGCTCGAAGCCGAACACCTGCCGCTGAATCTCAACACGGAACTGCCTTCGGGCAATGTCGTGCGCTCGGGCATCGAGTTTGATGCGATGGGTCGTCGCGTGGCCTATCACCTGTACCGCTCGCACCCCGAGGACGGCCGCCTTGCGCCGATGTCGGGGCAAGGCGGATTCGACACCGTGCGTGTCGATGCGCGGGAGATCATCCACCTTTACCGCGTGCTGCGCCCCGGCCAGATCCGGGGCGAGCCGTGGCTGGCGCGGGCGCTGGTCAAACTCAACGAACTCGACCAATACGACGACGCCGAGCTGGTGCGCAAGAAAACCGCTGCGATGTTCGCGGGTTTCATCACGCGCCTCTCGCCCGAGGACAGCTTGCTCGGCGAGGGCATTGCCAATGATGCGGGCATCGCGCTGGCCGGAATGGAGCCGGGCACGATGCAAATCCTCGAACCCGGTGAGGACGTGAAATTCTCCGATCCGGCGGACGTGGGCGGCAGTTACGCCGAATTCCTGCGAGCGCAATTCCGCGCCGTGGCTGCCGCCATTGGCATCACATACGAACAACTGACCGGCGACCTCTCCGGGGTCAACTACTCGTCGATCCGGGCCGGGATGCTGGAGTTTCGCCGTCGCACCGAAGCCATCCAGCACGGCGTGCTGGTGCATCAGCTCTGCCGTCCGGTCTGGAATGCGTGGCTCGATCAGGCGGTGCTGGCAGGCAGCCTGACGGCTCCGGGCTATGCCCGCCGACGCCGCGAGTACACCGCCTGCAAATGGATTCCGCAGGGCTGGCAATGGGTCGATCCCGAAAAGGAATTCAAGGCGATGTTGCTGGCGATCCGCGCAGGTCTTATCAGCCGCTCGGAAGCCATCTCGGCCTTTGGCTACGACGCCGAGGACCTCGACCGCGAAATCGCCGCCGACAACCAACGCGCCGATGACCTTGGCCTGATCTTCGACTCCGATCCGCGCCGCACCTCCAAGGATGGCGGCAGCGCCGAACCCAACGCGCAGGCCACCGACAGCAATCAGTCATCCGCCTGAAGGAACCCCCATGACCCTGCTACCGCATATGGCGGCGCGCATCTTTGGCGCGCCGCTGCTGATCCATCGCCCAAAACTTGAAGTCATCCTCGCCGTTCTGGGGCCACGCATCGGCCTGACGGAAAGCGGCGTGGCGATTCCGGTACCGGCTACGCGCAGCCCGCCCGCATCGGAGAGTGGCATCGCCATCCTGCCGATCTACGGGACGCTGGTACGACGCACCGTCGGACTGGAAGCCGCCTCCGGCCTGACCAGCTACCAGGACATCGCCGCGCAGCTCGATGCCGCCGTTGCCGACCCCTCGGTGGCCGCCATCGTGCTCGACATCGACAGCCCCGGCGGCGAATCCGGCGGCGTGTTCGATCTGGCCGACCGCGTGCGCGCAGTGGCACAGCGCAAACCGGTCTGGGCGCTGGCCAATGACATGGCGTACTCGGCGGCTTACGCGCTCGGGTCTGCCGCCAGTCGCTTCTTTGTCACCCGCACCGGGGGCGTGGGGTCGATTGGCGTCATTGCCATGCACGCCGACCAGTCGGTGCGCGATGCGAAGGACGGCGTTCGCTACACGACCGTCTTTGCCGGGGCGCGCAAGAACGATCTCAACCCGCACGAGCCGATCTCCGACGAGGCGCACGCCTTCCTCAAGAGCGAGGTGGATCGGATCTACGGGCTGTTCGTCGACACCGTGGCCAGCCATCGCGGCCTCACCAATGACGCGGTGCGAGCCACCGAAGCGGGCGTGTTCTTCGGAGCCGAGGCCGTCGCCGCAGGCCTTGCCGATGCCGTCGGCACCTTCGACGACCTCCTGACCGAACTCACCGCTGCAATTTCACCCCCTCCGGCGCTCGCGGTTGCGGCGCTGGGCAATTCTCAACCACCACGACTGGAGCATTTCATGAATGAACCCGGAGCTACTGCTGACCCTGGGGTTGGCGCTGATCCTGATCGCGTCGACGACGCGGCCACGCCGATGACCATCGAGGACGCGCAGGAAGTCGCCGAACTGTGCGCGCTCGCGGGCTGTCCCGAACGCATTGCCGGTTTTCTGGCAACGCGCACCCCGGCGGCCACGGTGCGCCGCCATCTGCTGACGGCGCGCGCCACCGGACAGGAGATCAACAGCCTGATCACCCCGAACGCTGCCACCTCGGCGGCGCAATCCCTCAACGACAACCCCTTGGTGCTGGCCGCTCGCGCCCGCGCCGGACTGGAGAAGTGACATGCCCGTCATCACTGAAGGCCTCAACCTCGGCGATCTTCTGAAATACGAAGCGCCCAATCTCTACTCGCGCGACCAGATCACCGTCGGCGCAGGCCAAAGTCTGCCGCTGGGCACGGTGGTGGGTCTGGTGACTGCCACCGGCAAGATCAAGCAGATCGACCCCTCGGCCACCGATGGCAGCCAATACGCCGCAGGCGTGCTGATGCAGGCCGTGGACGCCACCCTGATCGACCGCGAGGACGGGCTGATGCTGGCTCGCCACGCCATCGTCGCCGATCACGCGCTGGCGTGGCCCGCCGCCATCACCGCCGCCGAAAAGCAGGCTGCCATCGCGCAGCTCAAGAGCCTCGGCATCCTCGTTCGCAAAGGAGTCTGACCATGAACAACGTTTTCGAGAATCCCGCTTTCTCGATGTCGGCGCTGACCGCCGCCATCAACATCCTGCCCAACAACTACGGGCTGATGGAAAGCATGGGCCTGTTTCCGCCCAAGCCTGTGCGCTTTCGCTCGGTGGCCGTCGAAGAAAAGAACGGCGTCCTGACGCTGCTGCCAACGATGCCGGTCGGTGCGCCGGGCACGGTCGGTGTGCGCGGCAAGCGCAAGCTGCGCTCTTTCGCCATTCCGCACATCCCGCACGACGACGTGGTGCTGCCGGAAGAAGTGCAAGGCATCCGCGCCTTCGGCTCGGAAACCGAAGTGCAAACCATCGCCACGGTGATGGCCGAGCACCTGCAGACGATGCGCAACAAGCACGCCATCACGCTGGAGCACCTGCGCATCGGCGCGCTCAAGGGCATCATCCTCGATGCCGATGGATCGCAGTTGTACGACCTGTTCGATCTGTTCCAGATCACGCCGAAGGTGGTTAATTTTCAGCTGGGCAGCGCGGGCACCGACATCAAGAAGAAGTGCCTCGATCTCAAGCGCTACCTGGAGAAGAACCTCAAGGGCGAGCGGATGACGAGCGTGCATTGCCTCGTGTCGCCGGAGTTCTTCGACGCCTTCACCAGTCACGAGAAGGTCATCGAGGCCTACCACCGCTGGCAGGACGGCCAGGTGCTGCGCACCGATATGCGTTCCGGCTTCCCGTTCGCTGGCATCACCTTCGAGGAATACGCGGGCGAAGCCAGCGATGGCGACGACAACGTGCGCCGCTTCATCGAAGCCGGTGAAGGCCACGCATTCCCACTGGGCACGGTAGATACCTTCGCCACGTACTTCGCGCCAGCCGACTTCAATGAAACGGCGAACACGCTGGGTCAGCCGCTGTATGCCAAGCAGGAGCCGCGCAAGTTCGACCGGGGCACCGATTTGCACACGCAGAGCAATCCGCTGCCGATGTGCCACCGGCCTGCGGTACTGGTGAAGGTGCTGGCGTCCTGATGGATGTCGTCACGCTCTACGAAGCGGCACGCAATGCCGGACTGCTGACGCAGGTGTCTTTCGCCGGTGTCACCGTGCATTGCGCCTTCCGCGCCCCGGATGAAACCGTGCTCGATGGTTTCGCGCTGTCGCGGGACTACCAGATCGACTACCCGGCGGCGTGGCTCACGCTGACTGCAAGGGACACGGTCGAGGTGGCAGGCAACCGCTATCAGGTGCGCGACGTGCGCGCTATCGGCGACGGCACCGAGCGTCGCGCCTTTCTCTCCCAACTCTGAGGAACGCCCCATGAACTCCGTCCGCGAGCGCGTCTTGCGGGAGGTCGTCACGTGCCTGTCATCCGCGATTGCGCCGATCCCGGTGTTGCGGATGCCTGCCGTGCCGGTCACCCGCGAGGCCAGTCCTGCGCTGCTGCTGTTCGTCGATGGCGACAGCATCACCGCCCACGCCAACCACCTCGTCGACCGGCTGTTGATCGTTCGGCTTGCCGTGGTGGCACGCGGTGCGGATGCCTTCGACGTGGCCGATCAGGCGCTGGTCGCTGCCCACGCGGCTTTGCTGGCCGACCCGAATCTGGGCGGGCTGGCCATCGCCGTGCGCGAGATCGACTGCGAATGGGAGTTCGACGACGCCGATGCCGGAGCCGTCGCGCTGCCCGCCCGCTACGAAATCCGCTACCGCACCCACGCCATCGATCTCACCCAAACAGGATGAATTCCAAATGCACATCGAACTTGTGAAACCCCACACCCACGCAGGCCAGCGCCGCGACGTGGGCGAACGCCTCGACCTTGCTGACACCAGCGCCCGCTGGCTGATCGCGCAGGGCGTGGCCAAGGCAGCAACGCTTGCCACCGACATCAAACCCAGCCGCCGTGATGCCACGTCCGGCACTACCACCCAAGGAGACTGACCATGGCTTACTTTTCTGGACAAGGCCGCGTCTACATCGGCGCGCGCGACATCGACGGCAACCCGGCCGGACTGACTTTCGTCGGCAACGTGCCCGAACTGAAGGTGTCGCTGTCGGTGGACACCATCGAGCACCAGGAAGCGCAGTCGGGCCAGCGACTGACCGACCTGCAACTCATCAAGACCAAGAAAGGCGAATTCGCCTGCACGCTGGAAGAGCTGATCGCCACCAATCTGGCGCTGGCGCTCTACGGCACCACAACCACGATTGCGCCCGGCACCGTCACGGGTGAGCTGCTGCCCAACCCGGTCACGCCGGGCAGTCTGTACCCACTGGCGATGCAAAACGTGTCGGCGGTGCAGATCCAGGATTCGGATGCCACGCCCAAGACGCTCCCGGCCAGCCAGTACAGCGTCAATGCCAAACACGGCTCGCTGGTAATTCTGGATGCCACCACCGGCGGCCCGTACACCGAGCCGTTCACCGTTGACTACGCCTATGGCGCAGCGCAAAGCACCGCAATGTTCACCCAGCCCTTGCCCGAACGCTGGATTCGCTTCGAGGGACTCAACACCGCCGACGGCAACCGCGAGGTGGTGATCGACCTCTACCGCGTGGCCATCAACCCGGCCAAGGAGCTGTCCATCATTACCGACGAACTGCTGAAGTTCGAACTGTCGGGCCAAGTGCTCGCCGACCTCACCAAGCCGGTCGGTGGAGATCTCGGCCAATTCGGTCGTCTGGTGCTGTTGTGAGAGGTGACGTGATGGACGACTTCAAAACCTTTCCACTGGCACCGGTGGTCGTGACGCTGTCCGGTACTGCGCTGGAGCTGACACCGATCCGACTGGGCGAATTGCCACGGCTGCTAGCCGTGGTGCGCCCGCTGGCCGAAGACATCGGCACCGACCCGGACTGGATGGCACTGCTGGGTCGGCACGGTGACGCCGTGCTCGATCTGCTGGCCATCACCACCCGGCGCGAACGCGCATGGGTCAACGACCTGTCGTTGGAGGATGCGGTGCAACTGGTCGCTGCCGTGTTCGAGGTGAATGCGGATTTTTTCGTGGCGCAGGTCGTGCCGAGCATTCAGGGCGCAGCCGAGCGGCTCGCGCCGACGCTGCGCACACTGACGAACGCGGCTGGCAGTCCTCCTGGGATAGCGCCGTCGCCCGCCTGATCCGCAGCGGCCACCGTCACCCGGACATCCTTGGGTACACGTTGGGTCAGGTGAATGCCTTTCTGACTGCCGATAGCCGTCTCGAATTCGAGCGCCTCACCACCCGTTTGGCGGTCATGACCGCCGCTGCCCAGGGTAGCCGCGAGGGCATCCGCCAGCTTCAGGCCGAACTTCAGCAAGGAATGCGCGATGAAGATTGATCTGGTTGCCGAGGGCTTGCTGGATCGGCGGCGCTTCAACGTCTGGCAAGCCGATACCCATAAGGCCATCCACGCCGCTGTTGCCCGTGCAATGCGCGACAGCGGCAAAGACATGGCCACACAAGTACGCGGGGAGATGCGCGCCAGCTTCCGCGCCGCCAGCCCCAAGTTCCTGCGCTCGATGCACGCCAAGGTGTTCGACCGCAAAGCCAATGTGTTTCCGGCCCTCTACCTCGGCTCGAAGGTGCCGTGGCTGGGGCTTCATGAGCGCGGCGGAACGATTCAGGGACGGATGCTGATCCCGCTGTTGCCGCAACACCAGCGCATCGGGCGCAAGGCCTTCGCCCGGGTCATCGATGCGCTGATGCGATCCGGCAATGCGTGGTTCATCGAGAAAAACGGCCAGAAGATTTTGATGGCCGAGAACATCTCGGAGAACGCGCGCCCGCTGGCCCGGTTTCGTCGTGCCGAGCGCGAGCGCAGTGGCGCAAAGCGCATTCGGCGTGGGCAGGAAATTCCCATCGCCGTGCTGGTGCAGCGCGTGAACCTCAAAAAACGCTTCGACCTCAACCGTGCGGTGCGGGTCGAGCTTCCCCGCCTGACGGCGGCCATCCGCAAGGCAATGTCCAAGAGTTAAACGATGGCGAACAACCGCGCCCAGATTCTCATCACCGCCGTCGATCAGACGCGACGGGCCTTCCAGTCGATCAATGGCAGTCTGACGCAACTGCGCGACCAGGCCGGTCAGGTCGGTGCCGTCCTGTCTCGTATTGGTGGAGCCATCGGGATCGGGCTGGGTGTGCGCGAGCTGGTGGCGGTCGCGGATCAGTACAAGAACCTGCAGGCCCGCCTCAAGCTCGCCGTCACCTCCCAAGAGGAGTTCAACCGCGCCGACGCGGCCCTCTTTGACATTGCCCAGCGCAACCGTGCACCACTGGCGGAAACCATCACGCTCTATGCGCGGCTGGCACCATCGGTGCAGGCACTGGGGCGTTCGCAGGCGGACGTGCTGGCGGCCACCGATGCCATCGGGCAGGCGGTGTCGCTCTCCGGCGCATCCAGCGAGGCGGCAGCAGGCGCACTGATGCAGCTCGGACAGGCCTTCGCCTCGGGGCAACTGCGCGGTGAGGAATTCAATTCCGTCGTCGAACAGACGCCGCGACTGGCGCAGGCCATCGCCGACGGGATGGGCGTGCCGCTGGGCTCGCTGCGGGCACTGGCGCAGGAAGGCAAGATCACCTCGGCGGCGGTGCTCGATGCGTTGCTCAATCAGCGCGAACGCCTCACCGAGGAATACGCGAGCCTGCCCGATACGGTCGCGGGCGCGTTCACCCGCCTGAAGAACGCCTTCCAGCGCGCTTTCGGCGAGCGCGATGCCAGTTCCGGTTTGACGGCAGGACTCGCGCAAGCCATTCAGCTCGTCGCCAAGCATCTGGAGCTGCTGATTAATCTGGCGGGTGTCGTGCTGGTCGCCGCCTTTGGCCGGATGGCGGGTGCCTTCGCCACCAGCATCGCCGCTGCGCGCGCCGAAGCAGCGGCGCGACTGGCCAACCTGCGCACCCTCCAAGCCGAGGCGCTGGCACGGGTACGTGTAGCCGATGCCGCCTTGGCGCAGGCGCGGGCGCAAGGCCTCGCCAGCAGCGCACTGGTCGCCGACGCGGCGAAGGCCCGACTGCAAGCGACCGGCGCCAGTAGCGCCGTGACGCAGGCTGTTGCATCCACCACGCTGCTGGGGCGGGCGGCAGGGTTGTTGCGCGGGGCGCTGGCACTGCTGGGCGGCCCCATCGGCCTCATCGTCACCACGGTGACGCTGCTGGCGGGTGCGCTCTATTCGGCACGCAACGCCGTGGTCGAGTTCGGCGGCAAGAGCGCGTCAATCAAGCAGATCGCCGTCGCCATCTGGGAACTGGTGGTCGAGAAGGTTCTTGCGGTCGTCGACGCCTTGGGGCAACTGGTCGGTGTCAACGATCTCTCCTGGGCTCGCGTGCGCGAGGTGATGATCGGCGCGCTCACCACCATCGGCACGGCGATCCGCGCGATGGTCAATGGCGTCATCGGCGCGTTCAACGCGGTCGGCAGTGTCGCGGGTATCACGGCAGCCTTCTTCGTCGAGCGCTTCCGCAATGCCTTCTCCGACATTGGGGCACTGGCGCAGGCCTTGGGCCAGGACGTGGCCGCCGCGTTCAGCGGTGATTTCTCCATGTCATCGCTACGCACCGTCCTCGGTCGCCGACTCGAGGAGATGCATGACTTTGGCGAGGCGCTCGCAGACACCGTGCGCGACGCGGTAACGCGCGACTACGTCGGGGAAGCTGCTCAGGCCATCGCTGGCCGCATCCGGGCTGAACAAGAGCAGCCGGGCGTATTCGGTCGCGCACAACCGCCGACGCCACCCACTTCCGGCAAGAGCGCACAGGCCGACAAACTGGCCCTGGTACGGGCGCAGGCCGAGGCGGAATTCAAGCTCCTCAAGGATGCCTTGGAGCGTCAATCGCGGGCGCTGGATGCCGCGCTCGAAGATCGGTTGATTTCGCTGAAGGATTACTACGCCGCCAAGACGCGGATTGAGCAGCAGGAAATTGACGCGGAAATCCGCCGCGTACAGGCATCGCTCGCGGAACAGCAACGGCTGGTCAATACGGGCAAGGACGAATCCGCCCGCCTCAAGGCGAAGGCCGAAGTCGCCAAGGCGGAAGCCGAGCTGATCGTACTCAACAACCGGCGCAGCGACATCGAGCAGGCCAATGCCCGCGCAGCGGCGCAGGCCGAACGCGAACTGGCTGATGCCTTGGCGCAAACGCGTGAGGAACTGGCGCAGATCACCGGCACCGCCACCGATGCCGACCGGCAGGCGGCGATTGCCCGCAGCTACCGCGATCTGCGCGCGCGTCTGACCGCTGAAAGCGATGCCGACGGCGTGTCGCTGGTGGATCGGCTGATCGACGTCAAAGCCGCGCAAGCCAATCTGGCAGCGCTCGAAGCCCAGTGGCAGCAAGTCACCGAACGCCTACGCAATGCGCAGGAAGCCATCGGCATCCAGCAGCAGGCGGGCCTGCTGACCGAAGCGCAGGCGCGTCAGCAGATCGTCGCCTTGCAGCAGCAATCGGCCAGCGAGATGGAACGTCTGTTGCCGACCATGCAGCAGGCCGCGCAGGCCATCGGCCCGGACGCGGTGATCCGCGTGCAGGCGTGGCGCAACGAACTGGAGCGCACCCGTCTCACGGTCGATGAAATGGCTCCACTGTGGAACCGCATCGGCGAGAGTTTCGGCTCGGCCCTCAACGGCATGATCACCGGTGCGCAGACCTGGCGCAGCGCCTTGGCGAGCATCTTCCAGCAGGTGGCCGACGCCTTCCTGCAGCAGATCGTGATCCAGCCGTTTCAGCAGTGGATGGCGATGCAGGTGCGGATGCTGGCGATGAAGCTCGGCTTCATCCAGCAGGAACAAACCGCCGACGTGGCCGCCAGTACCGCCAAGGTCGCCCAGAAAACCACCGAGACCACCGCCGTGGTGTCGATGGATGCGGCCAAGGCCGGAGCCGGTGCGGCCGCGTCGCAGGCATCCATTCCTGTCGTCGGCCCGGGGTTGGCCATTGCCGCAATGGTGGCGATGGTCGCGGCGGTGATGGCGCTGTTGGGCGGCATCAAGAAATTCGCAGGCGGCGGTCTGGTGTCCGGCCCCGGCAGCGCCACATCGGATTCGATTCCGGCGCGACTGTCAGCAGGCGAATACGTGGTGCGCGCCGCCGCCGTGCGGCAAGTGGGCGTGGCCTTTCTCGACTCGCTCAACGGCTTGTCGGTCGGGCCACGTTTCCGTGGCGGTGAGCTGGCCTTTGCGGCAGGCGGGTTGGTGCCGGAAGTGAAGGTGCCGCCCGCGCAGCCGCAGATGAATCAGGCGGTGCGCATCGTCAACGCCATTGATCCGGGCGTCACCCACGACCACCTGCAAACGCCTGCCGGAGAGCGGGTCATCGTCAACATCATCGGGCGCAACGCACGGGCGATCCGCTCGGCGCTGAACGGCTGAATCAAGGAGCACTTCACAATGGCACTGCTGTTCATCGACGGCTTCGACCACTACGACCCGCAGGCGCTGGACGACTTCGGCGAGCCGTGGCTTGCGCGCGGCAAGGCGGCCTATCTGTCGCCGCAGGCCACCCGCGTGCAGGGGCGGCGTCCGTCGTCCTTTGCGCTGCGCCTGCCGGAAGGTTCGGGCGGCGGCTATGTCAAGAACCTGGACAGCACCAAGACCAGCCTCATCATCGGTGCGTCGATCCGCGTCGTGCCCTACGAGAACACCTACACCGAACCCTTGCTGCTGGGCGTGCGCGATGCCAACGCGCAGGTCGCGCATCTGGTGAAGGTCGGCGAGGACGGGCGACTCAAGCTCTACCGCTGGCAGTACGGCTACGAGCAGTTGATCACCACCTCGGTGACTACGGCCCCGGCGCGCGGCTGGCACTACATCGAATTGCAGGTCACCCAAGGCACCAGCAACGGGGTGCTGTCGGTGCGCATCAACGGAGTGCTGGCGATCCAGATGAGCGCGCAGAACACGATTCAGGGCGGCGGCCAGTTGCTCACCGCCTTCCTCGGGGCGATTCCGGGGCAGTCCTGCCCATTGACCCTTGATGTCGATGACTTCTACATCGCCGACACCAGCGGCACGATCAACAACACCTTTCTGGGCGACGTGCGCGTCGATGCCTTGCAGGCGCAAGCCGATGGCAGCCTGAACCAGTGGACGGTGACGCCCTCCGGCACTGCCGCGTGGGAAGCGGTCAGCGACGAGGATGAAACCACCTTTATCACCGCGCCCAGCGCCGGGCTGCGCCAGAGCTTCGATGTCGCGCCACTGCCGGTGATGGCCACACCAGCGGTGTTCGGCGTGCAACTGACGATGCTCGCGCGCAAGACCGATGCGGGCTTGGGCAAGTTGAAGGGCCTTGTGGTCAGTGGCGCGCAAACCGCCGTCAGCCCCGAGGTGATCCTGCAGGAACAGCAGGCGTGGCAGTGCGCGCTGTTCGAGCGCAATCCGAACGGCAACGTGCAGTGGACGGAGGCCGCCTTCAACGCCGCCGAGTTCGGGGTGGAATCGGCATGACGGATCGCCTCATCACCCGGCACGTCACGGAGACTTCAAGCCAGCCGGTGCCGGGAAGCGAACTGCCGGAGTTTCAAGGTGAGGTGCTGTCGCTCGCCGCCTCAGGCAGCCTGACCGCTGAACTGGCCACCGAAACCGCCAGCGCACCGTGGCCACCGGATCGTGCCGCGACGTGGCTGGCCGAAGTGCTGGCCAAGCCCTGGCCGCCGCTGATTGGGCCGGTGTTCGTGGTCGAGGTGCTGCGCCGGGACACGGCATCGAGCGCCATCGTCGCCACCGGCATGGATGCCTTTGGCGATACGCCGTGGCCACAGGCGCAACGCGGCGTGTTTGCCTTCCGCCATGACTGGGTCGAGCCGCTGGTCGAAAGGCTGGCGTGGCAGACCAGCGTGACGCGGCTGGCCAGCGGCAACGAATCACGCCAAGCCCGCCGCAAGGTGCCGCGCCGCACGCTGACCTATCAGGTCGGCAATGCGCGCCCGAGCGATGCGCTGGTGGCCGACTGGCTGGCCGACCATCTGGGCCAGCGTGCGTGGTGGCCGCTGCCGCAGCACGCCGTGCCGCTGACCGCGCCCGCCGAAGCCGGTGCGCTGGCCCTCGATGTGCTGGAGGCTGACTGGCGGCACTTCGTGCCCGCACGCGCCGATCTGCTGCTCGACTGGAACGGCGTACAAGGCTGGCAAGGCGACGACATCTGGGCGCTGCTGATCGCACCGGATGGTTGGCAGCAGGTGCAGTTGAGTCAGGTCGATCCGGATACTTTGTGGCTCACCGAACCCTTGGCTCGTCACGCGCCGCTGGGCAGCAGCGTGCTGCCGCTGGTGTGGGGTCGCGCGCTTGATCCTGCCGATCTCACCCAATGGGTGCCGGGCATGGTCGGCGGCAACGTGGTGGCCCAGCTCGAACCAGCACCGCCGCCCGATGCCGATCTGCTCCACGACCCGTGGCTGGACGATCTGCCGGTCTGGCCCGATGGCAACTGGCGGGACGATCCGACCGCCGTGGCCTCGGCCACCATCATCCGGCAGGATTTCTCGCCTGCCGACGCGTGGGTGCGCCGCGACGATCCGTGGGCAACCACGACTTTGCAGCGGCGCTATCTGGCGAACGGCCCGGATGAGATTGAAATCTGGCGCGCGCGCCTGTGGGAAACGCAGGGGCGACTCAATGCCTTCTGGCTGCCCGATGGCTTGGCTCCGATCTTATGGGTGACGGCGGATGCCGATCCGGACGATGGCTTCATCCGCGTGGATGGCAAAGATGCCTCTGCGCAATTTTCCGCCTTCTGGCATCGCCCCGCCGCCTGCCTGATCGTGCATCAGGACGGCTATCAGCAGTACGCCATGACGGCAACCTGCCATCTGGACGGCGACGCGGTGCTGGTGCTGCGCTCTGGCCTCGACGACTGGGTGCCCGCAGGCAGCCGAATCATTCGCCTCGCCCGTTGCCGCCTCGACCACGACGCCATCGACCTGTACTGGCACAGCCCGACCTTGGTGGAAATCACTCTGACCGCACGCCAGTTGCCCGAACCACGCGGCAACGACCGCATCACCTACGAGCCCGCCTGACCATGAGCCAGAACCCTTTGCAGGAGGTGGAGCTGTACGCCTTTTCCAGCAACACCGCCCAGTTCTTCCTGACCCCGCACGAATTCGATGTCGATCTCGACGGTAATCTGTACAGCAGCCTCTCCATCGAACGCAACGAACTGGCGCTGGGTGCCGAAGCGGCCAAGTCGGCGCTGGAACTGAAGCTGCCACCGAACAGCGAACTGGTGCGGCATCTGCTGGCCACCACGCTGACCGGCGAAACCACCTCCGTCACCTTGCGTATCGGTCAGCGCGATAACTGGGGCGACTACTGGTGGCTGTCCGGCACGCGCTGGATGGGGCGTGTGCTGGGTGTGGAGATTGCCGACGATCAGGCGCGCATCCGCTGTGAATCGGCGCAGGTCAGTTTGAAGCGCATCGGGCTGCGCAGGCTCTACAGCCGCAAGTGTTCGCACGTCCTGTATTCCAGCGCTTGTGGGGCATCGCCGATCACCGACAGCGCCTTCGTCACCGAGGTCTATGGCCGCAGTGTCGAACTCGACGGCGGTGTGCCGGGCGGCGTCAGCGGCGGCCTGGCCGGTGGCTGGCTGCAAACGCCCGATGGCGCGCGGCACATGATCATCAACGACTACGGCAGCGGCGTGGAGTTGCTCTATCCGGTGGCCATCGAGCCGGGCACCGAAGTGCTGCTGACGGTCGGCTGCGACCACAGCACAGCAACGTGCGCCGGACGCTTCGGCAACCTCGACAACTACGGCGGCTTTCCCGCCATCCCGAGCAAGAACCCGTTTTCGACGGGCGTGTTCTGAATCCCTGCGTTCTGAATTCCTGGAGAAATCGTCATGTGGTACCTCGTCGTCATCGTGGTGGCGGCGCTGGTTTCGGTCGCGCTCGCCCCGAAACCGCCCGAACCAAAACCCGCATCGCTGTCCGACGTCGATGCGCCCACCGCCGAAGAAGGCCGACCGATTCCGGTGGTGTTCGGCACTGTGCTGCTGCGCGGGGCCAACGTGGTCTGGTACGGCGACCTGG
Organism: Stenotrophomonas acidaminiphila; assembly: GCF_001431595.1. Classification (GTDB taxonomy): domain Bacteria; phylum Pseudomonadota; class Gammaproteobacteria; order Xanthomonadales; family Xanthomonadaceae; genus Stenotrophomonas; species Stenotrophomonas acidaminiphila. The sequence continues at coordinate 46,858 of NZ_LDJO01000022.1, forward strand.
CCGCCGATCCGATCCGCAAGAAAGGCGGCAAGAAGTGAGCGCGGACATGATCGTCACCATCGACGACGTGCGCGCCGCTGGCCTGTGCGTGAACGGCACGCGCGTCTGGTTCGCCCGTCACGATCTGGACTTCCGCGCCTTTCTGCGTGAGGGCTGCACGGCTGAAACCTTGCTGGCCACGGGTGATGCGATGGCGTTGCGGGTGGTCGATCGTGCGCGCATTCGGTTGGAGGTGCGCTGATGGGCGGCAGCAGCAAGAAGCAAACCGTCGGCTACCGCTACCGCATGGGCCTGCATCTGGTGCTGTGCCAAGGGCCGGTCGATGCCGTGCAGGAAATCCAGATGGGTGAGCGCACTGCGTGGGGCGATGCCGACCGTGGGCCGCTATCCAGTGGGCACGGCCTCACCAGCCTGTCCATCAACAAGCCGACGCTGTTTGGCGGTGATGAGCGCGAAGGCGGTGTGGTCGGCACCATCGACGTGCTGCCCGGCGGCCCGAGCCAAGGGCGCAACGATTACCTGATGGCGCGCCTCGGCAGCGCCATTCCGGCGTTCCGGGGCGTGCTGTCGCTGGTGGCGCGGCAAATCCTGTTCGCCGCCAACAACCCCTACATCAAACCGTGGGCGGTGCGCGTGCGCCGCTTCACGGCGGGCTGGCACGACGCTGCGTGGATGGAGTGGAACGCCGAAGTGCGTGCGTGGGATGACGAGCAGGGCCGCGAGGTCAGTGTCGGCATGAACCCGGCGCACATCCTCGTGCAATGTCTGACTGACCCGCATTGGGGGATGGGTTATCCGCAGGACAGCATCGGCTGGAGTTTCTGGAACGTGGCGTGGGCCCTGTCGGATGAGGGCTTTGGGCTGAACCTGATCTGGACGCGCCAGCAGCCTATCGAGAGCTTCATCGGGCAAGTCGTCGATCACATCGGCGGCATCCTCTACACCGATCCGGAGCAAGGCACGTTCGAGCTGAAACTGCTGCGCGACGACTACTGGATCGACAGCCTGCCGCAACTGGGGCCGGACGAGATCGTGCGACTGGAACGCTTCGAGCGTGCCCAGTGGGGCGAGCTGCCCAACGAACTGACCGTGGTCTATACCGACTGGCAGACCGGCGGCGACACCACCGTCACCGTGGAAAACCTCGCCGCCATCCAGTTGCAGGGCGGCGTGATCAACCAGCGCCGCGACTACCCGGGCGTCAACTACGGGCCGCTGGCCGCGCGGCTGGCGCTGCGCGATCTGCGCGCCTTGGGTTCGCCGCTGGCGCGTATGACCCTGACCGTGGCGCGCGACACGCTGGAACGTGCGCCGCTGCCGGGCGATGTGTTCCTGCTCAACTGGCCGCGTCTGGGCATCGACCAGATGGTGGTGCGTGTGACCGGCATCGACACCGGCACGCTGGGCGCATTGGAGTGGCGCATCGAAGCGATGGAGGACGTGTTCGGGCTGGACAACGTGGTGCTCGCTCCGCCGCCGCCCATCATCGAAGAGCCGACGCTGGAGCCGCTGCCGCCCGCGCTGGTGCTGGCGCTGGAGATTCCGTACTGGGAACTGGCGCGCAGCTTGTCGCGGGCCGAACTCGATTACCTCACCGACACCGATGCCGCCGTCGGCGCACTGGCCGCTGCCGGTGGTGCGGGGCAACTGAACTGGCAGCTCGCCACGGGCACGTCCGCAGGTGACATCGCCAGCATTGCCAGCGAGGACTACGCGCCGTTGCTCACGCTGGATGCGGCTTTGTCCGCCAGCGAAACCGATGCCGTCAGCGTGCCGGTGACCGCCATCAGCCAACCCGAGCGACTGGCCGTGGGCGACTACGCCTATCTGGTCGATGCCGGTGGTGACATCCGCGAAGCCGTGGTCGTGCTGGCCTTCGACGCCGCAAACGCCCGCATCGATCTGGCACGCGGGGTGCTCGACACCACGCCACATACGCACGTCAGCGGCACGCGGCTGATCGGCGTCGGCGAATGGCTGGCCGCCGAAGGTGCGGAGCGCGCACCGGGCGAGTCGGTGTTCGTCGGCGCGATCCCGCGCACCTCCACCGATCAGGGGGATGCGGTGCTGGCCAGCAATGGCCAGCCGCTGGTGCTGACGGGGCGGCAGGCTTTGCCGTATCCGCCCGGACGTATTCGCCTCAATGGCCAGACCGAGCCCGCCGTGGTGGCCGGTGATCTCACCATTACATGGGCCCACCGTGACCGCACGCAGCAGACGGCCTACCTCGTGCAGCAGGACGAAGGCGACATCGGCCCGGAACCGGGCGTGAGCTACACAGTTCGCATCCGTGATCGCAACGATGCGTTGGCGCATACCGACACCGGCATCACCGGCAACAGCTTCGTCTGGAACGTGACCACCGCCGCATCGGATGCGGGGGCACTGGGTGACCGCGTCACGCTGGAAATCACCGCCGAGCGCGCTGGGCTGGAGAGCTGGCAGCCGCAGGTGCGGCAGGTCATTCGCGCGGGCTACGGCCTGCACTACGGCAACTATTACGGAGGACTCTGATGGCCAATACCGACCCGAACCTTGGGCTGACCTACGGCTGGACGCTGGGCGAAAGCGGCTGGGGCAACGCGATGGACGCCAACTTGAAGCGCCTCGGCGCAACCGTGGGCCTGTCCGTGAAAGACCGCGACCTGACCACGCCACCGGCCAGCCCCGCCGATGGTGATCGCTACATCGTGCCTGCCGCCGCCACCGGCGCGTGGGCAGGCAAAGCCAACCAGATCGCCGTGCGCATCGAGGGCGCGTGGGAGTTCTACCCGCCCAAGGTGGGCTGGCTTTGCTACATCGAGGACGAGGCCAAGCTCTCGGCCTACAAGCCCGCTGGCTGGAGCGCGGGCATCGCCATCTGAAACCCATTCCGCCGCAACCACCGAACCCGCCCACGAGGCGGGTTTTGCATTTTGGAGACCTGTAATGACCGACCAAGAACAACAACCCGCCGCCCTTGTGGAAAACATGCTCCTGCTGCGCAAAGAGGACTTCGATGAACTGCTGAGCCACGCCGCCGAACGTGGAGCAGAGCGGGTGCTGGCCCATCTCGGGCTGGAAAACGGTCACGCCGCCCGCGACATCCGCGAATTGCGCGACTTGCTGGAAGCGTGGCGTGATGCCCGCCGCACCGCGTGGCAGACCGCCGTGAAGGTCATCACCACCGGCATGCTGGCCGCGCTGCTGGTCGGAGCTGCCATCAAGTTGAAGCTGATGGGAGGCGCGCAATGAAGCCTCGCATCTGCTTGCTTGATGACTGGCGGCGCGTGTTACGACGGGCCTGGAGCATCCGCTTCTCTCTGCTGGCAGCTGCCTTCACAGCGGCGGAAGTGGTGGTACCGCTGTTCGGGGACGTACTGCCGCGCGGCGCGTTTGTGCTGCTGGCCTTTGTCGCCAGCATCGGCGCGACCGTCGCGCGCATCGTGGCGCAGCCGGAGATGCACCGATGACCCGGCCAACATCACGCGTGATGCGCAGGACGGTGGCCGGACTGACGCTGTCCGCTGCTGCCCTGGTCGGTATCGTGCTGCACGAGGGCTACACCGATCGCGCAGTGATCCCCGTCAAGGGCGATGTACCGACCATTGGCTTCGGCACCACCACCGGGGTAAAGCTGGGCGACACCACCACGCCGCCGAAGGCGCTGGCGCGGGCGCTCACCGATGTGCAGCAGTTCGAAGGCGCGCTCAAGCAATGCGTAACCGTGCCGCTGGCCCAGCACGAATACGACGCGTTGGTGAGCTTTTCTTACAACGTCGGCAGCCGCGCGTTCTGCCAGTCCACGTTGGTCAGAAAACTCAACGCCGAGGACTACGTGGGAGCCTGTGCCGAGCTGCTGCGCTGGCGCTTCTTCCAGGGCAAAGACTGCGCGCTGCCCACCAACGCGCGGCTGTGCGGCGGGCTGGCTACACGGCGAGAAGTCGAATACCGGCAGTGCATCGGAGAGGCGTCGTGAGCGTGATTCCGTGGCCATACCGACTGTTGGCCTTTGCGGCGCTCGGCGTCGCCCTGGTTGGCTTTGGCTGGATCAAGGGGGCGAGCCACGTTCAAGCGCAATGGGATGCCGCCATCCAGCAACAAGCCCTACAGACCGCCGCCGCCCGCGAGCGGCAGGCGCAAGCCACCGTCAAGGTCGTCACCCAGTACGTCGACCGCGTCCGCGTCGTCCGCGAGAAGGGCGACACCATCATCAAGGAAATTCCCGTCTATGTGCCCGTTCAAGCCGATGCTGCTTGCACTATCAACCGTGGCTTTGTGCGCCTGCACGACGCTGCCGCCGCCGGTGAGCTGCCCGAGCCCGCCAGAGATGCTGATGCGGCCGCCGCAGGCATTGCGCTCTCTGCCGTCGCCGGAACCCTTGCCGCCAACTACCAGAGCTGTCACGAAAACGCCGAGCAACTGAGGGCGTTTCAGGCGTGGGCCAAAGAGATGGTGTCTGCCAGACATTGAAATGCTGCTGGACAACTACCTGCACTAACGCTGGTAGCTCGAAGAGCTACTCAAGCAGTATGATCTATGCTGTGCGATTGTGGTAAGGAAAAGCAACGATGGATCAAGATAGACAATGGCCTCGAGTAGGCGACAGGCTTATCCACCAGTACCGGAAAAAACCTGGGCATGCTGAAGCAGAGGTGGTTTCTGTAGATAAAAAGAGTGGTGCTATCTCTCTGCGAGTTGGCGATAAGGTTTATCCCTCGTTGTCTTCTGCGGCACAAGCTTTATCTGGCGCGGCAGCTAATGGCTGGACCTATTGGGGCCTGAAAAAACAACGCCCTCGAAAATAGAATTCTGCAATTTTCGTGCAAGGAACGGCGCGGACTAAGAAATCAGAATTTCAATCATCAGGTTGGCCGGACAGCCATCCTTTCAATCTAATTTGCACCGGGTTGAGGTGCATGCTTCAAGGGATGATGTCAGTGGGCTACTATAAAACAAATGCTGTCTATAAATTATTAGAATCCGAACAGGAGCATCCATTTGTTTGGGTGTCTGGAAATGCCTGGATGCTTATTTACGGTGATCAGTCTGCCACCCCAAGAGCTCTTGTTTTGGCATTCGGAAAGTCGTGGTCTCTTCAGAAAGATGTCATTCAAGCAGCAAAGAAGATATCCTCAAAATCTGGCATCCCCCTCTTTTTCGTTAAATTTGACGACTCAGCCAATTTCATTGACAAAGTCGGCTTTGGCAAGCCAGGACAACAACCTTGCGAGCTCACCTTAGATCAGCTTAAAGATGAGTTCCAGAAGATAGGTTTACCGGTCAAAAGTGGAGCCTGCGGAAAAAGTGTCAACGATGCCACAAGTAGTGCTTATCATAACTGGCAGCGGAGCAGCCTCGGCTCGATCAAGGTGACTGACATTGACCTTATTCGATTGAGCACTGAAGGGGAGCCGATTGAGGCTATCGAACTGAAACGGTCTTTCTCTCCTTTGCAGGAATGGAATCCCTATCCCGTTGATTACGTAAATTTTAACTTGCTTTTGGCTGTATGCAATCAGTCGGCAATGAGGATGACCATCGCGTACAACGTAAGACAAACCAAGCCTGTATTTAATGATAATGCATCCCGGCTTGCGCTATTTTCCTATGCGGCCATTAACTCGCCCGTTAGGATTGGACAATTCAGCTACAGTGATTTTTTGACCGGAATTTATTGATTGGTTGGCGCAAGTTTTGATTTGATTTGCGCCAACCATCCATGAAGTAGGCAACTGTTATTGCCTAACCACTTCCATCAGCCGACCGAAGCTATCTACTACGTCGTACTTAACGTTTTCCGGTGCGAAGCGACGGTTCATCTCATCGAAGAACTTACGGGCACATTTGATCTTGGTTTTCTCGATTTCGCGCAGATCCATCGACGACATCGATCCCTTGGTTTCAGCAACGAAGTAGATGTGCTTCACCGATCCTTCTTTGAATGAAATGGCCCAGTCTGGGTTGTAGTCACCGACAGGTGTTGGAATCAGAAAGCCGCGTGGCAACTTCGCATACACAACGACTTCAGCGCTGGCCTCCAACGCTTCGGCAAATTCCCGCTCGGGCTTCGAGCCTGAGTCAGGCAATACGAAGTCATAGATATGGTGCTTGGGTGTCTTTACCGCGTTACTGAAGTCCTGCTTGGTTTGTCCGGCGGTGAAGATGTCGAGGTCGAACTTGTCTTCGACTGGATCGTAGGCCAGATGCTCGATGATGACGGTAGCCTTCTGCTCGTTGATCAGGCGAATCGCCTCGGCAATAAAGCTCTCCGGGTTGGTTTTGAACTGCGCGAATACTGCGGCGTTAAGTCCCTTCAGAATGTCGGTCACCGTGCGCCTTGTTAGCTGGGTGCCTTCTGCAAGCTTGCCGATCAGGTCGTACCTGACCGCTGAATGGATTGAGACGCGGTTATCTTCCGTTTCAGAGTCTTTCAATTCGAATGCAGTGCCGCCCTTAATCCCATCGTAGGTCACGGCAGCTGCCTGTTCACCGTGCTGGATGGTGTATTGCAACGGGGTCACACGAAGCCCGGCATCTTTGTCGTTGAGTGTCTTGACCGCTTTCTGCACCAGTTCGTCGTGGTCGAAGTCCACGCTGTATGCCGCCTTGCGGTTGATCCGATTCCAAAGTTCCGTGAACTCTTGTTTCTCGAAGTTTGCGTTGAGCGGGTTCTTTTTGGGCTTGCGGTCGTCGCCAATTTCGGGCAACTGGTTCTCGCTGAAAACGCTGTCGATCAGCTTGAAGACCTGCTCCGCGTGCGGCACCAACTCAGGTGGCAACGCAGCCAGCGCGCCGTCCTTCTTCGCCTCGTGGTATTTGCTGGTGATTCGATCAGCGTCGTCGGTGTAGTCGTGCTTAAGCAGGTACTTGTAGATCTGCTTCGCGAGCTGCGGTGTGATCGCGACATCGCCAGACTCCGTCTTCAGCACCTTGCCGGTGAAGAAGGCCTCGTCCGCTACTCGCGGACGCGCCGACAGCGACTCGCTGATGTCCCTCTGCAGCGCCGCGACAAAGTCCTTATAACTCTCGCTTGCCACCACGGTCAGCACGTTCACATCGTGTACCGTGGCTGGGTGATCCATCCTGTCACCGCTTTGGTTTACGGACAGCCGCAAGCCACGTCCCACCTCCTGACGGCGGGAAATAGTGTTGTCACTGTGCTTGAGAGCGCAAATCACGAACACGTTCGGGTTGTCCCAGCCTTCACGAAGTGCCGAATGGGAGAAGATGAAGCGCACCGGCTCGGCGAATGACAGCAGTCGCTCCTTGTCCTTCAGGATCAGGTCGTAGGCATCCACGTCGTCGGAAAGCCCCGCGTTCTCGCCACGCGCCGCGACCGTGGGGTCGGCCAGCCGTTTGCTTTTCTTGTCGATGGAGAAATAGCCGCTGTGAGTCTTTTCGGCAGAAATGCCTCTTAGGTACTTGACGTACGGCGTTTCATCCAGATCCAGCACCTCGTTGAGGTAGAGCTGATACTCCTCCTCGAAGATGCGGGCGTAATCGCCTTTCTCGTCCGGTGAATCGTAGTCGCGGTACTTGACCACTTCGTCAATGAAGTAGAGCGTGAGTACCTTCACGCCCTGTTGGAACAGCGCTTGTTCCTTGTCGAAGTGCGCCTTGATGGCCTCGCGGATCTGGATGCGGCGCAGCGCGGCCTCGGTCACGTCACCGGTCGCATCCCCAACGGTTAGTTCGACCCCATTAGTGAAGCTCAGGGTGTCGGAGTTGGCGTTGATATCGGCCACGACAAAGCCATCGCGGTACTGATCGAGCCCGTTCGACAGATCGAACAGGTTGTCGCCTTTGGAGAGCTTCCTCACCACCCGCTTGATGTTCCCGCCTGCCAGCTTCTGCTCGAACTCCACACGCGCCTCGGGCGGCTTCTTGCTCGATATCTCGATGGACTGCAAGTACATATAGCCAGCCGTGCCCGCTAGCCCTTTCACCGCGATGCCGCGCACGGCGATTTTTTTCACCAGCTTCTGGTTGTAAGCGTCCAACGCATCGAGGCGGTGGATCTTGTTGTGCGTGGTCTTATGGGTGGCCGAGTAGCGCAACACCATCAACGCCTTGAACTCCTCCAGCGACTTCAGCGTCGCCGCGCCTTCCATCTTCTGAGGCTCATCCAGGATCAGGATGGGGCGGTTGGCGCTGATCACGTCGATGGGCTTGCGCGACTGGAAGTCATCCAGCACGTCATAAATTCGGCGATTGTCGGCTCCTCGTGCGGCGAAGGCCTGTACGTTGATCACCATCACGTTGATCCCCGCGTCCGACGAAAAACTCTCCAGGTGGTGCAGCTGCTTCGAGTTGTAGATAAAGAAGCGTGCCTTCTTCTGATACGTTTCAAGGAAGTGCTCGGAGGTGATCTGCAGCGACTTGGCCACGCCTTCACGGATGGCGATGCTGGGCACCACGATGATGAACTTGCTCCATCCGTATTGCTTGTTCAACTCAAAGATGGTTTTGATGTAGCAGTAGGTCTTGCCTGTGCCTGTTTCCATCTCGACGTCGAGGTTAACCTTGGCCACTTTGGTCTTAACCAGTGCGTCCGATATCGGCAGGTTCTGGCCCTGCTGCACGGCTCTGATGTTTTCGAGCAGCGCCGTGTCCGACAAATTGAAGTCGGCGTTGCGGAACGCCGCTTCCTTTTCCGCTGCGGCTTCATGCGTAGCGGCTTCCAGCGCGAGCGCTCCTTGCGGGCCTGCTAGGGCTGCTTTCTGGCTGCCGGGATCGAGCCGGTAGCGAACGCCGCCGTGATGCGGAACCTGTCCCTTGAAGCAGTCGATTACTGCTTGCACGGCCGCTGTCTGGTAGGCCTGCGTCTTGAATTTCAGCTTCATTGCAGCCTCCTCAAATGCACTTCACTTCGGTGGCAGGCGACAAAAGCTTGAAGATCTGCTCCACGTTGATCTTGATAGCGCTGTCCTTGAAGCCAGCATCGCGGAACACCACTCGCAGCGGTTGGCTCTTGGCTAGTTCCTTCACGAAGGCTTCGTCTATGCCGCCGTGTGCGTCAAAGCAGGCGGCCAGTGCGTTGTCATCGACAAAGAAAACCTCCTTGCCCTGAATGGACTTCCTAGCAATCGGCAGCGCAAGATCAACGCCCCAGTCCATCATCACCTGGAACAGTAAGTCTTCCGCCGTGCGGTCAGGCTTGATATTGTCGACAAACAAGTCGAGATTGGCTTTGTCCAGCGCATCGGGGGCGTAGTAGACGTCAGCCATGTTCGATGTATCAACTTTAAGTAGGCGGAATCCTAAGTCAAGATCCGTATTTCTCGTAGGCAAGGTGTCTGAGAATTCTTCTCGAATTTTTTGTGCCGCTCTCCGAATGCGATTTTTTCCAATCTCGGAAACTACTGAGTATCCAAGTTTTCTGGCCTCGGACTTCTCGTCACATTCCTCGGGCAATTGAACCATTATGAATCGGCGATTTGCCCCATCTTCTGCATTCAAAAGCATAAGTGCATGCGCCGCCGTGCACGAGCCAGCGAAGAAGTCGATCAATATATCGTCATTCTTGCAAATTGATTGAATTAGTCTCTTTGCTACCTGAACCGGTTTTGGTGTATCAAAAGGAATACTGAGGTCAGCAAGCAAGGCGTCGTCACTGCCGCCGTAGTAAAGCAGCGAAGGGATGTTTTCAAATAAATTATCTTTCAGCCGATATTTTCTCGTCGGCTGCGTCTTCTCGTCTGAGCCGAAAATAATCAACCCAGACTTCAGGAGTTCTTGCATTGTTGCAGGAGGGTTGCGCCATCCCCGCTCAGGAACAGGGCACTCCTTCCCTGTTACGGGATGAATTAGCGGGATGAAGTAATCTTCCGGTGCTTTTTTCTTATTCGGCCACGCCATCGAAACCGGACGGAAGACGTCGCCATTGTCATCGATTTGGTTATATGCCTTTTCGCCCCCAGTGAGATCTTGCTGGTTTACCCAGTCTTTGTATTCTTTCCTTGCTTTTTCAGTGACCCCGCCTTCCTTGCCAAGAATCTGCTTGGCTTTTGCAAGCATTTTTCCCGCGTTCTCTTTGGGACGCTGTAACTCGCAGGTCGCCTTGAAGAATTCTCGATCTTTGCAGTAAATACAAATTAGTTCATGCTGCTGCGCGACGCCGGTGGCATCACCTTTTGGATTTCTTTTATCCCACACAATAGTTCCGAGATTATTCTTCTCGCCGTATATTTCGGCCAGAAGCTTCTCCAAGTTGGGATATTCATTCTCGTCAATATGAATTACGATGAGTCCATCATCTCGCAGCAAGTTGCGCGACAACTTTAGTCTCGAATACATCATGGACAGCCAGTCCGAGTGAAAGCGCCCGCTTGTTTCGGGATTGGCTGTCAAGCGATTTCCTTTGCTATCCACTTGATTTGAGCGGAGAAAAAATTCAGAGACTTCGTCTGCAAAGTCGTCGGCGTAAACAAAATCGTTACCCGTATTGTACGGCGGGTCGATATAGACCATCTTGATTTTGCCAAGATAAGTTTCCTGAAGCAGCTTCAGCGCGTCGAGATTATCGCCCTCGATAAAGATATTTTTGGTAGTGTCGAAGTTGACGCTCTCTTCAATTTGTTCGCCTTTTGAATTTTTTGTCGTGCGTACTGGACGGAGCGTCTTTGCAATCGGTGCATTTGCCGTGAGCAGTGCCTCGCGCTTGCCTGGCCAATTAAGGTGGTAGCGCTCCTGCGGACCCTCAACAATCGAATCGGCTAGCTCTTGGCGAAGCTGGTCAAAATCCACCGCCAGCTTCACGTTGCCGTCTTCACCCTTGGCTTCCGTCACGCAACCCGGAAACAGATCGCGGATACGGGCAATGTTGTCTTGGGTGAGATTGGGCGAGTGCATTTTCAGTTTGTCCATGTTCGATCCTCTAGTCGCTGCGCTTCCGATATCGGGGTTCAGCGGCTCAATTGTTCAAGTTCAGTTTTCAGTTGCCGCAAGGTCGCGTTGATCTCGACCTTACGGTTAAATTGCTTTTCCTTAGCCAGTCTCGCCTGGGTTTTCTCGACTTCGCGGCGCTTGCTTGCCGCCTGCTCGATACGCGCAATCCAGTCCGGCAAGGCTTCCTGCGGACGTGCTGGCAGCGGCATTAAGCCTTGCAGCAGACCGGAGTACAGGTGGGCCATGTCGAGGGCCAGCGGCATAGCCGTGCGGGCAGTTGCCGCTGGCATCCAGTTGCTGGTGAAGTAGCTGGACAGCACCCAGCGACTGGCGTCGGCTTCGCTCGGGCGCTTGTAAGCCGCAACTACTCGCGTTTTCGCCTGATCGCCCTGGCCTTGGTTCAGTTCAAACAGGATAGGGAACTGCACTGCGCCATCAATGCAGCGGAGCACGTCTTCGTGCAGCTCGGTGGACTTGAGCTGGATGCTGAAGACCTGGATTTCCGGCACACCGGGCCGCGCAGGCAGGTTGATCGTCTCAGGGGCGAGCTTGTACTGCCAGACGATCTGCTCGACCTGCTCGACGAACAGTTCCTTCAGCCGGGTGTTGGCCCCGCTGTGCTCATAGATTTTGTTCTTGGGCAGAACGCGCCCGAAAGCAGCTTGCTTGGGGTAGGCGATCAGCGCCGGTTTTTGTGCGGTCGCTCCTTGACTCATCCAGCCTCCTGAATCACGAGAAAGCTAATGAGTTCAAAGTCGTCCAGGCCGGAAATGGTGTCTGTCAGTGCCGTGGTCTTGCCACCGCTGAACAGGCTGTCCAAATCCTTTTCTTCCTTTACCTCGATCATCGAACGGATGGACTTGCCCAACAGATCGGAGTAGGGCTGCATCCGGCGGCCATCTGCCGTTTCCTGATTGAAGCGCTGGCACACGTCGACGATGGGTTTGTCCTGGCCTTTGCAGCAGGTGCGCACCAGATCCAGTAGGCGCTTCACCTCGGTGTGGTCATGAATGACCTCTCCCTCGCGGTTGATGTAGACGAGGTAGTACGGATGCAGGCGGTTGTGCTGGTTGAGGTTGATCCCGGCATTGCGATTGCGCAGCGTGAAGATCGCGCCCGGCCGTAGGCCCATCTCGGGTCTGGCGGGAACCACTGCGTGCATCCCGTTAGGCACATTGCTCAGTTCGCCGTGGGCTTTGACGTAGTTGAGCAAATCCATGCGGAAGTCGTTGAGGCCCAAGTCAGTGATAGAGACGCCGGTCTTCAAATCCTCCAGCTCGATGACTTCCTCCTGCAGGCGACGCAGTTGCTCTTTGCGGTACGACACGTCGTTGGCCTGCGCAGACAGCACGTTGTCGTCACCTGTGGCGGTCACGTCAGCGATCATCATTCGGCTCTCAACGCGCTCCTTGAGGTTGATGTACTCGTCGAGCGAAATGTCGGGCCAGTAATTGACTAGCTGGATGCTGCTGTTGGGCGAGCCAATGCGATCTACCCGGCCAAAGCGCTGGATGATGCGTACTGGGTTCCAGTGGATGTCGTAGTTGATCAGGTAGTCGCAGTCCTGCAGGTTCTGGCCTTCGGAGATGCAATCGGTGCCGATCAGCAGATCCACCTCGTGCGGCTCGTCCGGCAGTACCACCGCCTTCTCTTTAGAGCGAGGGGAGAACAGGGTGAGCAGCTCCTGGAAGTCATAGCTGCGCTTCTGAGTTTTGCTCTTGATGGTGGACTGCGGCGCTCCCTTGCCGGTGACCTTGGCGGTGTGAATGGCGAGCGTGGCCAGCAGCTCCGGCGCAAGGTTGGCGTACAGGTAATCAGCGGTGTCGGCAAAGGCTGTGAAAATCAGCACCTTCCTGTTGCCGGGGTTGATTGGGTTTGCAATCTTGCCGAGCAGTTGCGCTTTGAGGTGCTGTAACTTGGCGTCGTCCTGCGGCGTGATCTTGTTCATCGAAGCCAGCAAGGCATCGATGACCTGTAAGTCCACCTTCAGTTCGTGCTCCCAGGACGGCAAGTCCATGTCGGCGAGGCTGATCTTGATCTTGCTGCCGATCTCGCCGCCCTCGTCGCTGGGCATGGGCAGCTCATCGTCCTCTGCATCCAGCCCTTCCAGCACTTCCGTGAGGTCGCCCACCGTGACCGCGCCGCCGGATTGATTGAACGCGGCGATCTTGGCGAGGGTGGCTTCGTTGTTGGCTCGCAGTGATTGCAGCGTTAGCCGGAACGACTGCACCGAACTTTCAAGCCGTTTGAGCAGGTTGACCGTCATCAGGGCCTGCAGGCTCTTTTCGCGGTCGGCTTGGCGCAGCGTGCCCTTGCCGCCTACCTTGGTGTCGTAGATCTCCTCGTACTTCTTCAGACGGCTGGGCAGGATGTAGCTGATGGGCGCATATACGGCCAGCTTGAGCAGTGAGAGTTGCTCGAAAATTTCGTTGAAGCCCAACACGTCCGACCGCTCGGTCAACGGGCAGTGAAACGACAGCGGTTTGCGGCGCTCCGGAAATTGACCGATGTCCTTGGTGTCGTAAAAGGTCTGGATGTGCTTACGCGAGCGTGCGATGGTGACGCTGTCGAGCAGCTCGAAGAAGTCGAAGTCCAGTGAGTCGAGGATCGCACGCGCGGTACGTTCTTCCGGGGGGAGCTTCGACCACGCATTGAAGGCTGCTTGTGCGCCTCGGAAAATCTCCTCAACGCTTCTGTCCGTGCGCAGTTTTTTTGTGAGGTTTTCGGAGTCGCCTTCGTAGGCCAGCGCCAGTTGGTTGCGCAAGTCAGTAAAGCGGTTGTTGACTGGCGTGGCCGACAACATCAGCACCTTGGTCTTGACCCCTTCCTGAATCACCTTGCGCATTAGCTTCTGGTAGCGCGTTTCCTTGTCTTTGTAGGCGTCGTTGTTGCGGAAGTTGTGCGACTCGTCGATGACGACGAGGTCGTAGTTGCCCCAGTTGATGCGGTTCAGCGGGGTACCAAAGGACTCGCCGCTGGTGCGGGACAGATCCGTGTGGCAGAGGACGTCGTAGTTGAACCGGTCGCGGGCGAAGATGTTGGTCTTGAGGTTGCGGTTGTAGTTCAGCCAGTTGTCCGCCAGCTTCTTGGGGCAGAGCACCAGCACTGACCGGTTTCGCAGCTCGTAATACTTGATGACGGCCAGCGCGGTGAAGGTCTTGCCCAAGCCGACGCTGTCGGCAAGGATGCAGCCGCTGTAGGTTTCCAGCTTGTTGATGATCCCTGTGGCAGCATCCTTCTGGTAGTTGAAGAGCTTGTTCCAGATCAGCGTGTCCTGGTAGCCGGTGCGGTCGTTGGGCAGGACGTCTTCGTCGATGTCGTCTAGGAACTCGTTGAAGATGTTGTAGAGCATCAGGAAGTAGATGCTCTCGGGTGAGTTCTCTTGGTAGACCGAGGCGATGTGCTCGCAAATCTGCGCTGTCACGTCCTCCAGCTTTTCGGGGTCGTTCCAGATCTGATCGAATAGGCTCAGGTACGTGGCGGCAAATGGTGCCTCGTCCATCTTGTTGACGAGGTTGGATACCGCATTGCCTTGCTGGTAACCGAGATCGACAGCCGTGAACCCGTGCAGGGGCATATATGCCGTGTCGGTGCCGCCAGCCTGCACGCAGGCGAACTGCTGCATCGGCGCTTTGGTGCGGTTGCTCTTGAATTTAGCCTTGCGCCGTATCCACTCGGCGCACTCCTTGGCCACCGCCCTCTGGGTGAGCTTATTGCGCAGCTGGATTTCAAACTCGCTGCCGTAGAGGCTGCGCTCACGGTCGAGCTTGGGGATGTGGAATTCCTTCCGCTCTTTGCGAATCTTGTCGGTGACCTCGTTGGCAACAAAAGTAGGCGAGGTGAAGATGAAGTCCAGCTCGTCAATCTTTTCCAGCTCGGCTTTCAGCGCCTCGAAGGCGTACATGGAAAAGCACGAGGCCGCAACCTTCAGGCGCGCACCTGGCCGGAGGGTCTGCTTGAGATCGTCGCCAAGCAACCTGCTGATGTTGTCGATCAGTTCCATCAGTCGCTTGCCCCCGAATCTTTGTTGGTCAGCTTGGCGGCAATCCACTCATCCAGGTCGCTGCGGCGGAAGCGCCACGTTCCGCCGAGCTTGAATGCGGGAAGCTTGCCTTCGGCCGCGAGGCGGTAGACGGTGCGCTTGCCAGCCTTCAAGTAGGCGGCCACCTCGTCTAGGGTCAGGATTTCACCTTCCGGGTCTGCCATCGTCTCGCCTTTGCCGATGATGAATAGGGATTGCCAAGAGTTGCCAATTCTCCCATATGACGGCGAACTAGGCCAGAGGCTAGGCGAAGAAAAGAACGGCCAAATCGTCGAATCCACGCCCTCAAGGCCAATGCGTTGCTATCTGGCTCGGATTGCGGACGCGGGTTCGGTTCCGTGCTCCGCCACCACTTACCCAAAAACCAACCATTCTCGGTTGGTTTTTTTTCGCCCGTTCCCACCAGTGTTGGCGCGGGTTCGGGCCTTGCTGCGACGGACGCCGCCGCCCCGGACAGCCCCGTGTCGGGCGGTTTTTCGTTCTCAGTTCCCGCCCATTCTCTGTTTCTGCGGAGGAGGACTCCGCACCTGAACCAACACTGGCGCGGGTTTCCGGCTGCTTGTTCGTCACGGAAGCTGCCTTCACGCAGGCGACCCGCCCCTGGAACAGGCTACCCGTTCACGATGGGCCGAACATCCCAGGTGATCGGCGACTCGGGTCGGTAGCCCACCACGTCGCCACGCTTGATGCTGTTGTCTAGGTGTTCTGCCAGCGCCTTGTCGTACTTCGCAATCTGCTTGATGGCACGGTCGACGGCGTTGCGGAAGGCGTCCCGGACGTTCTTCCGCTTGTCCCCAGCCTTGCGTTGCCGCCCTCCGAGGCCTTTGCCACCTTCCATCGCTTTGGTCAGGAAAGCCATTTCCTCCTCGATCTCCTCGATGCGGGCGTGGTCACCGGCATCGCGAGCCTCCTCAATCTCGCCCAGCAGCTCGCGGGCTCGCTGCTGCCACTCGCGTAGGGCTTGCCTGTCTGCGACGTCTCCCGCATCGCCCAGAGGAACGCCTTGGGTTACTTGGAAGCCCTCCTCAATATCTTCCGGGGCCACCCCGGTGTTGGCAGGCAGATCAATGGCGTTGGCCGCGCTTCCAACAGCAATCTCATAGACCGATGTCTCCCGATCCGGGAACGCCAGCAACAGGTTGATGTACTCGGCCCCCTTGTCGACGCCCTGGATCAGGATGGTGTGTCGTCCCCGACCTTGAAAACGTGCCTCCCAGACACCACCGCGCTTTCGGAAGATGTTGTCTGGCAGCTTCTCGGCCGAGACCACGGCGGGCATCGAGACCACCGAACCGGACTCATAGGCCGTCCGAAGCAGGCAGTCGCCTGGGAGCGTGCGTTCACGAATCTCCTTGCTGTAGCGACTGAGCAGATCATCCAATGCCCCCATCACCTCGTTGGCATGCCGCTTGTAGAGATCGAACACCCGCTGTGCAGCCTGCCCAGCTTTGTCGTAGTTCAGATACTTGAAGACCCGGCCCACGTCGGGGTAGCTGGTGACGAACTGCGCCACGTCCGTGAGGCCTTTCACCTGATTGGCTCGCTCTAGATAGGCTGCCGCCATGATCTTGTCCACGTTCTTCTTCTGATCTTGGGCATCGCGGCTCTGGGTGAACACGTCGAACTTGTAGTGTTCGGCCGGATCGTGCTGGTCAGACTTGGCAGCGAGAACAGCAAATCGGCGGTCGATGCATTGCGAGCAGCCTCCGCAGTGGGTGTGCTGGTTCGTCATCTCCCAGGTGTGGGTGCAGGTCATCGAATGCTTGATCAGGTCGTGGCAACCAGCGTCCGTAATGACCTTGACGACGTCCGCCTTCGTTTTCCAGATGTAGAGGTTCTCGACTGCGAAGGGCTCACCTGCCACCAATGAAAGCAGGTCTTGGAAGCCTTTCATCACTCTAGGGTGCGTTGTCCTTGTGGCACGGCCGCCGACCACCTGAGCGCACACCGGAAGATTCAGGCTGATCACGCCGTTCTCGTAGAAGCGGACACTCTTGAGGTTGAGCATCCGGGCAATCGTCGCGCCGATGGAGACGTACAGGAACGACCGGCTGCGCTGGGTGTACTCGTGGTTCAGTTCTTTGGTCTTGTGGACGCGAACGGTAATGCGGTGCGGCACGTTGTCGCCTGCTTTCGCGGCCAGCATCTCTTCGAGTACGCGGTGTCGCTTGTTGAGCTTGGAGGTCGACTTGTGGGTGACCAAGAGCACGCGCCGCTTCTGGTTCACAACCTCATCGATGGCACCGGCAAGAGAGTCCAGTCCGCCGGAGAACATCACCACCTGCTCCGGCATCCCGTACATCTGCTGGGTGTCATTGAACTCGAGGTACTCCTGGAACTGGTGATCCTGGTCGAGTTTGACGAAGTCGAACTGGTACTGGTCGTCGGACAGGAACCCGAGCGTCGAGCACAGCGGTTCCTGCACCTCCGCACTGTTCCAAAAATCGGGATTGCGCACCGGAACCACGAAGTGCAGGTCGCGCCGCCAGCCATCACCAAAGGAATCGACATCGTCCGCACCGCGTCTGACCACCTGATCAGCGCTGTAGACGTAGGTGGCGATCTCCAGCAGGTCGTGAAACAGCGGCGGAACGCCACGAAACATTTTGGTGTGGACGTCTTCGATGCGCAGGGTGATGTTGCCGTGCCCGGCCTTGCCGGAGAGCCGCAGCCGCAGATCGCGCGAGGGATCTTCGCTGATGCCTTTTGCGGACGCGTTGCCGCACAGAACGTATCGCTTACCTTGCATCGCTGCGCGCCCCCGCTTTCAACTCGTCCTTCATCTTTTTCAGCGCATAGCCTGCGAATCCGTCCGACGATTTTCTGGAAATATCACCGCCCTCATGAAACCGGTGTTTTGAGAACCATTCACTTGAAAACTTCTCGACGATGACCGACGCCTCTCGGGTGTGGGTCTCCAGAGCCGCATTGAACTGGGCCGACTGATTCATCGTCGCAAAGCGCATTCCATCGCCAAGCTGGGTGTTCACGACCTTGCTCAGGAAATACTGCAGCCCTTCATTGGCCAGCCGGGCAAAGAATCGCCGGGAGAAGTCGCCAAACTCCTTCGGCTTTCCCAAGTCTGCGAGCGCCGCCCGCATCGTGTCCGGGTCGGACGAAAAGAGCGATTGCAGTTTGGGCGCGAGGACATCGTTGACGGCACCGACGATGGCCCGATTGGCAAGGCCTCCGAGGTCGGATCGCTGGCCATTGCCCTCTACGCGCCGATCCAGTGCTTCGGTGATCGCCGTGGTCACATCGATGAGGGAGGGGTCGGCAGGTAGATGGATGCCCGCTGCCGCAAGGTGCTGGTGGATATCGGGCTTCTTGGCGGCAATGGCCATCTGGGTCATCAGCCAAACGGCCTCGGTGTAGCCCACATCGTCCATCACGAAGGAGAAGGCCTTTTCGGCCGCCGTGATGGTGGCATTGGCGATTTGGGAGACGTCAGCACCGGCGGCGATCAGTTCGACGACCTCCTTCCACGCCTTCGTTCTTGGCAGTACCCCGAGCCGAACGTGTCCCATCCAGGATTCCCCTTGTTGAAATCAAAGCATCGCGGTCATTCGTTGCGCTTCACGATCACGATGCTCCGTGCCTTTTTTTCTTCTTTCCTCAAATACCCCTTGCGTACCAACTGCGCGATTTGTTCATGAGCGCTGGCGTGGCTGATGCCCAGGGCTTCGGCCAATTCCTTGACGGTGGGCGGCAGGCCCGTGTTGTCGAGGATTTGGCAAATCGCCCTCAGCGTTCTTGCCTGCGGCTCCGTAATGCCTTCGGTCTTTCGCTTGCTCATGGCATTGCTCCTCGCCGATTTGGACAATATATGACCTGATGAACATCAGGTCAATGGAGGCGACCCAACGCAGAAAATCTCTGGCCTGACTACGGGCGCGAGGAGCGACGCCAGTCCCAAGGGGCTATCGGATCGGCATCGCGCCACAGCCCGGCGTGGCGGCCGCGCGCCTCCTGCTCAGCGAACTCGTAGGCACCGGCATCCTCGGCGGACTGCTCCCGTGCGTACTGGCGGTACCACCAAGCCATCCCGGTTGTGATCTGTGCCAGCCCTGCGTCCAGTGTCTTCGGACACGTGCGTGCGGTGCAGGAGGGGTCGGCGACCAGTACCTTGCCAACAAGCCGCCCGTAGCGGTCGCGCTTGCTGCTCATCACGACGACGTCTTTGCCGAACACGAGGTCGGACATCGACGCCTTGGATCGCTGCCCGAATGCCTGCTTCTTCTCCGGCGCATCGATCCCTGCCACCCGGATCTTGTGCTGCGTCCTATCCGCATCGAGGACGGTGACCGTGTCGCCGTCGGCCACGCCAACCACTCGACCAGTGATGGTCTCCGCCCTGGCACTCCACGCCGCCAGGGCGATCAACGTCGCCCAGAAAAATCTCCTCGAAATCTCGCTCTCCCTATCTGATGCACGCTGAAACGGGATACCCCGACCGCCCTGTGTGCATATTCTTCGTAACGGTCTGACAACTTTACTGGCTACCGAAATGACCGTCGAACAAACACTCCCTGAATTGATGTCCCCGCGACAACGGGCACGCGAGGCCGCAGAAATCATCGCGGCCGCCATCGCGCGCTTGCATTCCACGCGTCCACAAGACAGCGATATTTCACTTGGCTTCTCGGCACCCGAGCGCGTTCATACAAACCCCTCTGCAGAAGGAGTTTTCAAGTGAACGCACCAATAACACCACCCTCTCTGGCGGCGCAAATCGCCAATCTGCCCAAACTGGCCATGAAAGATTTGTGGGCGGTTTGGGACAAGTATTTCCCGCAGCGACCACCCCACCATAACCGGGCCTATGTCGAAGGCCGCGTCGCCTACAAGATTCAGGAGGAGGCACTGGGCACCACGCTGCTCGTGCAGACGCAAATGGCACGGATCGGCGAAGCTCAATCCAACATCAAGACGCAGCGCGGCGTCGAAGTCCAGGTCATTCCCGGCACGGTGCTGGTGCGGGAATTCGACAACCGCGAACACCGCGTCACCGCGCAGGCGGACGGCTCCTTTGAATACGAAGGCCGCCGCTTCAAGAGCTTGTCGGGAGTCGCCCGCCACATCACCGGCACCCAGTGGTCAGGGCCGCTGTTTTTCGGAATCACCAAGAACAAACAGAAGCGAGGTGCCAAATGAACGCCGTCGTGACCAAGAAGCGCTGCGCGGTCTACACCCGCGTCTCCACGGACGAGCGCCTCGACCAGTCCTTCAACTCCCTCGACGCCCAGCGCGAGGCAGGCCAAGCCTACATCGTGAGCCAGCGCGCCGAGGG
The DNA here is from genome assembly GCF_001431595.1 of Stenotrophomonas acidaminiphila. GTDB lineage: Bacteria > Pseudomonadota > Gammaproteobacteria > Xanthomonadales > Xanthomonadaceae > Stenotrophomonas > Stenotrophomonas acidaminiphila. The sequence continues at coordinate 67,059 of NZ_LDJO01000022.1, forward strand.
CTGGTTGCCGGTGGGCGACGACTACGACGACGGGGGGTACTCGGGCGGCAACATGGAGCGCCCGGCCTTGAAGCGCCTGATGGCCGACATCATCGCCGACCAGATCGACATCGTGGTCGTCTACAAGATCGACCGCCTGACACGCAGCCTGACCGACTTTGCCAAGCTGGTGGACGTCTTCGAGCGCCACAAGGTGTCGTTCGTGTCGGTCACCCAGCAATTCAACACCACCACGTCGATGGGGCGGCTGATGTTGAACATCCTGCTGTCCTTCGCCCAGTTCGAGCGCGAGGTCACCGGCGAGCGCATCCGCGACAAGATCGCCGCCAGCAAGCGCAAGGGCCTGTGGATGGGCGGTTACACCCCGCTGGGCTACGAGGTCAAAGACCGCAAGCTGGTCATCGAGGAGAAGGATGCCGAGACCATCCGGCGCATCTTCACCCGCTTCACCGAAACGCGCTGCATCACGGACATCATCCGCGAGATGGCCCTGGAGGGAATCACCACCAAGCCCAACCGGCTGAAGGACGGCAGCGTGCGCAACGGCACGCCGATGGACAAGAAGTACATCTCCAAGGTGCTGCGCAATCCGATCTACGTTGGCGAAATCCGCCACAAGGGGACGGTGTTTGCTGGACAGCACGAGCCGATCATCACCCGTCAGTTGTGGGATCGGGTGCAGAACATTTTGTCTGAGGACGCGCACCAGCGCATGGGCAAGACCCAGACCCGGCACAAGACCGACGCGTTGTTGCGCGGCCTGATGTACGGCACTGATGGTGGCAAGTACCACATCACCTACAGCAAGAAGCCCTCGGGCAAGAAGTACCGCTACTACATCCCCAAGGCGGACAGCCGCTACGGCTACCGCAGCAGCGCCACCGGGATGATCCCGGCCGACCAGATCGAGGAAGTGGTGGTGAACCTGCTGGTGGGTGCGCTCCAGTCGCCCGAAAGCATCCAAGGGGTCTGGAACACGGTGCGCGGCAGGTATCCGGAGATCGACGAGCCGACCACCGTGCTGGCCATGCGCCGCCTCGGGGAGGTCTGGAAGCAGTTGTTCCCCGCTGAGCAGGTGCGGCTGGTCAACCTGCTGATCGAGCGCGTCCAGCTCCTCTCCGATGGTGTCGACATCGTCTGGCGCGAGTCGGGATGGCGGGAGCTGGCCGGTGAGTTGCAGGCGGACAGCATTGGGGGCGAGCTGCTGGAAATGGAGGTGGCCCCATGAACCGCTCGTCCAAGAAGCTGGTCGGCGATGGCAAACCCCACGAGCGCCGCCACCCGCTGGAGGGCGGCGGTGTCCGGATCACGACTTTCGTGCCCTTCCATTTCAAGAAGCGCGGCATCAAGAAGGTGATCGTCGCACCGGAAGGCGTCAGCCAGCCGATTGCCGTCACCGATACCCCGGTGCTCACCCCCGAACAGGATCGCCCGCTACTCAAGGCACTGGGGCGCGGCATCTACTGGCAGCAGTTGATCGACAACGGGACGGTGGCCAGCGGCACCGAGATCGCTGAACGGGAGTGTATCCACCGTTCCACGGTCAACGATCTGCTGCGGCTGGCGCTTCTCGCCCCCGACATCATCCAGGCCGCCTACGAAGGACGGCTGCCTCGGGCAGTGTCTTTGGAAGCCATCCTGCGGGCCAAGGTGCCCTTGGACTGGAATGAGCAACGCCGGTTGATCGCGTCCCTCGGGTAGCGGGGGTCTCGCAGAAATATTTCTCGGCTACGCCAAAAGTAGCTGTTGCTACGCCGGATGTAGCGCCTTCCCCGATGAAGGCGTGAACCGGCATCAACGGTCAGTACAGGACTGGCCACCGGTCGCGCCCCAATCCCTGAACGGGAAGGAGCACGGCAATGGCCTATTCAATGGCACTGTCAGGAGGCTTCGGTGGCACACCGGGCCTCAATTCCGGCGTCGGATTCAGTTCGACGCCCACCCCTGAATCAGCAGCGCTGTCCCAGCGGCGATTCCTCAGCGAGGTCGAGCTCGCCAATCGCTGGGGCATGTCCCCGAAGACGCTCACGCGTTGGCGCGGCATGGGTCGGGGCCCTGTCTTCAACAAGTTTTCGAAGAAGGTGGCCTATCCCCTCGACGGCGAGAACGGCGTGCTCGATTACGAGAAGCGTCACGTCTACGCCTCGACGTCCGAACGTGTGCCGGTTTGAGGAGAGCAGCCATGAAAGAACTGACTCTCTACCCGGCCGACCTCGCGAGCATGACCGTCGCTCAACTGGCGGCCGCGCCGATCCAGGATTTGTTGGACGCCGAGCGCAATGTCGATGAGGCCATCGCGTTTCTCAAGCCACTGCGCGCCAAGCTGGATGCCGCCAAGCTCCAGCGCTACGGCGAGCAGGCCCGTACTGCACTGCGTGACTCCGGTCGCGATTTCGGCACCGCCCACGTCAACGACGGCGCACTGCACGTCAAGTACGAGCTCCCCAAGAAGGTGACCTGGAGCCAGACCATCCTCAAGGAGATGGCCGAGCGCATCGTCGCCTCAGGCGACAAGGTCGAGGACTACATCGACGTCAAGTTGTCGGTTTCCGAGTCCCGCTACACCAACTGGCCCACGGCGCTGCAGGAGCAGTTTGCGACTGCGCGCACGGTCGAGGAAGGCAAGCCGACCATCACCCTGACGCTCGATGGGGGTGCGGCATGAAAAAGCTACCCATCGTGTCCGCCATCGAGCGGATGGCCGAGCGCAAGGGCGTGAAGCTGCTCATGCTGGGCAAGTCCGGCATCGGCAAGACCACCCGGCTCAAAGACCTCGACCCTGCCACCACGCTGTTCCTCGACATCGAGGCCGGTGACTTGGCGGTGGCCGATTGGCCGGGAGACACCATCCGCCCAGCATCGTGGCCGGAGAGCCGCGACTTCTTCGTGTTCCTCGCGGGCCCGGACAAGTCGCTGCCGCCGGAGAGCGCGTTCTCGCAGGCGCACTACGACCACGTCATCGAGAAGTTTGGCGACCCGGCGCAACTCGACCGCTACCAGACCTTTTTCCTCGACTCAATCACGCAGTTGTCACGGCAGTGTTTTGCGTGGTGCAAGACGCAGCCGGGTGCCGTAAGCGACCGTTCCGGCAAGCCCGATCTGCGCGCGGCCTATGGCCTGCTCGGCCAGGAAATGATCAGCGCGTTGACCCACCTGCAGCACGCACGCGGCAAGAACGTGGTGTTCGTGGCGATCCTCGACGAACGCCTCGATGACTACAACCGCAAGGTGTTCGTCCCGCAGATCGAAGGCAGCAAGACCAGCATGGAGCTGCCCGGCATCGTCGACGAGGTCGTGACGCTGGCCGAGATCAAGGCCGAGGACGGCAGTACCTACCGCGCCTTCGTCACGCACACCGTCAATCCCTACGGCTTTCCGGCCAAAGACCGCAGCGGTCGCCTCGACCTGCTGGAGCCGCCGCATCTCGGCGCGCTGATCGCCAAGTGCGCGGGCGCAGCCATCACGCCCGCCAGCGCCGCCACCACGACCCCCACTGAATCCCAGGAGTAATCGCCATGTCTTCCAACTACTTTGATTTTCAGGATGCCGATCCCCAACAGTCCGGCTTCGACCCGATTCCCAAGGGCGTCATCGCGCCGATGCGCATGATCTTGAAGCCGGGCGGCTATGACGATCCTAGCCAGGGCTGGACGGGTGGTTATGCCACCCAGTCGTTCGACACCGGCGCGATTTACCTTTCCGCCGAGTTTGTTGTCACCGGCGGTGACTACGCGAAGCGCAAGCTTTGGTCGAACATCGGGCTGTACTCGCCCAAGGGGCCGACCTGGGGGCAGATGGGGCGCAGCTTCATCCGCGCCGCGCTCAACAGCGCCCGCAACGTCCACCCGCAGGACAACAGCCCCCAGGCTGCAGCCGCGCGTCGCATCCAAGGCTTCCACGAACTGGATGGCCTGGAGTTCCTCGCCCGCGTCGACATCGAGAAGGACGGCAAGGGCCAAGACCGCAACGTGGTCAAGGTCGCGGTCGAACCTGACCACCCCGACTACGCCAAGTTGATGGGTGTGCCGCCCAAGGCTTCGGGCGGCGGCACTTCCGGCGCTCCGGCGCAGGCAGCGCCCGCGTACCAAGCATCCGCTCCGCAACGCGCCCCCGTGACGGGCAAACCGTCGTGGGCTCAGTGAGGGAGGTCGCCATGAACGCATCCATGCTCACCGCCAGCCACTACGGCGTCGTGCATTTCGGCGATCTCGACTGCGAGGCGGTCGTGCTCACCACCGGCGAGCGCGGCTACGTCCGCAAGGAACTGGCCAAGCTCCTCGGTTTCCACGAATCGCACAAGGGTGGCCGTTTTGCCCGTTTTCTGGCCGAAATCGCGCCTAACTCATTGTCAATGCTGGAGAAATCTTCTGGGCCGATTTTGCTGCCATCGGGGCGTCAGACCCAGTTCTTCCCCGCAGGCATCATCGCGGATGTGGCCACCTCCGTGGTGGACGCGGCCATCGCGGGCACGCTGCACCGCGCTCGGCAGGGCATCGTCGGCAACTGCCTGACGATCATGCGGGCGCTGGCCACCACCGGCGAGGTCGCGCTGATCGACGAGGCCACCGGCTACCAGCACCACCGCGCACCGGACGCATTGCAGGAACTGATCTCCAAGTTGCTGCGCCAGTCCTGCGCGTCGTGGGAGCGCCGTTTCCACCCGGACTACTACCGCGCCATTTATCGGTTGTTCGGCTGGAAGTACCAGGGCCACGACCAGAACCCTCCGCACGTCGTCGGCCAGATCACGCTTCGCTGGGTCTACGGGCCGGTGCTGCCAGAGGACTTGCTGGGCGAGATCCGCAATCGCAAGGGCATCTCGCAGAAGCACCACCAGTGGCTGTCCGATCAGGGACTCGCGCATTTGGAATCGCAGATTCACGCGGTCACGGCGATTGCGCGCAGCTCGATGAGCTATCCCGACTTCAAGCGCCGCTGCGAGGCCGCCTTTGCTGGCGCTGCCCTGCAGTTGGGCCTGCTGCTCGATGAACTCGAGGAGGGGGCGTGAAATGCTGGGTCTGCAAACGACAGGCCCGGGGCTACGGCCACACCGACAACCGTCACAGTGTGGGCGATCCCCGGCGCTATCCCATCGACTGGGTGTTCTGTTCCCGTCGCTGCCAGGACGCGTTCCACGCGCTGTACGGCAACTGGCAGCGGGCCAAGGAAGGTCGCATCGACAAGACGGAGGTCGCCATGATCGATCCGTCTGAAGTCGAACTGACCGCCATGCGCCAATGCCTCAAGGCCTTCGGCGAGGCAGCGGGTGAGATCGGGTTCACCAAGCCGCTGGGCGACTACTCTGAGGCCGAAGCGCTGCGGGTGATCGACGCCATCGTCACCTGCTGGTCGGACGCGATGGTCGCGCACCACGAGGTCACCAAGTTCCCGCCCGTGCGGGGCTTGCCGCCCACGCCCGATCCGCTGGCACCCGATGCCGCCAATCCGTTCGCGGATCTGGAGGACGACCTGCCCTGGGAAGAACCGAAGGGGAGGAAGTCATGATGGACTTCAATTCCACTTCGAGCATCTCCGGACAGGTCACGGCGCTGGTCGACGCCGGATTGCAGCAGGCCCGCGCCCGCCAGTCCGAGCGCCAGTACCTCGGGGCCTCGCGCCTCGGGGTGGCCTGCGAACGCGCACTGCAGTTCGAGTACGCCAAGGCCCCCATCGATCACGGACGCGACATTCCGGGCCGGATGCTGCGCATCTTCGAGCGTGGCCACGTCATGGAGGACTGCATGGTCGCGTGGCTGCGGGACGCAGGTTTTGACCTGCGCACCCGTAAGGCCGACGGCGAGCAGTTCGGCTTTTCGGTGGCTGACGGTCGCCTGCAAGGCCACGTCGATGGCGTCGTCGTCGCGGGCCCCGAGGGCTTCGCCTATCCCGCGCTCTGGGAGTGCAAGTGCCTGGGCAACAAGTCCTGGAGTGACCTGGAGAAAAAGGGCTTGGCCATCTCCAAGCCCATCTACGCCGCGCAAGTGGCGATTTATCAAGCCTATCTCGAATTGCACGAGCACCCGGCGATCTTCACGGCGCTCAACGCCGACACGATGGAGATCTACACCGAGCTCGTGCCCTTTGACGCGGCGCTGGCCCAACGCATGTCGGATCGGGCGGTGAAGGTCATCACGGCCACCGAGGCAGGTGAACTACTGCCACGCGCCTTCAATGACCCGACCCACTTCGAATGCCGGATGTGTGCGTGGCAAGACCGCTGCTGGAGGACGCAATGAACCATACCCAGTCACAAGCACCAGCGGAGGAACCGATGGTGGGGGCACGCCACGCGGCCCAACAGCTGAATCTTCCGTCGTACTACTTCACCAAGCCTCGGTGCCGCGTCTCGAAGCGCATTCCGCACTACCGGGTCGGCCAGATGGTTCGCTTCCGGATGTCGGAACTCAGGGCATGGGCGGTCACGCAAGGAGGCGCGCATGAGTGACTACCGTGTCCGCATCTCTGTGCGCAATGCCCGGCTGCTGCGTGCCATCGAGCGGGCGGGTCACAGGCCGGGCGCACCGTTCGCTGCCGCCATCGGCATCAGCTACTACGGGGCGCTGTTGCCATACATCAACCTCACCCGGTCGCCGCTGACGCCGGATGGTTTGCTGCGGAAATGCGCGTGGAACCTATGTGACTTCCTGAACGCATCACCCTCAGACCTGTGGTCGGATGCCCAGCTCCAGCCGCTGGAAACGAACCATTCCAGCATCGATCTGGATGCAGACAGCGTGCAAGCACTGGCGTGTGGAACGGCGTCTGCCGACCCGTTGCGGCTGGCCAGCCACGCGCAGGCAGGCCGAATCATCCAGGATGCCCTCAAGTCGCTGACGCCGCGTGAGGCGGACGTGATCCGCGAGCGCTTTTTTGTCGGCTCGTCGCTCGACGAGATCGCCGAGAAGATGGAGGTCACGCGCGAGCGCGTCCGCCAGATTGAGGGGAAGGCTCTGCGCAAGTTGCGCCACGAATCTCGCATCCCGCACGAGCTGGCCGGTATCGCCGATGTGATCGGAGGTGCCACCGATGCTTGACTTCAACGACACCCAAAGACCAGTCGAGCCCCAGCGCATCCTTGATGACCGCGAACGCGAGGAGCTGCGTGCCGGACTGATCGTGGGCCTTTCCTCGGTGCTGGCCACGCTGTTTCCAGCAGGCAAAAGACGTCGTGGCAAGTTCCTGATCGGCGACGTGCTGGGCAGTCCCGGCGACAGCCTCGAGGTGGTGCTGGATGGCGAGAAGGCCGGGCTGTGGACGGATCGCGCCACCGGCGATGGCGGCGACATCTTTTCGCTGATCGCCGGACATTTAGCGCTATCCATACACACCGACTTCAATCGTGTGCTGGATGCCGCCGCCGATCTGCTCGGTCGCGCTCGCGAGATGCCGGTACGCCGATCCGGCAAGAAAGACGTGCCGGTCGACGAGCTCGGCCCAGCCACAGCGAAGTGGGACTACCTCGATGCGGCAGGACATCTCATCGCCGTCGTCTATCGCTACGACCCGCCCGGGCAGAAGAAGCAGTTCCGGCCCTGGGATGCCAAGCGGCGCAGGATGGCACCGCCCGATCCTCGCCCGCTCTACAACCAGCCAGGGATGACCAGTGCCGCGCAGGTGGTGCTGGTCGAGGGTGAGAAATGCGCGCAGGCCCTGATCGATGCGGGCATCGTGGCGACCACCGCGATGCACGGCGCGAATGCTCCGGTCGATAAGACCGACTGGTCGCCGCTTTCGGCCAAGTCGGTGCTGATCTGGCCCGACCGTGACAAGCCGGGCTGGGAGTACGCGACGCAGGCAGCACAGGCCATCCTGTCGGCGGGAGCCAAGTCCTGCCACATTCTGTATCCGCCTGAGGAAGCTGCCGAGGGCTGGGATGTGGCCGACGCCATCGCCGAAGGCTTCGATGTCGCTACCTTCCTCACCCACGGGCCGCGCCTGCAGATGCACGACGTGGCCGATGACGTCGATCCGGTGGTCAGCAGCGACGAATCCGTCTGGGGCACCGAGGACGCGCTGGCGCTGTCCTTCACCCGCCGCTACCACCGCGACTGGCGCTACGTGGCGGCCTGGGGTCGCTGGCTGGTGTGGGACGGCCAACGTTGGCGCACCGAGGACACGCTGGCCGCCACCGACCTGATCCGCAGCGTCTGCCGCCAGACCGCTGTGCGCGCCGACAACCCCAAGGTCGCCGCCAAGTTGGCCAGCGCCAGTACGGTCGGTGGCGTGGAACGGCTGGCGCGCGCAGACCGCAGGCACGCGGCCACCACCGACGAGTGGGACGCCGATCCGTGGCTGCTCAACACGCCGGGCGGCGTGGTCGATCTCAAGACAGGCCGGATGCGCCCGCACGAGCGCGCCGACCGGATGACCAAAATCACCACAGCCACACCCAGCGGCGACTGCCCGACGTGGAAGCAGTTCATCGACGAGGTCACGGGTGGCGACCAGGAACTTCAGGCCTATTTGCAACGGATGGTCGGCTACGCGCTGACCGGCTCGACGCAGGAGCACGCGCTGTTCTTCCTGTACGGCACGGGCGCGAATGGCAAGTCGGTGTTCGTGAACACGCTGGCCACCATCCTCGGCGACTACGCGACCAACGCGCCGATGGACACCTTCATGGAAACGCGCACCGACCGGCACCCGACTGACATGGCGGGTCTGCGCGGCGCACGCTTCGTGGCGGCCATCGAAACCGAACAGGGCAAACGCTGGGCCGAGTCCAAGCTCAAGAACCTCACCGGTGGCGACAAGATCTCTGCGCGCTTCATGCGCCAGGACTTCTTCGAGTTCTTCCCGCAGTTCAAATTGTTCGTGGCGGGCAACCACAAGCCCGCGATTCGCAACATCGACGAGGCGATGAAACGCAGGCTGCACCTGATCCCTTTCACGATCACCGTGCCGCCCGAGCGCCGTGACAAGAACCTGCAGCAGAAGCTCCTGGCCGAACGTGACGGCATCTTGGCGTGGGCAGTGCAGGGTTGCCTCGACTGGCAGCGCCACGGACGACTCCTACCGCCGCAGCGGGTGGTGGACGCCACCGAGGAGTATTTCGAGGCTGAGGACGCACTGGGCCGCTGGCTCGATGAGCGCTGCGTGCGAGAGGCCAACGCCAAGTCACTGACCGCCGAGCTGTTCAACGACTGGAAACAGTGGGCCGAGGCGGCGGGTGAGTTTGTCGGCGCACAACGCCGCTTCTCCGATCTGCTGATCACGCGCGGGATCGAGAAGTGGCGCAACGGCGTGGGCGTGCGTGGGTTTCAGGGCATTGGCCTGAAGTATCCGCCAGCGCCTTCCTACACCCCCTATGCGGACAACTGATTCGATGCAAACCACGCCGTCTGACGCAGCTGACGTAGTTTGTCGTAACTCCTACACGTGCGCGTGCGCGCGCGCCTCATGGAGAGTTTCGACATCCCGTGTCAGCTGCGTCAGATCAGCACCAAACAAGGACTGACACCATGACCACCACCATCCTGGCCCTCGATCTGGGCACCACCACCGGCTGGGCGCTGCTCGGCAGCGACGGCCACATCACCAGCGGTTCCGAGAGCTTTCGTCCGCAGCGCTTCGAAGGCGGCGGAATGCGCTTTCTGCGCTTCAAGCGCTGGCTCACTGAGATCAAGCAATCCTGCGACGGCATCGACTGTCTGCACTTCGAGGAAGTGCGACGCCACGTCTCCACGGATGCGGCCCACGCCTACGGTGGGTTCCTCGCCACGCTCACTGCGTGGTGCGAGCACCACCAGATCCCGTACCAGGGCGTGCCCGTGGGCACCATCAAGAAGCACGCCACCGGCAAAGGCAACGCCAGCAAGGATGAGATGGTGGCATCCGCCCGCGCTCGTGGCCACGCCCCGGCTGATGACAACGAGGCCGATGCCCTGGCCCTGCTGCACTGGGCTGCCCAGCACCACGACCTTGGTCAGGAGGTGTGATGTGGCCCGCAACGACTGGACGATTGAGGACGTGGCAGCCCGCTTCGAGGAAGCCGCCAGCACCGGACGACGCCTGCCACCCGTGCGTGTGCAGGGCTACTTCAACACGTGGCCAATCATCGTGCGCAAGGAGTGGGAGACGTTCGCTGCGGACGAGCACGTCTATCGACCGTTCCCTCCCACGCCCGAAGCTATCGACCGGATGCTGGAGACGATGAAGTGGGTGCAGTGGCTGGAGGTCGAGCAACGACACCTGGTGTGGATGCGTGCCAAGCGCTACGGCTGGCGGGACATCACGATCCGCTTTGCCTGCGACCGGACGACGGCGTGGCGGCGATGGCAGAAGGCATTGCAGACGGTAGCTGACCAGCTCAACGACTGCGTCGTCGCGGGATAGTCTTTGAACGCGAATGAGCGCGGATAGGCTGTCATGGGCTGCCATCAGCTACCAACTGCGGCTTTTGCCCCTGCAACAAAGCAGGCCGATCAGGGGTAGTATTTCAGCTATCTTCTGGACAGCGGTGACGGTTCGGCGAGCGGCCCGAGGCGAAAGGGGTCCTTCCTTCCCAAATCGCAATGCGGGGGGCGCGAGCGCGACGCTTTTTTAGCGTCAGGGCGCGGGCAAGGTTACCAGTCGGCCAGGTTACCGGCCCCGGTTACCACCCCCAGGCGCAGTTACCACCCCACCAGAATCGTCATTCACCCAACCCGCCCGGCGGCAACGCTCGGCGGGTTTTGCTTTTGGGACTTCTACTTTGAACACGCTCAACGTCGAGTACCGCAAGGTCGAGGCGCTGATTCCCTACGCCCGCAATCCGCGCACGCACGCCGAGGGTCAGATCGCCAAGATCGCGGCCAGCATCGTCGAGTACGGCTGGACGAACCCGATCCTCGTCGACGGCGACAACGGCATCATTGCCGGGCACGGGCGTCTGGCCGCTGCCCGCAAGCTGGGTCTGGATCAGGTGCCGGTGATCGAACTGGCCCATCTGACCGTCGCGCAGAAGCGCGCGCTGGTGATCGCCGACAACCGGCTGGCGCTTGATGCGGGCTGGGACGAGGAGATGCTGGCGCTGGAACTGGCCGACCTGTCTGAGGCGGGGTACGACCTTGCCCTGACCGGTTTCGAGGATGCCGAGATCGAGGCGCTGCTCACGGGTGATGTGACCGGCGCCGGTACCGACCCCGAGCCTGATGTCGACGAACCGGATGCGGCGGACGACGTACCGGATGCCCCTGTCGTGGCGGTGTCCCGTCCCGGAGATATCTGGGCCATCGGGTCGCACCGGTTGATCTGTGGCGATGCCACCGACCGGGCCGTGGTCGCTGCGCTGATGGACGGCGGCACGGCAAGGCTGTGCTTCACCTCGCCGCCCTACGGCAACCAGCGCGACTACACCTCGGGCGGCATCTCCGATTGGGACGGTCTGATGCGCGGCGTCTTCCCGCACCTGCCGATGGCGGGCGACGGTCAGGTGCTCGTCAACCTCGGCCTCATCCACCGCGACAACGAGGTGATCCCGTATTGGGACGGTTGGTTGTCTTGGATGCGTCAGCAGGGCTGGCGGCGCTTTGCGTGGTACGTCTGGGATCAGGGGCCGGGGATGCCCGGCGACTGGGCAGGCCGCTTCGCGCCGAGCTTCGAGTTCGTTTTTCACTTTAACCGCGAAAGCCGCAAGCCCCACAAGATCGTGCCCTGCAAGCACGCCGGGCAGGAATCGCACCTGCGCGCCGATGGCTCGTCTACGGCGATGCGAGGCAAGGACGGCGAAGTCGGTGGATGGACGCACAAGGGCCAGCCGACACAGGACACGCGCATCCCCGACAGCGTGATCCGCGTGATGCGCCACAAGGGCAAGATCGGTCAGGACATCGACCACCCCGCCGTGTTCCCGGTGGCGCTGCCGGAGTTCGTGATCGAGGCCTATACCGACGCGGGCGATATCGTGTTTGAACCTTTCGGCGGCAGCGGCACGACGATGCTCGCCGCCGAGCGCACGGGCCGCGTCTGCCGCAGCGTGGAAATCGCGCCGGAGTACGTGGACGTCGCCATCAAACGCTTCCAGCAGAACCACCCCGGCGTGCCGGTCACGCTGCTGGCAACAGGCCAGTCCTTCGAGCAGGTCGCCGCCGAGCGCGCAGCCACCCTTGATGCCGAGGTGATGCCATGAACTGGCTGGCCGACAAGATCGAGCAGTGGCCGACCGGCAAGCTGCTGCCCTACGCCCGAAACGCGCGCACCCACTCCGAGGAGCAGGTGGCGCAGATCGCTGCCAGCATCGCCGAGTTCGGATTCACCAGTCCGATCCTGGCGGGCAGCGACGGCATCATCGTCGCTGGGCACGGACGCTTGGCTGCCGCCCAGAAACTCGGGCTGGAGATCGTGCCGGTGGTAGTGCTCGATCACCTGACGCCAACGCAGCGCCGCGCACTGGTCATCGCGGACAACCGCATTGCCGAGAACGCAGGCTGGGACGACGCGATGCTGCGGATCGAACTGGAAGCCTTGCAGCTGGACGGCTTCGACCTCGACATCACCGGTTTCGACGCTGATGCGCTGGCCGAACTGATCGCGGGCGACGAGCCGGACAACGAGGGTCAGACCGATGAGGATGCGGTGCCGGAGGTTGGCGAGACGCCGATCTCGCGCCCGGGCGATGTCTGGGTGCTGGGCCAACACCGGCTGCTGTGCGGCGATGCCACCGTGGCGGCAAGCTACGAGGCCTTGCTGCAAGGCGAGCCGGTCGACATGGTCTTCACCGACCCGCCGTACAACGTGAACTACGCCAACAGCGCCAAGGACAAGATGCGCGGCAAGGATCGCGCGATCCTCAACGACAACTTGGGCGACGGGTTCTACGACTTCCTGCTGGCGGCATTGACGCCCACCGTGGCGAACTGCCGGGGCGGGATCTACGTGGCGATGTCGTCCAGCGAACTGGATGTGCTGCAGGCCGCGTTCCGCGCCGCCGGTGGCAAGTGGTCGACCTTCATCATCTGGGCCAAGAACACCTTCACGCTGGGCCGCTCCGACTACCAGCGCCAGTACGAGCCGATCCTTTACGGCTGGCCCGAGGGTGCGCAACGACACTGGTGCGGCGACCGCGACCAGGGCGACGTCTGGAACATCAAGAAGCCGCAGAAGAACGACCTGCACCCGACGATGAAGCCGGTGGAACTGGTCGAGCGCGCGATCCGCAATTCGAGCCGACCCGGCAACGTGGTGCTCGATCCCTTCGGTGGCTCTGGCACGACGCTGATCGCCGCCGAAAAGTCAGGCCGCATCGCGCGGCTGATCGAACTCGATCCGAAGTACGTGGACGTGATCGTGCGCCGGTGGGAGGACTTCACCGGCAAGCAGGCCACCCGCGAGGCGGATGGCGCGGTGCGCGATCAGGCGGCCAGCGATTCCACGACGATCTCGCAGTGAATCACAAAGCCCGTCAGGTAAGGCAGGCCGCGCGGGATGCCGTGCTGCTTGCTGGTCTGGCGGCCAATCGTCCAGCCCATCCAGCGCTGGGTGGCGGCGTTGATCGCGTCCGCCAGGGCCTTGCCCTCGTAAAGCCCGTTCTGGACGTCGTCGGCAAAGTGTCGTCCGTGGCGGCTGTCGAGGAAGACCCGGGCCGATTCGAGGGGCTGGCTGGTGGCGTCCGAGATGGCGGCCATCGCCAAGGGCCATGCGGCGCTGGCGTGCTCGTTCATCGTGCCCCAAAAGCCCCAGGCTTCGTTCTGGGTGGCGGGGATCTGTGTAGTGGCGTTCATCTCTGGCTCCTTCGGGTTGATCGTTGCGACACCCGTAGTAACGCGCTGTTCGATTGAGAAGCCAAGCGCCGCTTGGCCTCTTTCTCGTTCTTTCTGATCAGGCGATGCGGTAGACCCGCTCGCCGCCCTGCGGCTTGTCCGACACGATGGTCAGGCCGAGCTTTTTCTTGAAGGCTCCGGCGAAGGTGCCGCGCACCGTGTGCGCTTGCCAGCCGGTGGCGGCGCAGATCTGGCCGATGGTCGCGCCCTCGGGGCGTTGCAGCATCCGGATCACTTCGGCCTGCTTGCTGTTATCGCGGGTGCGAGGCGCTTTGACGGGCGTTTTGAAAGATGCCTCGGCTTGGGCGACGGCGGATTCGAGTTCCGCGTCAGCGTCTGCGGTGTCCTCCTGCGCCGCATCGGCGTTGGCAATGATCGCGTCGAGTTTGGCCTCGAATTTCGAGGTGTGCTCGGCGTTGACGTGGGGGCGCTTCATGCCCAAGGCGTCGTAGCCCTCGGCGGCTACGCACCAGCCCTCGCCATCGGGCGTGATCAGGGCGCGGTTGAACATCCCGTCCAGCACCTTCTTGCGTGCGCCGCCTTTTATGTTGTCGGGGAACCATTCGATCTTGCCCGCGCTGGTGTTGATGGCCTTGGCGAGGATGGCGTGCTGGGCTGGGGTGAGTTGGGTGGTGGTCATGATCTGCTCCTTCGTGGTGGGGGAGGACGATGTGATGAACGCGCTGTTCGGCAGAGAAGCCAAGCGCTTTCTGCTTGGCTTCGCTGGTTTCCGATCAGTCCTTGGCGATCTCCGCTTCCGAGGGTTGTGGCAAGGAGATGCCGACCTCGATGCCAGCCTTGAAGGCCGCTTCCAGCGCGTCCCGGATGCACCACACCGCCGTGTCGTGGAAGTCCAGGCTGTCGGCGTGGCGGGTTTCCAGGGTGTCGATGCCCAGATGTTTCTGGGCGATCAGGGTGAGGATGGTGTCGATCTGGCTCATCGCGGGTTCCTTTCGGGGTGTGGTTGGCGTGACGTGATGAACGCGCTATTCCCGATGGAAGCCAAGCTCAATCCGAAGGAATGACGAACAAATGATTGAAGAAGGTGACGATGGGACTCTCGATTCGCGCCTACGCGCGCCACCGTGGCGTGTCGCACGTGGCCGTAAAGAAGGCCATCGACACCGGGCGGATCACCGCACTGCCTGATGGCACGATTGATCCAGATGCGGCGGACGCGCAATGGGCACAAAACACATTGCAGCCCCGTAGGGCCCCGCCGCCGGAGAAGGCCAGTATCGCGAAGGCGCGCGTGCTCCCCGAGCGCGAGGTGCCCGAAGCCGGCTCCTCGCCGTTGTCGGCAGGCGGTACCTCGCTGTTGCAGGCGCGCACGGTCAACGAGGTGCTCAAGGCAAAGCTCAACAACCTGGAGCTGGCGCACCGAAAGAAGGAACTGGTGGATCGGGCGCAGGCCGTGGCCCACGTGTTCAAGCTCGCGCGCATTGAGCGCGACGCGTGGTTGAACTGGCCTGCGCGCGTCTCCGGGCAGATGGCCTCCGCGCTTGGTGTTGACGCGCACACGATGCACGTCACGCTGGAAGCCGCCGTGCGCGAGCACCTGATCGAACTGGGCGAGCTGCGCCCCAGAGTCGATTGACCTGGGATTGATGACGATGGACTACGAAGGCGCACAGGAGATCGAACGCGCGTGGCGCGATGGGATCACGCCCGATCCGCTGCTCACCGTGTCGGAATGGTCGGATCGCCACCGGATACTCTCCAGCAAGGCATCCGCCGAGCCGGGGCGCTGGCGCACCAGCCGCACGCCGTACCTGAAGGCGATCATGGATTGCCTGTCGCCCACCTCGCCGGTCGAGCGCGTGGTGTTCGTGAAAGCGGCGCAGCTTGGCGCGACCGAGATGGGGTCGAACTGGATCGGCTACGTGATCCACCACGCACCGGGGCCGATGATGGCCGTGTGGCCAACGGTGGAAATGGCCAAGCGCAACTCCAAGCAGCGCATCGACCCGCTGATCGAGGAGTCACCGGTGCTCTCGGAACTGATCGCGCCTGCACGCAGCCGCGATTCCGGCAACACGATTCTGGCCAAGGAGTTCCGGGGCGGCGTGCTGGTGATGACCGGGGCGAACAGCGCTGTCGGTCTGCGCTCAATGCCGGTGCGCTACCTGTTCCTCGACGAGGTCGACGGCTATCCGCTGGACGTCGAGGGTGAAGGCGATGCGATCTCGCTGGCCGAGGCGCGCACACGTACCTTTGCACGCAGGAAGATTTTCATCGTGTCGACGCCGACGATTTCGGGTGCGTCGGCCATCGAGCGCGAGTACGAGGCCAGTGACCAGCGCCGCTACTTCGTGCCGTGCCCGCACTGCAACCACCCGCAGTGGCTGCGCTTTGAGCAGCTGCGCTGGGACAAGGGTGCGCCGGAATCAGCCGCCTACATCTGCGAATCCTGTGACACCGCAATTGCCGAGCATCACAAGACGTGGATGCTGGAGCACGGCGAGTGGCGCGCGATGGCCGAGGGCAAGACGGCGGGATTCCACCTGTCGTCACTGTACAGCCCGGTGGGCTGGCGCTCCTGGCGCGACATCGCCGCCGCGTGGGAAGCCGCCGTCAACAAGGAATCGGGATCGGCCGCCGCGATCAAGACCTTCAAGAACACCGAGCTTGGCGAGACCTGGGTCGAGGAAGGCGAAGCGCCCGACTGGCAACGGCTGGTCGAGCGACGCGAGGAGTACCGCATCGGCAGCGTGCCGCAAGGCGGTCTGCTGCTGGTCGGCGGCGCGGACGTGCAGAAGGATCGCATTGAGGCTTCGGTCTGGGCCTTCGGGCGCGGCAAGGAATCGTGGCTGGTCGAGCACCGCGTGCTGATGGGAGACACCGCCCGCGACGCGGTGTGGAAAGCCCTGGCCGCGATGCTGGCCGAGCAGTGGACGCACGCATCGGGCGCGGCGATGCCGCTGGCGCGTTTCGCGCTGGACACTGGCTTTGCGACGCAGGAGGCCTACGCCTTTGTACGGGCCTGCCACGATCCGCGCGTGATGGCGGTCAAGGGCGTGCCGCGCGGCGCGGCCCTGATTGGCACACCGACGGCCATCGATGTCTCGCAGGGTGGCAAGAAGCTGCGCCGGGGCATCAAGGTGTTCACGGTGGCTGTCGGTATCGCCAAGCTGGAGTTCTACAACAACCTGCGCAAGAGCGCTGATGTTGGCGAGGACGGATTGACAACGGCCTTCCCGGCCGGGTTTGTCCATCTGCCCAAGATCGACGCGGAGTTCATCCAGCAACTCTGCGCAGAGCAACTGATCACCCGCCGCGACCGTAACGGCTTTCCGGTGCGTGAGTGGCAAAAGATGCGGGAGCGCAATGAAGCGCTCGACTGCTACGTCTACGCCCGCGCGGCCGCATCGGCGGCGGGCCTGGATCGCTTCGAGGAACGCCACTGGAGGGAATTGGAGCGACAGCTTGGGGTGGCCAGTCCGCCACCCCCTGAAACAACAACCGAATCGATCAGCGAGGCCACCCAACGCGGTGGCCTCGCTGTTTCTGGCAACCGTAACACCGGTCGGCGCGTGATCAAAAGCCGCTGGCTGTCCTGACATCCCAAGGAGAAAACATGAGTCTTGCAACCCGTATCGAAAGCCTAGTCATCCGCGTCGCGCAGGAGTTCAACGACGTCCGCGCCAAGGCAGGCAATCTGGCCAACCTCACCACGACCGACAAGTCGAATCTGGTCGCGGCCATCAACGAACTGAAGGCCGCCGTGGTGTCCTCGGCAGTGATCGACGATGCGCAGGTCGCGACGACAACCACGTACTCGTCCAACAAGATCGTCTCGCTGCTCGATGCGCTCAAGACCGAGATCTTGGGTGGTGCCGATGCCGCCTACGACACGCTGGTGGAGATTCAACAACTGCTGCAGAACGGCACCAGTGGTCTGGATGCGTTGCTGGCCGCCGTCAACAACCGCGTGCGCTTCGATGCGGCGCAGTCGCTAACCGTAGCCGAGCAACTTCAGGCACGCAGCAACATCGGCGCTGTCGCCGCCAGCGATGTCGGCAACACCGATACCGACTTCGTCGCGGTCTTCGTAGGCGCGCTGGTCTGATGAGCCTCGCATCGCGCATCAGTGCGTTGGCCAGTCGTGTCGGGCTTGAGGTCAAGACCAAGATCGACGCGACCCATCCCGGCCTGGCCCGGGCGTGGGTGTGCTTCGGCTACGTCGGCAACCAGATCGTCGTGCGCTCGTCGCACAACGTGGCCAGCGTGACCCGTACGGCAACTGGCCGCTACCGAGTGACCTTTGCCGCTGCCATGCCCGATGCCAACTATTGCTGGACGGCGCTCGCCCGCAGCAGCTCCAACAGCGGCACGCAGCGCATTGCCATCGTGCGATCCACCTCCGACCAGAAGACCGCTCAGTACGTCGACATCAGTTGCGCCACCACGTCCGCATCGTTCGACGACTCCTCCGAAATCAACCTCACGGTGTACCGCTGATGGCCTACACACAAGCACATCTCGACGCACTGGAAGCGGCGATGGTCAAGGGCGAAAAGCGCGTGACCTTTGGCGACAAGACCGTCGAGTACCGCAGCGTCGATGAACTCCAGGCCGCCATTGCGGCGGTCAAGCGCGACCTCTTCGAGCAGGCGGTGAACACCGGCCTGTGGCCCTGCGCGCCACGCCAGATCCGGGTCACCAAGGGCAAGGGGTTCTGAGATGGCCTGGTATTCCAGATTCCGCAGCCTGTTCGGCCAGTCGCCGATCCACGAGGCAGCTGGTCGCGGTCGTCGTTCGATGGCGTGGATGCCGGGCAACCCCGGTGCAGTGGCGGCGATGCTGGCCACTTCCAATGAGCTGCGTGTCAAATCGCGTGATCTCGTACGCCGCAACGCATGGGCCAATGCCGGAATCGAGGCCTTCGTCTCCAACGCGGTCGGCACCGGCATCAAGCCGCAGTCGATGGCCAAGGATGAAACCTTCCGTGCCGATGTGCAGGCGTTGTGGCGGGACTGGACGGAACAGGCCGACGCCACCGGGCAGACCGATTTTTACGGCTTGCAGGCACTGGCCACCCGCGCGATGTGCGAAGGCGGTGAATGCCTGATCCGGCTGCGTCCGCGCCGCCCGGAGGACGGCCTGTCCGTGCCGTTGCAATTGCAGTTGCTCGAAGCCGAGCACCTGCCACTGAATCTCAACACGGAACTGCCCTCGGGCAACGTCGTGCGCTCGGGCATCGAGTTCGATGCGATGGGCCGCCGCGTGGCCTACCACCTGTACCGCTCGCATCCCGAGGACGGACGGCTTGCGCCGATGTCCGGGCAAGGCGGGTTTGACACCATGCGTGTCGATGCGCGGGAAATCATCCATCTCTACCGCGTACTGCGCCCCGGCCAGATCCGGGGCGAGCCGTGGCTGGCGCGGGCGCTGGTCAAGCTCAACGAACTCGACCAGTACGACGACGCCGAGCTGGTGCGCAAGAAAACCGCTGCGATGTTCGCGGGCTTCATCACGCGCCTGTCACCCGAGGACAGTCTGCTGGGCGAAGGCCTCGCCAACGACGCAGGCATCGCGCTGGCCGGGATGGAGCCGGGCACGATGCAAATCCTCGAGCCTGGCGAGGACGTGAAGTTCTCCGATCCCGCCGACGTGGGCGGCAGCTACGCCGAATTCCTGCGCGCGCAGTTCCGTGCCGTGGCCGCCGCCATCGGCGTGACCTACGAACAGCTCACCGGCGATCTCTCCGGAGTCAACTACTCGTCGATCCGGGCGGGGATGCTGGAGTTTCGTCGCCGTACCGAGGCCATCCAGCACGCCGTGCTGGTGCATCAGCTCTGCCGCCCGGTCTGGAATGCGTGGCTGGATCAGGCGGTGCTGGCCGGGGCGCTGACGGCCCCGGGCTATGCCCGCCGCCGTACGGAGTACACCGCCTGCAAATGGATTCCCCAGGGCTGGCAGTGGGTCGATCCGGAGAAGGAATTCAAGGCAATGCTGCTGGCGATCCGCGCCGGTCTGATGTCGCGCTCGGAAGCCATCTCGGCCTTCGGCTACGACGCCGAGGACGTCGACCGTGAAATCGCCGCAGACAACCAGCGTGCCGATGACCTCGGTCTGATCTTCGACTCCGATCCGCGCCGCACCTCGAAGGATGGCGGCAGCGCCGAACCCAACGCGCAGGCCACCGACAGCAACCAGTCGTCTGCCTGAAGGAATCCCCATGACCCTGTTACCGCATATGGCGGCGCGCATCTTTGGCGCGCCGCTGCTGATTCATCGCCCGAAACTCGAAGTGATCCTCGCCGTACTGGGGCCACGCATTGGGTTGTCGGAAGGCGGCACGCCGATTCCGTCGCCCTCTACGCGCAGTCCACCAGCCTCGGATGCAGGCATCGCCATCCTGCCGGTCTACGGCACCTTGGTGCGGCGCACCGTGGGGCTGGAAGCCGCGTCCGGCCTGACCAGCTATCAGGACATCGCCGCGCAGCTCGATGCCGCCATCGCCGATACATCGGTAGCGGCCATCGTGCTCGACATCGACAGCCCGGGCGGCGAGTCCGGCGGCGTGTTCGATCTGGCCGACCGCGTGCGCGCAGCCACGCAGGTCAAGCCGGTCTGGGCGCTGGCCAATGACATGGCGTACTCGGCGGCCTACGCCCTCGGTTCGGCGGCGAGCCGCTTCTTTGTCACCCGTACCGGCGGCGTTGGCTCGATTGGCGTCATTGCCATGCACGCCGACCAGTCGGTGCGAGATGCGAAGGACGGCGTTCGCTACACGACCGTTTTTGCCGGGGCGCGCAAGAACGATCTCAACCCGCACGAGCCGATCTCCGACGAGGCGCACGCCTTTCTCAAGAGCGAGGTGGATCGGATCTACAGCCTGTTCGTCGACACCGTGGCCAGCCATCGCGGCCTCACCAGTGACGCTGTGCGCGCCACCGAAGCGGGCGTGTTCTTCGGGCAGGACGCCGTCGCCGCTGGGCTGGCCGATGCCGTCGGCACTTTCGATGACGTCTTGGCCGAACTCATCGCTGCACTTTCACCACCTCCGGCGCTTGCGGCTGCGGCGCTGGGACATCTTCACCAACCACGACTGGAGCATTTCATGAATGAACCCGGAACCACTGCTGACCCTGGGGTTGGCGCTGATCCTGATCGCGCTGATGGCGCGAACCCGCCGATGACCATCGATGACGCACAGGAAATCGCCGAACTGTGTGCGCTGGCTGGCTGCCCCGAGCGCATCGCCGGTTTTCTGGCTGTACGTACCTCGGCGGCGGCTGTGCGCGGCCACCTGCTTGCCACTCGCGCCACTGGGCAAGAGATCAACAGCCTGATCACCCCGAGCGCGGCCACCTCGGCAACGCAATCCCTCAACGACAACCCCTTGGTGCTGGCGGCTCGTGCCCGCGCCGGACAGGAGAAGTGAAATGCCCGTCATCACCGAAGGCCTCAATCTTGGCGATCTTCTGAAGTACGAAGCGCCCAACCTCTATTCGCGCGATCAGATCACCGTTGGCGCAGGCCAAAACCTGCCGCTCGGCACGGTGGTCGGTCTGGTGACTGCCACCGGCAAGCTCAAGCAAATCGATCCATCGGCCACCGATGGCAGTCAGTACGCCGCAGGCGTGCTGATGCAGGCCGTAGATGCCACGCTGATCGACCGTGAGGACGGGCTGATGCTGGCCCGTCACGCCATCGTCGCCGATCACGCCCTGGCGTGGCCCGCCGCCATCACTTCCGCAGAGAAGCTCGCTGCCATCGCGCAGCTCAAGAGCCTTGGCGTCCTCGTTCGCAAAGGAGTCTGATCATGAACAACGTTTTTGAGAATCCCGCTTTCTCGATGGCGGCGCTGACCGCTGCCATCAACATCCTCCCCAACAACTACGGGCTGATGGAAAGCATGGGGCTGTTTCCGCCCAAACCTGTGCGCTTTCGCTCAGTGGCCGTCGAAGAAAAAAACGGCATCCTGACGCTGCTGCCGACGATGCCGGTCGGCTCTCCGGGCACGGTCGGTGTGCGTGGCAAGCGCAAGCTGCGCTCCTTCGCCATTCCGCACATCCCGCACGACGACGTTGTGCTGCCTGAGGAAGTACAAGGCATCCGCGCCTTCGGTTCGGAAACCGAAGTGCAAACCGTGGCATCGGTCATGGCCGAGCACCTGCAGACGATGCGCAACAAGCACGCCATCACCTTGGAGCACCTGCGCATTGGCGCGCTCAAGGGCATCATTCTCGATGCCGACGGATCGCAGCTGTACGACCTGTTCGATCTGTTCGAGATCACGCCGAAGGTGGTCAATTTCCAGCTGGGCAGCGCGAGCACCGATATCAAGAAGAAGTGCCTCGATCTCAAGCGCTATCTGGAGAAGAACCTCAAGGGCGAACGGATGACGAGCGTGCATTGCCTCGTGTCGCCGGAGTTCTTCGACGCCTTCACCAGCCACGAGAAGGTCATCGAGGCCTACCACCGCTGGCAGGACGGCCAGGTGCTGCGCACCGATATGCGTTCCGGCTTCCCGTTCGCGGGCATCACCTTCGAGGAATACGCGGGCGAAGCCAGCGATGGTGACGACAACGTGCGCCGCTTCATCGAGGCCGGTGAAGGCCACGCCTTCCCGCTGGGTACGGTGGACACCTTCGCCACCTACTTCGCGCCAGCCGACTTCAACGAAACGGCCAACACGCTGGGACAACCCCTGTACGCCAAGCAGGAGCCGCGCAAATTCGACCGGGGCACCGATCTGCACACGCAGAGCAACCCGCTGCCGATGTGCCATCGGCCCGCGGTTCTTGTGAAGGTGCTGGCTTCCTGATGCTGGCTGTAGAGCTGTTCTACGAGTCCGCACGCAATGCCGGACTGCTCACCGCCGTCACGGCGGCGGGCAACACGGTGCACTGCGCCTTTCGCGCGCCGGATGAAACCGTGCTGGATGGTTTTGCGCTGTCGCGGGGCTACCAGATCGACTACCCGGCGTCCTGGCTGACGCTGGCCGCCGGGGAGACGGTCGAGGTGGCAGGCAACAGCTATCAGGTGCGCGACGTGCGCGCCATCGGCGACGGCACCGAGCGTCGCGCCTCGCTCTCCCAACTCTGAGGTTACTGACATGAACTCCGTCCGCGAGCGCGTCTTGCGGGAGGTCGTCACGCGCCTGTCATCCGCGATTGCACCGATCCCGGTGCTGCGTATGCCTGCCGTGCCGGTCACCCGCGAGGCCAGTCCGGCGCTGCTGCTGTTCGTCGATGGCGACAGCATCACCGCCCACGCCAACCACCTCGTCGACCGGCTGCTGATCGTCCGGCTTGCCGTGGTGGCACGCGGCGCGGATGCCTTCGACGTGGCCGACCAGGCGCTGGTCGCAGCCCACGCGGCAATGCTCGCTGACCCGAATCTGGGCGGGCTGGCCATCGCCGTGCGCGAGATCGACTGCGAATGGGAGTTCGACGACGCCGATGCCGGGGCCGTCGCGCTGCCCGCCCGCTACGAGATCCGTTACCGCACCCATGCCATCGACCTCACCCAAACAGGATGAACCCCTTATGCAAACCCTCTCCATCGAACTACTGAAACCCCATACCCACGCAGGCAAGCGCCTCGCCGTAGGTGATCGCCTTGATCTGAATGACGCCAGCGCCCGTTGGCTGATCGCGCAAGGCACGGCCAAAGCGGCCACCCCCGCCACCGATTCCAAACTCACCCGCCGTGATGCCACGTCCGGTGCTTCCACAACTGCAGCCACCCAAGGAGACTGAACATGGCTTACTTTTCCGGACAAGGTCGCGTCTACATCGGCGCACGCGATGACCTCGGCAATCCAGCCGGGCTGACCTTCGTCGGCAACGTGCCCGAACTGAAGGTGTCGCTGTCGGTGGACACCATCGAGCACCAGGAAGCGCAGTCGGGCCAGCGCCTGACCGACCTGCAACTCATCAAGACCAAGAAGGGCGAATTCGCCTGCACGCTGGAGGAACTGATCGCCACCAACCTGGCGCTCGCGCTCTACGGCACCACGACCACGATCACCCCAGGTACCGTGACGGGCGAATTGCTGCCCAACCCGGTCACGCCGGGCAGTCTGTACCCGCTGACCATGCAGAACGTGTCCGCCGTGCAGATCCAGGACTCGGATGCCACGCCTAAGACGCTCCCGGCCAGCCAGTACAGCGTCAATGCCAAGCACGGTTCGCTGGTGGTGCTCGATGCCACGTCGGGCGGCCCGTACACCGAGCCGTTCACCGTCGACTACGCCTATGGCGCGGCGCAGAGCACGGCGATGTTCACCCAGCCGCTGCCCGAGCGCTGGATTCGCTTCGAGGGGCTCAACACCGCCGACGGCAACCGCGAGGTGGTGATCGACCTCTACCGCGTGGCCATCAACCCGGCCAAGGAACTCTCGATCATCACGGACGAACTGCTCAAGTTCGAGCTGTCGGGCCAAGTGCTGGCGGATCTGACCAAGCCGGTCGGTGGTGATCTCGGTCAGTTCGGCCGTCTGGTGCTGCTGTGATGGACGCGTTCAACACCTTTCCGCCATCGCCGGTGGTGGTGACGCTGTCCGGCGGCGCACTGGAACTGACGCCGATCCGGCTGGGCGAATTGCCACGGCTGTTGGCCGTGATGCGCCCGCTGGCGTCCGAGCTGAGCGCCGATCCCGACTGGCTGGCGCTGCTGGGCCAGCACGGTGATTCAATGCTTGATCTGCTGGCGATCACCACCCGGCGCGAGCGCGCGTGGATCAACGATCTGCCGCTGGACGACGCAGTGCAATTGGCCGCCGCCGTGTTCGAGGTCAACGCGGATTTTTTCGTGGGCCGGGTGGTGCCGGGCATCCAGCGCTCGGCAGACAAGCTGGCCCCGCTGATCCGCAGCCTTGGGACTGCGCCGTCGCCCGCCTGATCCGCGCCGGGCACCGGCTGGATGAGGTGATGGCCTACACGCTCACGCAGGCCCAAGCCTTTCTGGACGCCGACGGACAGATCGAGCGGCAGCAACTGGGCCAGCTGCTCGGCATTCATGCCGTGGCAGCGCAGGGCGAGAAGCGTGGCATCGAACAACTGCAACGCGATCTGCTCAAGGACTGACCCATGCGTCTCTCGCTCACCACGACCGGTCTGCTGGACCCGCGCCAGTTGGCGGCGTGGGGTGCGGAGCGGCGTCGTGCCATCCACGCTGCCGTCGCCAAGGGCATGCAATCGGGCGGGCGTGAAGTGCGTGATGCCGCGCGATCCGAGATGCGCAGCGCCTTCACCGTCAAACGCAACAGCTTCATCTCCTCGATGGGCGTGAAGGTATTCGACAAGAAGTCGGAGCAACTGCCCGCCTTGCTGGTGGGCAGCAAGATTCCGTGGCTCGGCCTGCACGAGAAAGGCGGCACGGTCAGCGGCAATCTGTTGATCCCACTGCTGCCCGGGCGCATCGGTCCGAAACGCTTCAGGGCGGTCATCGATGGCCTGATGCGTTCGGGCAATGCCTTCTTCATCGAGAAGAACGGTCGCGTGCTGCTGATGGCCGAGAACATCAAAGAGAACGCGGGACAGCTCAACCGCTTCAAGCGTGCCGAGCGTGCCCGGACTGGCGCAAAACAGATCAAGCGCGGCCAGGAAATTCCCATCGCGGTGCTGGTCAGGCGCGTCGATCTCAAACGACGACTGAATCTGGCGGGTGGCGTGCAACGCGCACTACCTGCCTTGGCGCGAGCGATTCAACAAGAACTGGACAAAGTCTGATGGCAAGCAATCGTGCCCAAATCCTGATCAGCGCCGTCGACCAGACCAAGACCGCCTTCGACTCGATCAAGCGGGGCTTGGGCGGCCTCACCGATACGGCCAAGAGCGTCAATGGCGTGCTGGCCAATCTCGGCGTGGCCGTGTCGGTGGCGGGCCTGACCGCGATGGTGAAATCGGCCATCGACACTGGCGACGCTCTGGACGAGATGTCGCAGCGTGTCGGTGTCAGCGTCGAGACCCTTTCGGTATGGAAACCGGCAGCCGAGCAGTCCGGTGTGTCGGGCGAATCGTTCGAGAAGGGCCTGCGCAAGCTGTCTACCACTATGCTGGAGGCCGCGACCGGATCGGAAGATGCCGCTCGCGGATTTTCTGCGGTGGGCGTCGAGTTCAAGAACCAGGACGGCACCCTGCGTGCCACCGATCAGGTGCTACTGGATCTGGCCGAGCGCTTCAAGGCTATGCCCGATGGCGCGGAGAAGACTGCGCTGGCCGTGCAACTGTTCGGCAAGTCAGGAGCGGAGCTGATCCCGTTTCTGAATCAGGGGCGCGACGGCATCAACGAGCTGGCTGCCGAGATGCAGGCGCTCGGCGTGCAGATGAGCAGTGAGACTGCAGCACAGGCTGGCGACTTCAACGATGCGCTCGACAAGCTGAAGCTGGCCACCACCAGCATCGGCAACCAGATCATCGCGTCCTTGCTGCCCGCCCTGAACGACATGGCCGGTGGCATGGTCGAGTCTGCAAAGCAAGGCGGCACACTGCGCGCGATCCTGGATGGCGTGGTGCTGGTGCTCAAGACCCTGGCGCTCGGTGCGGCCACGGTTGGCAAGGCCTTCGTCGCCTTGGGCGAAGCCATTGGTGCAGGTGTCGCGGCGGCGGTCGAAGCGCTCAAGGGCAACACCGAGGGAGCCAAGGCCATCATTGCCGACCTCAAGGGCAATCTGGTCAAACGGCTGGATGAGCTGGCGTCCTTCCGCGACAGCCTGTTCGATCCCAAGCCCATCGAGGTCAAGGCGCCCAAGATTCAGGCAGATCCGGAACTGCTGCAGCGCCTGACCAAACCGAAGGCCGCCAAGCCAGCGCAGGACACGACCGGCGCGCAGACCACGCTGATGAAAGCGCAGCTGGACGCCGAGTTCGCGCTGCTCAAGGACGGTCTGACCCGGCAACAGACTGCGCTTGATGCCGCACTGGAAGATCGTCTGGTCTCGGTGCGCGACTACTACACCCAGAAAACGGCCATCGAGCAGCGCGAGGTCGATGCCGAGATTGCCCGCAAGCAGCAGGAATTGGCCCGCAGTCAGCAAGTCGCCACCACGGGCAAATCGGAAAACGACCGCCTGCGCGCCAAAGCCGAGGTGGCCAAAGCGGAAGCCGACCTCATCACGCTCAATAACCGGCGCACGGACATCGAGCAGGCCAACGCCCGCAAGGCAGCACAAGCCGAGCGGGAACTGGCTGATGCCTTGGCGCAGGCGCGTGAGGAACTGGCGCAGATCACCGGCACGGCTACAGATGCCGACCGGCAAGCCGCCATCGAGCGCAGCTACCGCGATCTGCGGGCACGTCTCGCTGCAGAAAGCGATACCGATGGCGTGTCACTCGTTGACCGGCTGATCAACGTGAAGGCCGCGCAGGCCAATCTGGCGGCCTTGGAAGCCCAATGGCGGCAGGTCACCGAGCGTCTGCGCAATGCGCAGGAAGCCATCCAGACCCAGCAGCAGGCTGGATTGCTGACCGAGGCACAGGCTCGCCAGCAGATCGTGGCCTTGCAACAGCAATCGGCCACCGAGATGGAGCGCCTGTTGCCGACCATGCAGCAAGCCGCGCAGGCCATCGGTCCGGATGCGGTGATTCGCGTGCAGGCGTGGCGCAACGAGCTGGATCGCACCAAGCTCACCGTCGATGAAATGGCACCGCTGTGGAACCGCATCGGTGAGAGCTTCGGCGGTGCGCTCAACGGGATGATCACCGGCGCGCAGACCTGGCGCAGTGCCTTGGCGAACATCTTCCAGCAGGTGGCCGACGCCTTTCTGCAGCAGATCGTGATCCAGCCGTTCCAGCAGTGGATCGCCATGCAGGCTCGGATGCTGGCGCTCAAGCTCGGTTTCATTCAGCAGGAGCAGACCGTCGATGCTGCGGCCAGCGCCGCCAAGGTCGCCCAAAAGACCACCGAAACCACCGCTGTGGTGTCGATGGATGCCGCCAAGGCGGGAGCCGGGGCAGCGGCGTCTCAGGCTTCCATTCCCTACGTCGGGCCTGCGCTGGCTGTGGCCGCGATGGTAGCCATGGTCGCCGCCGTGATGGCGCTCTTGGGTGGCATCAAGAAGTTCGCGGGCGGCGGACTGGTCTCCGGGCCGGGCAGCGCCACCTCGGATTCGATCCCGGCGCGTCTGTCGGCAGGCGAGTACGTGGTGCGGGCGGCCGCTGTGCGCCAGGTCGGCGTGGCTTTCCTCGACTCGCTCAACGGCTTGTCGGCAGGCCCGCGCTTCAAAGGTGGTGAGCTGGCCTTTGCTGCCGGTGGTCTGGTGCCGGAAGTGAAAGTGCCACCCGCGCAGCCGCAGATGAATCAGGCGGTGCGCATCGTCAACGCGGTCGATCCGGGCGTGACGCACGACCACCTGCAGTCGCCTGCCGGAGAGAAAGTCATCGTCAACATCATCGGGCGCAATGCACGGGCCATCCGTGCGGCGCTGCAAGGGTAAATCCAATGGCACTTCTGTTCATCGACGGTTTCGATCACTACGACCCGCAGGCCGTGGACAGTTTTGGCGATCCGTGGCTTGCGCGTGGCAAAGCGGCGTATCTGTCACCGCAGGCCATCCGCATCAATGGCCGTCGCCCGTCCTCCTATGCCCTGCGTTTGCCGGAAGGCTCGGGTGGTGGCTACGTCAAGAACCTCGACGCCACCAAGACCAGCCTGATCGTCGGTGCGGCCATTCGCGTGGTGCCGTACCAGAACACCTATACCGAACCCTTGCTGCTCGGCGTGCGCGATACCAACTCGCAGGTCGCACATTTGGTGAAGATCGGCGAGGATGGGCGGCTCAAGCTCTACCGCTGGCAATACGGCTACGACCAGCTGATCTCTGTCTCAGTCGCCAGCGCTCCGGCGCGCGGCTGGCACTACATCGAGTTGCAGGTCACGCAAGGCACCAGCAACGGCGTGCTGTCGGTGCGCATCAACGGGATTCTGGCCATCCAGATGACGGCGCAGAACACGATTCAGGGCGGTGGCCAACTGCTCACGGCTTTCGTGGGTGCAGTGCCTGGCCAAAACTGCCCGCTCACCATCGACGTCGACGACTTCTACATCGCCGACACCAGCGGCACGATCAACAATACCTTCCTCGGTGATGTGCGCGTCGATGCCTTGCAGGCACAGGCCGATGGCAGCCTGAACCAGTGGACGGCCAGCCCGGTCGGTACCGCCGCATGGGAAGCCGTGAGCGACGAGGACGAAGCTACGGCGATCAATGCGCCAAGCGTCGGTCTGCGGCAGTCCTTCGATGTCGAGCCGCTGCCGGTGATGGCCACGCCCGCCATCTACGGCGTCCAGCTCACGATGCTGGCCCGCAAGACCGACGCCGGTCTGGGCAAGGTCAAAGGCCTCGTGGTCAGTGGTGCGCAAAGCGCCGTCAGTACCGACATCATTCTGCAGGAGCAACTGGCGTGGCAGAGCACGCTGTTCGAGCGCAACCCGAACGGCAACGTGCAGTGGACGGAGGCCGCCTTCAATGCCGCTGAGTTCGGCGTGGAGTCGGCATGACGGATCGCGTCGTCGTTCAAGACCTTGCGGAGGTTGGAAGCTCGCCGACGCCGGGAAGCGAACTGCCCACATTCCAGAGTGAGGTGCTCTCGCGCGCCACCTTTGGGGCGAGCGCAGCCCGCTTCACGCCGGAAACGGCTGTGGCTCCGATGCCTCCCAATCTGGCGGCCAGCCTGCTGGCGGAATCGTTGGCAGGCCCCTGGCCACCCATCGATACACCGACCTTCTTGGTCGAAGTGCTGCGCCGAGACACGGCCTCGAGCGCCATCGTCGCCACCGGTATGGAAGCCTTTGGCGACCAGCCGTGGCCGGATGCGCAACGCGGTGTGTTTGCCTTCCGCCACGATTGGATGGAGCCCCTCGTCGAACGGCTGGAGTGGCAGACCAGCGTCACGCGGTTGGCCAGTGGCAACGAATCCCGGCAGGCACGCCGACGCGTTCCTCGGCGCTGGCTCACCTACAAGGTGGGCAATGCTCGTAAGACCGATGCCCTGGTCGCCGACTGGCTGGCCGATCATCTGGGCCAGACCGCGTGGTGGCCGCTGCCACAGTACGCCGTTCACCTCACCGAGGGCGCTGAGGAGGGCGCGCTGACACTTGCGGTATCGGAGGCTGACTGGCGGCGCTTTGGCCCACCGGCCGCTGAACTGCGGCTGACCTACGACGGCGTGCAGGGCTGGGACAGCGACGAGCGCTGGGTACTGATCATTGCGCCTGAGGGCTGGCAAGTTGCCCAGCTCAGCGATGTGGAAGGCGATCTGCTGTGGCTCGCCGAGCCTCTGGCCCGCACGGCTGCCGCCGGAAGTAGCGTGATGCCGCTGGTGTGGGGCAAGGCCGTCGATCCAGCGAATCTCACCCAATGGGTGCCGGGGACAGTTGGCGCCAGCGTGACGGCGTCGATCACGCCCGCGCAGATGCCGGACACGGATGGCCTGGATGACCCATGGCTCGACGAGATCCCGATCTGGCCGGATGGCAACTGGCGTGACGATCCGACGGCCGCCGCGCAAGCGACGATCACCCGCCAGGACTTTTCGCCTGCAGATCCGTGGGTGCGCCGGGACGATCCGTGGTCGACGACGACTTTGCAGCGACGCTATCTGGCCAGCACCCTGGACGACATCGAGATCTGGCGCGCTCGCCTGTGGGAAACGCAGGGACGGCTCAACGCCTTTTGGCTCCCCGATGGCCTGGCTCCGATCCTCTGGGTGAGGGCCGAAGCCGACCCGGAAGATGGCTTCCTGCGTGTGGACGGCAAAGGCCTCTCTGCGTTCTGGCATCGCCCCGCCGCCTGCTTGATCGTGCATCCGGACGGCTATCAGCAATATGCCCTGACGGCGACCTGCCATCAGGATCAGGGTGGTGTGCTGGTGCTGCGCTCGGGCCTCGACGACTGGGTACCCGAAGGCAGCCGCGTCATTCGGCTCGTGCGCTGCCGCCTCGACCACGATGCCATCGACTTGTACTGGCACAGCCCGACGCTGCTGGAAATCACCCTGACCGCGCGCCAGTTGCCCGAACCACGCGGCAATGACCGTCAAACCTACGAGGGAGAGTAAGCACGATGAGCCAGAACCCATTGCTGGAAGTCGAGCTTTACGCCTTTGCCAGCAACAGCGCGCAGTTCTATCTGACGCCGCACGAGTTCGATGTCGATCTCGACGGCACGCTGTACACCAGCCTGTCCATTGAGCGCAACGAACTGGCGCTGGGTGCCGAAGCCGCAAAGTCGGCGCTGGAACTGAAGCTGCCACCCAATGGCGATCTGGTTCGCCATCTACTGGCGACCGCGCTGACCGGCGAAACCACCTCGGTTACCTTGCGCCTCGGGCAACGAGATACCTGGGGCGACTACTGGTGGCTGTCGGGCACGCGCTGGATGGGCCGGGTGCTGGGCGTCGAGATCGACGCCGACGCCGCCCGCATCCGCTGCGAGTCCGCGCAAGTCAGTTTGAAGCGCATCGGCCTGCGCAGGCTTTACAGCCGCAAGTGCTCCCACGTGCTGTATTCCACTGCCTGCGGAGCGTCGCCGATCACAGCCAGCGCCTTCGTCCTGGAGGTGTATGGCCGCAGTGTCGAGCTCGATGGTGGTGTGCCGGGTGAGGTCAGCGGCGGCCTGGCCGGTGGCTGGCTGCAAACACCGGAGGGTGCGCGCCACATGATCATCAGCGACTACGGCAGCGGCGTCGAACTGCTTTATCCAACGGCCCTTGAGCCCGGCACGGAGGTGTTGCTGACCGTCGGCTGTGATCACAGCACGGACACCTGCCAGGCGCGCTTCAACAACCTCGACAACTACGGCGGCTTTCCCGCCATCCCAAGCAAGAACCCGTTTTCGACGGGCGTGTTCTGACCCTTCCGGAGAATTTCCATGTGGTACCTCGTCGTCATCGTGGTGGCGGCGCTGGTTTCGGTCGCACTCACCCCGAAACCGCCCGAGCCCAAACCAGCGTCCCTGTCTGACGTCGATGCCCCAACCGCAGAAGAAGGCCGCCCGATTCCCGTCGTATTTGGCTCCGTGCTGCTGCGCGGTGCCAACGTGGTCTGGTACGGCGATCTCGCAGCCGATCCGATCCGCAAGAAAGGAGGCAAGAAATGAGCACGGACGGGACCGTCACCATCGACGATGTGCGCGCCGTGGGCCTGTGCGTGAACGGCACGCGCGTCTGGTTCGCCCGCCACGACCTGGACTTCCGCGCCTTTCTGCGTGACGGCTGCGCGGCCGACACCTTGCTGGCTACCGGCGACGCGATGGCCTTGAGGGTGGTGGAGCACGCGCGCATCCGGCAGGGGCACGACTGATGGGCGGCAGCAGCAAAAAGCAAACCGTCGGCTACCGCTACCGGATGGGATTGCACCTGGTGCTGTGCCAAGGCCCGGTCGATGCCGTGCAGGAGATCCAGATGGGCGACCGCACCGCTTGGGGTGATGCCGACCGTGGGCCGCTGTCCAGCGGGCACGGCCTGACCACCCTCAGAATCAACAAGCCCACGCTGTTCGGTGGTGACGAGCGTGAAGGTGGCGTGGTCGGCAACATCGATGTGTTGCCAGGTGGCCCTGGACAGGGACGCAACGACTATCTGATGGCGCGCCTCGGCAGCGCCATTCCGGCCTTCCGGGGCGTGCTGTCACTGGTGGCGCGGCAGATCCTGTTCGCCGCCAACAATCCCTACATCAAGCCGTGGGCGGTGCGCGTGCGCCGCTTCACGGCAGGCTGGCACGACTCTCCGTGGATGGAGTGGAACGCCGAGGTCCGTGCCTGGGACGACGATCAGGGCCGCGAGATCAGTGTCGGCATGAACCCGGCCCACATCCTGGTGCAATGCCTGACCGACCCGCACTGGGGCATGGGCTACCCGCACGACAGCATCGGCTGGAGCTTCTGGAATGCAGCGTGGGCCCTGTCGGATGAAGGCTTTGGTCTGAATCTGATCTGGACGCGCCAGCAGCCCATCGAGAGCTTCATCGGCCAGGTCATCGACCACATCGGCGGCATTCTCTATACCGATCCGGAGCAAGGCACGTTCGAGCTCAAGCTGCTGCGCGACGACTACTGGATCGACAGCCTGCCGCAACTGGGGCCAGACGAGATCGTGCGGCTGGAACGCTTCGAGCGTGCCCAGTGGGGCGAGCTGCCCAACGAACTGACCGTGGTCTACACCGACTGGCAAACCGGCGGTGACACCACCGTCACCGTGGAAAACCTCGCCGCGATCCAGTTGCAAGGCGGCGTGATCAATCAGCGCCGCGACTACCCGGGCGTCAACTACGGGCCGCTGGCCGCACGGCTGGCGCTGCGGGATCTGCGTGCCTTGGGTTCGCCCCTGGCCCGGATGAGTCTGACCGTGGCACGCGACACGCTGGAACGCGCGCCGCTGCCGGGTGACGTGTTCCTGCTCAACTGGCCGCGCTTGGGCATCGACCAGATGGTGGTGCGCGTGACCGGCATCGATACCGGCACACTGGGCTCATCTGAGTGGCGCATCGAGGCGATGGAGGATGTGTTCGGGCTGGATAACGCGGTGCTGGCCCCGCCACCACCGATCATCGACGAACCAACCCTGGAGCCGCTGCCGCCCGCGCAGATCGTGGCGGTGGAGATTCCGTACTGGGAACTGGCGCGCACCTTGTCGCGTGCTGAGCTGGATTACCTGACCGACACCGATGCCGCAGTCGGTGCACTGGCCGCTGCCGGTGGTGTGGGGCAACTGAACTGGCTGCTCGCCACCGGTGCGTCCGCAGGCGAGATCGCCAGTGTGGCCAGCGAGGACTACGCGCCATTGTTCACGCTCGATGCGGCCTTGCCTGCCAGTGAAGCCGATGCCATCGGCGTGCCGGTGACGGCCATCAGCCAGCCGGAAAGGCTGACCGTGGGCGACTACGCCTATCTGGTCGATGGCAGCGGTGAAATCCGCGAAGCCGTCGCTGTCCTGGACTTCGATACCACTGCGGCCACGGTTGACCTTGCACGCGGCGTGCTCGACACCACACCTCATTCGCACACGACTGGAACCCGCCTCATCGGGGTGGGTGAATGGCTGGCATCGGAAGGTGCGGAGCGCGCCCCAGGCGAGTCGGTGTTCGTAGGCGCGATTCCTCGCACGTCGACCGATCAGGGCGACTCTGTGCTGGCCGCCAATGGCCAGCCGATGGTGCTGATTGGTCGGCAGTCCTTGCCGTATCCACCCGGTCGCATCCGCCTCAATGGCCAGACTGAGCCTGCCGTTGTGGCCGGTGATCTCACCATCGCGTGGGCCCATCGTGACCGCACCCAGCAGACCGCCTACCTCGTGCAGCAAGACGAAGGCGATATCGGGCCAGAACTGGGTGTGACCTACACGGTGCACATCCGTAATCGCAACAACGTGCTGGCGCACACGGAAACGGGGCTGCTCGACACCACCTACGTCTGGACGGCAGCTGCTGCCGCGCTGGATGCCGGTGCATTGGGTGATCGCATCACGGTGGAAATCAGCGCCGAGCGCGATGGCTTGAGCAGCTGGCAGCCCCAGGTGCGGGTCATGGATCGCGCAGGCTACGGCCTGCGCTGGGGACAGTATTGGGGAGGTGTGTGATGGAAGCACGTATCGATGTTCATCTGCTTACCCTGAATGAGCCCGCCGAATGGCGGGAGGGCTGCATCGCCAGCCTCGAGGACGCACCGATCCAGTTGCACGTTTTGCCGGGCATTCCGGGCCGTATCGGGGAAGCACGCGCGGCAGGTTATGCGCAAGGCACGCTGCCGCTGGTGTCCTTCGTCGATCCAGACGATCTGTACGAAGCCAGTGCCTTCAGGCAACTGGCCGATGCGTTGGATGCCTGCCCGCAGGCCGTGATGGCCTACACTGACGAGGCACTGACCGACGAAAACGGCCAGGACATCGCGGTGCGGCGTCTGGCCTACAGCCGTTGGCAGCACGCGAACAGCGCCAGCCACGTACATGGCCTGATCGTGATGCGGCGCTCCGTCGTCGAAGCCGTGCTCAAGGAAACCACCGACCTCAACAACTTCGCCGACTGGCTGCTGACCCTGCTCGTGGCCAAGCGCGGCGGCGTGCTGTACCTGCCCATCGTTGGTCGTCATTGGCGACAACACCCGCAGCAAAGCCACCGAACCGGCGATCCGGAAGCCGTCAGGCGTATCCGGCAAGCCGCACCCCTCTGGAGATAAGCATGTCATCGACCGACCCGAACCTTGGACTCACCTACGGCTGGACGCTGGGCGAAAGCGGCTGGGACACCGGCATGGACGCCAACTTGAAGCGCTTGGGCGCGACGGTGGGCCTGGCTGTCAAAGATCGCGACCTGACCACGCCACCGGCCAGCCCCGCCAACGGTGACCGCTACATCGTGCCTGCTGCCGCCACGGGCGTTTGGGCAGGCAAAACCAACCAGATCGCTGTGCGAATTGCCGATGCCTGGGAGTACCACGCGCCCAAGATCGGCTGGCTTTGCTACATCGAGGACGAGGCCAAGCTCTCGGCCTACAAACCCGCAGGCTGGAGCGCGGGCATCGCCATCTGAACTCACTTTTCTGACCCATCAGCAACCCGCCCACGAGGCGGGTTTTGCTTTTCTGGAGACCCGCAATGACTGAACCAGAACAACAACCGGC
Source organism: Stenotrophomonas acidaminiphila (assembly GCF_001431595.1). Lineage (GTDB taxonomy): Bacteria > Pseudomonadota > Gammaproteobacteria > Xanthomonadales > Xanthomonadaceae > Stenotrophomonas > Stenotrophomonas acidaminiphila. The sequence continues at coordinate 102,369 of NZ_LDJO01000022.1, forward strand.
CACGCTCGTAGAGAACATGCTTCTGCTGCGCCGCGAGGACTTCGACGAACTGCTCGACCGTGCCGCCGAACGCGGAGCCGAGCGCTGCCTTGCCCATCTCGGGCTGGAGAACGGCAGTGCCGCGAAGGACATCCGCGAACTGCGCGATTTGCTGGAAGCTTGGCGCGATGCACGCAGAACGGCGTGGCAGACCACGATCAAGGTCGTGACCACCGGCATCCTGGCCGCGCTGCTGGTTGGGGCCGCCATCAAGTTGAAGCTGATGGGAGGCGTGCAATGACCGCCAAGCCGAAGATATGTCTGCTGGACGACTGGCGGCGCGTGTTACGACGGGCCTGGAGCATTCGCTTCTCCCTGCTGGCCGCTGCTTTCACGGCGGCGGAAGTGGTGGTGCCGCTGTTTGGCGACGTGCTGCCGCGTGGCGCATTCGTGCTGCTGGCCTTCGCCGCCAGCATCGGCGCGACCGTGGCCCGCATCGTGGCGCAGCCGGAGATGCACCGATGATCCGGCCACCGCAAAGACGCACCGTGGCCGCGCTGACGCTGTCCGCTGCCGCGCTGGTCGGCATCGTGCTGCACGAGGGTTACACCGACCGCGCAGTGATCCCGGTCAAGGGCGATGTGCCGACCATCGGCTTTGGCACCACCACCGACGTGAAGTTGGGCGACACCACCACGCCGCCGAAGGCGCTGGCTCGGGCGCTCAGCGATGTGCAGCAGTTCGAGGGTGCGCTCAAGCAATGCGTGACCGTGCCCCTTGCCCAGCACGAGTACGACGCGCTGGTGAGCTTTTCCTACAACGTCGGCAGCCGCGCGTTCTGCCAGTCCACGCTGGTCAGGAAACTCAACGCCGAGGACTACGCGGGAGCCTGTGCCGAGCTGCTGCGCTGGCGCTTCTTCCAGGGCAAGGACTGCGCGCTGCCCACCAACGCGCGCCTGTGCGGTGGGCTGGCTACACGGCGAGAAGCCGAATACCGGCAGTGCATCGGGGATGCGTCGTGACCCTGATTCCGTGGCCGTACCGGCTGCTGGCCCTCGCGGCACTCGGCGTCGCCCTGGTTGGCTTTGGCTGGATCAAGGGTGCGAGCCACGTCCAAGCGCAATGGGATGCCGCCATCCAGCAACAAGCCCTACAGACCGCCGCCGCCCGCGAGCGGCACGCACAAGCCACCGTCAAGGTCGTCACCCAGTACGTCGACCGCGTCCGCGTCATCCGCGAGAAGGGCGACACCATCTTCAAGGAGGTTCCCGTCTATGTGCCCGTTCAAGCTGATGCTGCTTGCACTATCAACCGTGGTTTTGTGCGCTTGCACGACGCTGCCGCCGCCGGTGAGCTGCCCGAGTCCGCCCGAAATGCTGATGCGGCCGCCGCAGGCCTTGCGCTCTCTGCCGTCGCCGGGACCGTTGCCGCCAACTACCAGACCTGCCACGAAAACGCCGAGCAACTGAGGGCGTTGCAGGCGTGGGTCGGGGAGATGAATGCAGCCGCCAAACAGTGACTTGGTGCTGGCCGACTTCTACCTACCCGACGCGCCTCGCCCTTACGCCCAGACCTCGTCCAGATTCTTCGCCGCCAGCAGCTTCTCCCGCAGCGCGTAGCGCGAAGACTGCATATTGACCTCGCTATTTTCCGGGCGCGGGATCGGGACAATCGCCGTCGCAGGCCCTTTGAACTTGATCATGTACTTGCCAGTGTCGTTGTAAGGCAGGATGGCCTCGACCTCGGCTATGTGGGTAATGGCAGCGACCGGGGCAACCTGATAGGCAGCGATGAACTTCAGCTTGGAAATGTGCTTCGCGTTGATTCTCACGGCGAACCAGCAGTTCTCATTCAGGAATCGTTGCTTGAAACCTTCCTCGCGGGCAGGGACGACGATGGTGTCGAACTTGTCGCTCTCCGACCCCACGGGCTGCACCTGATCGCTCGGGTCTTCCTGCTTCGGCGGCGTGAAGGCGTTGATGCCGAGCATTGGCAGGATCAGCAACATATCGGCCAGGAACGCTTGCGCCGTGGCCTTGGCCGCAGGGGCCATCGTCGGAGCCGTCGGGTTGTTCTTGTTCAGCAGAATGGCCCGGTCATGCTTCTTGGCCAGCGCAACCAGCGCCGACTCCAGGTACTGAACTTCGGTCTTTCCGATCTTGTGGTTGCGGTCGAAGAAGTAGACGCCCCACACCCAACCTTCCTTGTTCGAGACGTGGTTCTTCAACCGGTCGCCGACAGGGTCGGCCTCGCCGATGTAGATCGTCTCTTCAGCGGCGTTGCCGACAAGGATGTAGATGCCGGCTTGCGAGAAGCCCGGCTCCTGCTTCAACAGATGGAAAAGCTCCTTGTTGAAGACGACCCCGTAGCCCGACCAGTTCGACTTGTCGAGGTGACGAATGCCTTCGGGGTCACCAGTCGTGGCAAATAGCGTGATTGAAAACGGCTGCATTTCAAACAGTCCCTCCACGTGACACCGACCACCCCGACGACAACGCCTCGGCCTGCTGCAGAACCGTTTGCACCGCCGAGTCCTGAAGGTCGGGCGGGTAGCCATACTTGCGTAGGATGCGCTTCACAAGCACCCGCATCCGTGCGCGGGCAGAGTCCCGGTGGGCCCAGTCAACCGACACGTTCTCTCGCAGGCTCATCAGCAATTCGTGGGCAATCAGCTTGAGCTTGTCGTCGCCCATCATCTGCACCGCGCTTTCGTTCTCGGCCAGGGCGTCGTAGAAAGCAATCTCCTCATCAGACAGCCCTGCCTCTTCGCCACGCTGGCGCGCCGCACGGATGTCCTTGGCCAGTTGGATCAGTTCCTGCAGCACCTCGGCTGTGGTGATGGCGTTGGCGTGGTAGCGCGCCACGGCATCTTCAAGTCGCTCCGAGAACGCCTTGGTCTGCACCACGTTGGCCTTGCTGCGCGAGCGAATACCGTCGTTGATCAACTTGCGCAAGGCTTCCAGCGCAAGGTTCTTTTTCTCCAACTGCTGCACTTCGGCGAGGAATTCGTCGGAGAGGATGGAGATATCAGGGCTCTTGATGCCCGCAGCGGCCAGGATGTCGACGATCTCGGTTGAGACCACCGCACGACTGACGATTTGCTGGATAGCCAGCTCGCGCTCTTGCTGGGTCACGCCGGAGCCAGTACTGCTCTTGACCAGCGCGGCACGGATGGCCTGAAAGAAGCCGACTTCCTCCCGGATTTCGCGGGCCTCGTCGGAAGCGGAAGCCAGTGCGAACGCCTTGGACAAGGCCAGCACGGCGTCTTGGTATCGACGGTGAGAGTTCTTCTTGCCTTCTTTGGTCTTCTCTTTCGCAGCCAGCTTCTGTTGCAGGTCGAGAATCCACTCGATGGCCCCCGCCATCATCGCTAGGCGCTCCTGCGGCGTGCCGCTCATCGCGGAGACGTAGTCGTAGCCGTGGTACATGTCCCGCACGACCTCGTACTTCTCCATCATCACTGCGATGGCCTGCGCTTCGTCGACGCCGGTATTTTCTTGGTCGTTCTTGGAATACTGCTGCAGCGCCGATTTCAGGTTTTGCGCGATACCGATGTAGTCCACGATCAGCCCGGCAGGCTTGTCGCGGAACACGCGGTTCACACGCGCAATTGCCTGCATCAGTCCGTGACCCTGCATCGGTTTGTCTACGTACATCGTGTGCATACACGGCGCGTCAAAGCCGGTCAGCCACATATCCCGAACGATCACCAGCTTGAGCGGGTCTTTGGGATCGCGGGCTCGCTTGGCCAGCAAATCGCGCCGGGCCTTGTTGCCAATGTGCTGCTGCCACTCCTGCGGGTCGCTCGCTGCGCCAGTCATCACGATCTTGACCGCCCCTGCGTTGTCATCGGTGCTGTGCCAGTCCGGGCGAAGCTTGACGATCTCATCGTAAAGCTTGACGCAGATGCGGCGGCTCATGCACACCACCATCGCCTTGCCGTCGAGGGCTGCTACGCGATCCTCGAAGTGGGCGACCATGTCCTTGGCCACCAGTGCAAGGCGTTTGTCGCTGCCAACCAGGGCCTCGACCGTTGACCATTTCTTTTTGAAGCGCTCCTGGTCGACCTCGGAGTCCTCCTCGGTTAACTCGTTGACCTCGGCGTCGATCTTCGGCTTCTCTTCCTCGTCGAGTTCGATGCGCGCCAGCCGCGACTCGTAATAAATCGGCACAGTCGCGCCATCCTCGACAGCACGGCTGATGTCGTAGACATCGATGTAGTTGCCGAACACCGCCGGGGTGTTGACGTCGTCCGCCTCGATTGGCGTGCCGGTAAAGCCTATGAAGGATGCGTTCGGCAGGGCGTCGCGCATGTATTTGGCAAAGCCGTAGGAGATTTCCCCGGTCTTTGCGTCCACCTTGGCCTTGAAGCCGTATTGGCTGCGGTGCGCTTCATCCGCGATGACGACCACGTTGCGGCGCGTGGTGAGCGGCTCCGCAATCTCGCCGAACTTCTGCAAGGTCGTGAAAATCACGCCGCCCGATGCCCGACTCAAGACCTTCTGAAGATCTTCGCGGCTCTCGGCCTGCACCGGCGTCTGCCGGATCAGGTCGCGGCACATCGAGAAGGTCGAGAAGAGCTGGTCGTCGAGGTCGTTGCGGTCAGTCAGCACCACCAACGTCGGGTTGGCCATTGCCGGGTGTTTGACCAGTTGCCCGGCGTAGAACGCCATCAGCAGGCTTTTGCCGGAGCCTTGGGTGTGCCAGATGACGCCCACTCGCTGATTGCCCTGTGGCGAGGACGCAGTCACCGTGCTGTTGACTGCGTGTCGCACCGCGTGGAACTGGTGGTAGCCCGCGATGATCTTGGCCAGCCCGGAACCGGTTTCGCCGAAGACCGTGAAATGACAGAGCAGATCGAGCAGGCGGCGATGCTCGAACACGCCTTCAATCAGTGTCGAAAGTTCCGGCGCACCTTTCGGGGCAACGTCCGTGCCGTCGGTGGTACGCCACGGCATGAAGCGCTCAAGGTCTGCCGAGAGTGAACCCACCCGGGCTGCAATGCCATCCGAGGTGACCAGCAGCGCGTTGGTGTTGAACAGCGCCGGAATCTGCTTCTTGTAGGTCTGCAGCTGGTTGAACGCGCCCAGCAGATGCGCCCCGGCGCTGCCCGGCGCTTTCAGCTCGATCACGCCCAGCGGCAAGCCGTTCACGAACACCACCACATCGGGCCGCCGGTTGTTCTGGCCGTTGATCACCACGAACTGGCTCACCGCCAACCAGTCGTTCTGCTCTGGATGTTCGAAGTCGATGAGCGCGACCTTGCCTGCCGTCAGCGTGCCGTCGTCGGCGTAATACTCGACGTCCACGCCTTCCGTCATCAGCTTGTGGAGACGGCGGTTCTCTTCAAGCAGCGATGGCAGCTCGGATTGCATCACCCGCCGCACGGCATCCTGACGCGCCTCCAACGGAAGGCCAGAATTCAGACGCGCGACGGCGTCTTCAAACCGCTTCTTGAGCACAACCTCATCGTGACTTTCGCGCTCCGGTCGGTGTCCATCGGGGCCGATGTCCTCCTCGCGTTCGATGCTGTATCCCAGCCCTCCCAACTGTTCCAGTAATGCCAGCTCTACGGCGGCCTCCGAAAGAAACGCCATTACGGTTCTCCTTGTTCTTCGATGGGCTGAATCGCCACCAGCTTCAATAGCCCGTCGTAATGCTCACGGTCGACAGCCATCATCATTTCGAGTGTGTCGCGCAATACCGGTTGGGTTTCTGCGAGCAAAGAAAGATCGTGCCCCGGATCGGCGATTGCGCCAGCATGTGAATACGTGTTGAGCAACCGGAGGATGCGGGTCTTTTTCGCGCTGTCGAAATCCACCCGCTCGAGTCGTGGGCCGAGATCCCCGCTCATCTCGGGGAAGCGGAAAGCGAGGAAGGCCTCGATCAATCGGCGCGCGACGTTGGGCAAACCGTAGTGGTGTTCCAGTTGGACAACGTCATTGCGGTGAGCCTCCTCGTAGACGCGCTTGAACAGGTACTGGTACTCCGATTCGTGCTTCTCAAGCAGAGGGTCAAGGTGCCCTAGTTCACTAGTGCGCGATCCGTCAGCATGCCTACGAGTGCGGAGCAGGAAGAACCTACCGGGTCGTCGATCAACTTGGGGGCTTTTCTGCTTTGGCAGATGATGGAACCAGTTCTTCACCAGCCGGAAAAACGAGAAGCTGTGCGTCAAGATGAAAAGCTGTCCCGCATCCTTGGTGCGGTCCTTCATGTAGCCGAAGGCCGAGAACAACGCGTTGTCATCGAGGCTCGACACCGGGTCATCAATGACGACAATCCCATTCTTCAAGTCGAATGCTCTGTCCTGCAACGACTTGAGGAAATAGAGGAATGCAATCGCCGTTCGCTCTCCATCGCTCAAATGCGCTACGTACTGGCCGCTGCGGGTCAGCGCGTAGCCGGTGCCTTTCACCTCGAAGCGCAACTCGTCGCGCCCAAGGTAGGCGCATAGCTCTGCAGTCAGCTCGTCAGCGGGGCGGCGATGTTCGAGGATCGCGCGTTCCAGCTCATTGATCTGCGTTTGGGTTTCTGCCTGCGTAGCCTTTATGCCATCCAGTTCGGCGGTCGCGGTTTTCACAGCCCCGGAGAGCTGGACAAACTCGGTGTGTGCCTCCGCGACATACGAGGCTTCAAGCTTCTTGCACGCACTGTCGACCGACGCCGTGAACTCTGCGGAGATGCGGTTGTGCTTCTCCACGATCCCGTTGAATGCGGCGACTGAGTCGGTAATCGAGGAGGGTTTCGCCGTAGCTTGTACCTGCGTGGCGGCGGGGGCGAACGGCTGATCGCGCTTGGCCTCGACACGTGCGATGAGGGCATCGAGCGCGGCTTGGGTCTCAGACTGCGCCGTCAACACCATCGTGCAGGCTGATGGCACTTCGGACGCGAGCGCTTCATAGAAGCGTGAAACGTCGGGCAGCGACAGTGAGGCCGCAGCCTGCTTGGCCGCCTTCAGCTTCGAGAGAAGGGCGGACAGGTCTTTCTGAAATCCCGCGAAGGCGTCGTTGAAGTGAGCTTCGAGCGCGGCGCGACGCGCTGCCTGAAGCGGCTGCTGGCAGAAGCGGCAGGTGTCGGAGGCGTGCTCGCCCGAGTGCAGATGAAGCCCTTCTTGCACCCACGCGGCAAGCTTGGCATTGCTGGTCAGTTCATCGAGCGTCTGCGCGACGACGGAGCGACCGACCAGCGTGTCTACCTCGCTCGTCAACGCATCAAGTTCGATGGATGGCGCGACGACCTTCCCGACAAGGGGCTTTGGCTGGGCGTTCTTTTGGCTATGGAGCTGTGTTTTCTGCTCGTCGGACAGAGTCGCGGCCGCCGCCTGCTGCGCATCCATTGCTTCAACGGCACGCCTGAAATTTCGCTTGTCGTAATTGTTGTAGGTCTGGCTATTCGCAGTGGTCAACAGCTCCTTGATGAGCTTCGCCTTGTCCCTGCAGAAATCGTCCAGCTTCGACTCTGCTCTTGTCTTGTCGGCCTGAGCAGTCCGCGACTTAATGTCGGTCGTGGTAAGTTCCTTCTTGAGCTGCTCGACCCGTGCCTGCTTCTCGATGCTGTCTTCGCCGAGAAAGTAGATCGGCGCAATGCCGCCCGTTTGTGACAGGGTGGCATTGATGAAATCCCGGTTGAAGACGCGCACTTGGGGCAGTTGCGCCGAAGCGAAAGCGGAGCCTGCGACCTTCGTTGTGCCGTCGATCTCCAGTGCCGCTTCACCTTCGAGGAGCGCGGTCTTCTTCTCAACGAGCGAAAGCAGCCATGACAGCGTCGTTTTGCCGCTGCCGTTCCATCCATAGATGACATTGAACTGCGCAAACGAGTGCAGTTCTGTTGGCCAAGCAAAGTCGCGGAACACTCGGAGCCGTAGCTTGGCGATGCGGGTCAACTTCATGCTGACTCTCCGTGTCCTTCGACGGGCTCCACAGCCGGAGCAGGCGCGCCGCGCGCAGCGTTCAGCGCTTCAACGTAGGCATCCCGATCCAGTTGGTAAAGCAAACGGCTGACTTCGATGTTGATGGGCAGCTCATCGCCGCCCGGCAGCAGGAAGCGCAAGGTTGGTGAGTCGCCGTCCTCGGCGTCCACGGCCAGCCCCACGTGTGCATCGATCAGCGCGTTGTCCTGCGCAAATCGCTCCCACGGTTCGCGGGAGTTGATCGGGTCGAGCTGCGTGTCCAGATAGGCCTGATGCAGAAATGCCACGATGGCATCAGCTGCCAAGATTGCCGCGCGCCGGTGATAGACAGTCAGGGCTTGGATGAAGCCGTCTTTTCCATGACTGAATGGCCCCGCGTCGTTCCTCAGTACGCGGAGTGACTCTGCCAAGCCGTTGTGGTGCTTGATCAGGTCTGCAAATTTTCTATCCCGAACATCTCCGCGCCTGAGCACCCGCGTTGCCGCAGACACCCATTCGGTTATCGCCGCCTCGTCCCGAGGTTTCAGGGGTGCCGTTGGATTGTCGAGTTGATCAATGACTACCCGGCAGACACACTCAACCAGCCCCTTCGCAGCGTCGATCGAAGCGTCACTATCGCTTCCGATGTTTGCTTGCAACGCCTCAAAGGTGTGCTGCAGCATCGGCGCATCGCGCCAATACTCGCAGGCCTCGCGGATGCCGGGGCACCAATCCAAGGTCATACGACCGCTCCGACAATTCGCTCCGCGGCGGGCACTCGCAATTCGCCAGATATGAGCTTAGGCAGCAGGGTGTCGCGGTGATGGGTAAGGGATCGGGACTCAGCATCACGCGACCTGATCCCGTCTCGCAATGTGGACCATCTTCGATTGAATTCCTCGACTACCGCTTCGGGAGGAATGACGCAAGGAATTGATGCGAAATCTGTGTAGGAAAGCGACTGACGTACGCTTCCACTCGCAAGTGTGTTGATCCACGTCTTTGTTTGGGCGCGACGAATTGAAAACTCGAGAAACCATTGATAGGAATCCTTTGGGCGCGCAACAACATACACAGGGCTGACGCCCCCAACGACGTCCTCTTCTAACATTCCAATGGAACCGATATTGATACGGGATGGGTTATATGCAAAGTCCCATTGTTCAACAAGCAAGTACTTGTCTGTGTCCTTGCTATACACACGCTTGGAAAAATGATCATCTGATCTTGCCAACTTCCCGCTGGCCACAGCTGAAAGCACGGTGACCGCACGCTTTCCCGCTCGTTCGGATCGCTGCGATACGATCCTCCCATATGAACCTGCGTCCCACCCATCAGGAATCTCTCCCAGATCCGATTCAATAAGTCGGTCTGGGAAGATGTCGTAAAGATGCGCGGGTAGGCCGGGTAGTGATTGGCCGCGCCGCCATCGGCCTTCTTGCTTGGCGCGCACTGGCTCGAAGTCCACGAACCACGCCTTGAACAGGGCGCGGGCCATCGCCTCTAGCGTTTCATTCATTCGCCGGTTGACTTCGAGCTTGTCATCCAATGTGCCCAGGATGTTGGCAATGGCGCGTTGTTCATTCGGAGGCGGAACCGTTATCGATTTTGTGTAAACGAAATTTCGATTCTGGACCGGCCAGCCTTTCGTAGACACTCGGACGCCATAATTGATGGCAATGACCGAGGTGTTTATGGGCAACAGCAAGCAGTACACGGATGAGTTCCGCGCAGAGGCGGTGAAGCAGGTAATCGAGCGCGGCTTTACAGTCGTGGACGTAGGCT